>NZ_CP049256.1:2105427-2406203 GCF_011046485.1 Microbacterium sp. 4R-513
CGACGCGACCGCGACCGTCGGAGGCAAGGCGGTCACCGCGAGCCAGACCGTCGCCTACCCGCAGGTGAACTGCGGCTGATCAAGCCCACGAAGCCGGGCGCAGACACTCCGTCGCGCCCGGCTTTGTGCCATTCCGGCCCGCCCATCGCGGCCGGATTCCGCATCACCCGATCCCTTCCGAACAGGAGAGGCAGCACATGACGCCGAGGACTCAAGCGGACGGCGCACCCCCGCACGAGCGCAGCCCGCGACGTGCGGCGCGTCGCCGCATCGCGCTGGCGACGGCCGCCGCCGTGGCATTGGCCGGCGCAGGGCTCCCCGCGGCCATCGCCGCGCCCGCCGTCGCGGCCGACTCCCTCGCCGACGGACTGGTCGCGCAATACCTGTTCGACGAGACATCGGGCGACGCGATCCGCAACACGGCCGATGGCGCTGCCGCGGCGGGAGACCCGCTCGACGCCATCGTGCGCAACTTTGCAGCCGACCAGCGGTCGGAGCCCGGCACGTTGCGGTTCACGGGTGGCGCGAAGACCTCGACCGGCAACTGGGTCGAGCTTCCCGACGACCTGCTGAAGAGCGCGTCGTCGGCGACCATCTCGATGGACGTCAAGGTCGACCCCACGATGCTCACGACGAACCACTTCCTGTGGAACATCGGAAACGACGCGAACCAGCAGTACTGGTTCGCCACAGCCCGCGGCGCGCGCTCGGCGATCACGACGGCGTCCGGCGGCGGCGAGCGCAACGGCACGGGCTACGCCGTGACCGCGAACCGCTGGCACAGCCTGACGGCGGTCATCGACGCGGACGCCGACACCATCACGCTCTACACGGATGGGCAGCGGTCCGGCGTGGGCACGACCACCCTTACTCCGGCCGCCATCGCGCAGTCGCTCAACACCATCGGCCGCTCGCCGTGGCCCGACGCCCTCTTCAAGGGCTCGGTCGGCGCCTTCCACGTCTACGACCGGGCACTGAGCGACTCGGACGTCGTCGCTCTGTCCGACCGCGACGGAGCGGCGCACGCCGCCGACCTCGCTGCCGCGTCGGCCTCCAAGCTCGCGTCGATCGACCTGGGCGACACCGGCGCCGTCACCGGCGACCTCGACCTGTTCACGCTCCGCGGCATCTCGTGGGCTTCCTCGAACCCGTCTGTGGTCACGTCCGACGGCGTCGTGACGCGGCCGGCGCCCGGCTTCCCGGCGGCGACCGCGACGCTCGTCGCCACGGCGACGACGCGCGGGGTCGCGGCATCCGCCCCCCGCTCATTCGCTGTGACGGTGCCCGCCCTGACAGCGGCCGAAATCGCCGCTGACCGCGACGCCCTGTCGGTTCCTTCGGTGGTGCGGGGTGACGTCACGCTGCCTTCGCGCGGCGCAGCGGGCTCGCCCGTCACGTGGACGTCCTCGAACACCGCAGTGATCACGGATGCCGCCGCCGGCGCCAAGGCTGCGGGCGTCGTTACGCGGCCGGCGTGGGGCCAGCCCGACGTCCCGGTCACGCTCACCGCGACGGTCGGCGCGGGTGCATCTGCGGTCACTCGTGCGTTCGACGTGAGGGTCGCGGCATCCCCCCGTCCCGCGGCGGACGAGCGGTACGTCTTCGCGTACTTCACGGCCGACACGGTCGCGGGGGAGAAGATCTCGCTTGCCGCGTCGCAGGGGAACAGCGCGATGAGCTGGGACGTCCTCAACGGCGGCAACCCGGTCATCACGTCGACGAAGGGCACGACCGGGCTCCGCGACCCGTTCATCCTCCGCTCGAAGGAGGGCGACCGCTTCTTCCTCATCGCGACCGATCTCTCGATCGGCGGCGGCACGTCGTGGGACTCTGCGCTCGACGACGGCAGCGCCTACCTCGAGATCTGGGAGTCGACCGACCTCAAGACCTGGAGCGCCCAGCGCCACGTCAAGGTGTCGGGCCCGTTCGCCTCGATGACGTGGGCGCCGGAGGCGTACTGGGATGAGGCGGCCGCCGAATACGTCGTCTACTGGTCGTCGCGGGTCTTCCTCGATGCGACGCGTCCGTACGACAAGGCCGGCACGCCGAACTACACGTACTCGAAGGTCATGTACGCCACGACCCGCGACTTCCAGACGTTCTCGAAGGCCAAGGTCTGGCAGGACGCCGGCGACCGCATCGACTCGACCGTGATCGAGGACGACGGCACCTTCTACCGCTTCACGAAGGAGGTCACGGGCTGCGTCGACATCGTGCAGGAGAGCTCCGACGCGCTGCGTGCGCTCTCGCTCCCTGGCGACTACGCGTGGAAGACGGATGCCACGTGCATCTCGAAGACGGCCCGCAACACCACCCGCACGACCGAGGGCCCGACGATCTTCCGCGCGAACAAGGGCGACACCGCCCTGCCTGCGGGATCGACGGAGGGCTTCTACCTCTTCGTCGACGACTTCACGGGCGCCGGCTACCTGCCGCTGTTCACCGAGACGCTCGCGAACCCCCAGTGGCGGACGGCGACGGGTGCTCTGCCCAAGTCCCGGCACGGCAGTGTGCTGCCGGTGACGCTGAACCAGTGGGAGTCCGCCAAGGGCGCCGCGCCCACGAAGGTCTCGACGACGACGGCCCTTGCTGGGATCTCGGACGGGGACGTCCTCGAGCCCGGCGACGTCGTGTCAGCGTGGGTCACCGCCGCCGACGGCGGCACGGTCGCGGGATCGGTGCGGTTCCGGTTCGGTGAGTCGACGGTGGATGCCGCGGTCCGGCCGAGCGGCGACGGGTACGTCGCCGAGGCCGTCGTGCCCGACCTCGACGCGGCGGTGTCGCTCTCCGCTTCGTTCCAGGGTTACGACGTGTTGGCAGGGTCGGATGCCCCGACCGTCGCGGTGACGGTCGGCTCACCCGCGCCGGAGCTCGCGGTCTCAGGCGCCGTGGTCGCTCGCTGCGTCGCCGGCAAGGTCGTGCAGGCGGTGACCGTGTCGAACGCCGACGACGTCGCGCTCTCGATCTCGATCGTGTCACCCTACGGGTCGAAGAACCTCGGGTCGGTCGCGGCCGGCAAGTCCGTCTCGACGACGTTCTCGACGCGGCTCGCCGGGATTCCGGCCGGGTCGGTCGCGTTGAAGGCCTCCGCGGTCGTCGACGGCAAGACCGTCACGCTGGAGCAGCAGCTGCCGTTCGCGGCCGCGGCCTGCAACTGACGTATGCGCGAGGGCCCGTCCGGCTTCGGCCGGGCGGGTCCTTCGTCGCGCCGGACACGACCTCTGCGCCCTTCCGGACGGGGCGGGCGGCCGAGATCGCACAGATGACGGATGCCCGGGGCCCGGGCCGGTGATTCGCGCGATCTCGGCGGGCCCGCGAGCGGAGACCCGCGGACCGGAGACGCGGAACGGCCCGCAGTCCGAAGACTGCGGGCCGTTCGGCGGAGCCGGAGCCGGAGCCGGCGCGTCAGCCGCAGGCGGCCGTGGCGTACGAGGCAGTCGTGTGCGCCGTCGCGCCGCCGGCCGAGACCGTGACATCGGCCGTGCCGGCGGGAATCGAGCCCAGACGCGTCGTGAAGGCGGCCGACGTCGACTTGCCCGGCGCGAGCGTCGCCACCGACTTCGAGCCGTACGCCGTGCCGACGTCGAGCGCGACCGCCGCCGTGCCGTCGTTCGTCACCGTGACAGCCAGCACGACCTTGCCCGCGACGCACCGCGTGCCGGCGACGGCCGTCACCGGCAGCGGCGCCGCCGTGACGACGACCTTGGCCTTCACCGTGATCGCGGTCGAGCTGAAGAGCGTCCGGTCGGTCGCGTTCCACGCCGTCGAGCCGCCCGCGCCCACCCACTGGTTGAGGTTGGCGCCGATCGTGCGGACGGTCCCTGTCACGTCGTACGTGCCCGGGGTCGAGGCATCCACCGTCGACACGTTCCAGTCGACCGGCTGCGATGCCGTGCCACGGTTGTAGGCGAGGGTGACAGCGGCCTTCGCCGGCAGGGCGGCGCGGATCGAGGCATCCGTCGCGTCCTCGGTCACTTCGACGGAGCCGAGGTCGCTCGTCACCGCCGCCGCGGAGTCCGCCGCGCGGATCGTGTCGTACTGTCCGCGGGTGAGGCCGACGATGCCGCCGTGCTTCGTGCTGGGCGCCATGAAGAAGCTGCTGCTCACGAGCTGCGACCACCCCGCGTCGAGATTCGTCGTCTGCATGGGCCGGTAGCCGGTTGACGGGATGACGTCGACGTAGAGGTACCACTTGCTCTCGCCGTGGCGCTGGAAGACGGCCGGGCCCTCGACGCCGCCGGCGTTCCCGCCGGCCCACACGGCGCCGATCGCGGTCTGCAGGCGGGTCCAGGTCGCTGCAGGCTTCCACCAATCGGCCGCCGACGTCGACTCCATGTAGATGCCCTTGCCCGCCGAGTTGTCCTTCGTGATGCGGTAGGTCTTGCCCGCGTTCTGGATGATCGTGGTGTCGATCGTGTTGCCGCCCGCGTCGATGAACACGCCGCCGTACTGATAGGTGCTCTGCGAGAAGTCCGTCGTCGCGCCCCACAGGATGCGGGAGTACGACGAGCCGGAGTGCGAGGCATCCGGGTACACGTTGGACGACCAGTAGAGGACGAACGCGCCCGAGCCGTCGGCGTTGTAGTTCGGCACCCACGTGGCCTCGGGTGCCCACGCCATCCCGAGCTCGGCGACCTTCGCACCGCCCGAGAGGGCGACGTCGAACTGCTTCGGCGCGCTCCACGAGACGAGGTCCTTGGACTCCCAGACGTTGAGCTTCGTGCTGCCCTTCGAACTCCAGTAGCACCAGGTCGTGCAGCCGCTGACGCCCTGGTCGCCGCCGAAGACCCGCAGGTCGGTGGCGATGATGTAGTACGTCTTGGTCTCGGGGTTGTAGGTGAGGTACGGGTCGCGCACCCCGGTCGTGCCGAGCTGCGACGCGAGGATGGGCTTGCCGCCGTTGAGCGGATCCCAGTGCTCGGGGTTGTCGCCGCGCGAGACGTCGAGATAGATCTTCTCTGCGTAGCCCGCCGAGTCCTCGATGAAGTGCACCATGACATAGCCGTACGGCGTCTCGGCTGCCGGCACCGGCTGGACCGTGACGGGCACCTGCCGCGTCGCGGTCTTCCCCCGGACGGATGCCGTCGCCGTCAGCGTCGTCTGGATGGTGGGCTGGCCCTGCGCGGGCTGCTGTGCCGTGACGGTCAGCTTGTCCGCGCCGATGGCGAGGCGGGGATCGTTCGAGGCCCACGTGACGCGTCCGCCGTAGTTCGGAAGCGTCGTCGTCCCCTCGTCGATCGTCACGTTCGCGACGCCGTCGGCGATGGTCTGCGCAGCCTGCTGGAACGACGCGGCGTGGAGCGCGGCATCCGCGTCCGACACGGCGTTCACCTCGGCGGCGCTGAGTGCACGGTCGTACACGCGGAAGGTCGAGACCTCACCCTTGTACATGGGGTCGGGCCACGGCGAGCGTCCGATGGCGTTGAGCGTCTGATTCGTGATCGACGCGGGAGTGAGGGTGGTCGCGGCCGACGCGACCTGCTCACCGTCGACGAAGAACGTGATGCGCCCGCCGCCGATCACCGAGGTCAGGCTGTACCAGCGGTCGGCGGCGAGCGCGGTGGCGGAGCGGGCGTTGACCTCTCCGCCGCCCCCGGACGTCGTGATCGCGGTGCGCGCGTTGTCGCGCACCGACGTGAAGTAGTACTGCGTCGTCGTGTCGTTGCCGATGTTCCAGAGGAAGTTGAAGGTGTTCTTCATCGACGCGTCGAGCTTCGTCTCGATCGTGATGGTGGCCGACGTCTTGCCTCCCAGCAGCGAGTCGGGGAGGCGCACCCAGCTGGCGGTCGTGCTCGTCTTGCTGCCGCCGGTGAAGACGAGGGATGACCCGGTCCAGAGGCTGTCGGTGCCGTTGACGACCGTCGCGGGACCGACGGTGCTCGCTGCGGTGTTCGGAACCGTCGAACCGCTCGTCTCGTCGAAGAGGTACTCCGCGAGGAGTCCCGCCCTGGGGACGGTCGAGTCGGCGGAGGCGGTCGACGCCGCCAGTGGGACGAGGGCGGTCACCGTGAGGGCCGCGCCTGCCGCCGTCGCGACGAGAGAGCGCAGCGTGCGCCGGGACGGATGCTTCGCCGGCGGCGACGACGTGTGCGTGTGTGCCACTCCAGCTCCTTTGCTGTTCGGGGAGGGGCGCCGCACGAGATCATGCGCCGCGTGAGGATGTTAGCGCTCACGTTAGGGGAAGGGCAATGGCTTCCCACTCGCGGCCCACCCTTGACAGCCCGTATCCGTTCGCGCTAACAATGGCGGAGCGGGCAATCTGGTACCGCTAACAGGAGAGCAGCAATGGCGCACAGCATCCATGACATCCCCACTGCGGGGGCCGAGGCATCCATCGCACGCCGCCGCCCGATCCGGGTTCTCCGGCGTGCCGTCGCCGTCGCGACGGCAGCAGCGCTCGCAGCGGCGGGGCTCGCCGTCGTCGCACCTGCGGCGGCCACGGCTGCGGGGCCGCTCTCGATCGAGTCGTCGAAGGTGCTCGATCTGCGCTTCGACGACGCTCTCACCGACGCGAGCACGAACGCCGCGGCCGTCACGATGCAGAAGGGCACCGCCGCGTACGGCGATGGCATCCATGGGCGCGCCTTCAACTTCACCGGCTCGAACGCCATCCGCCTCGGCACCGCCGCGAACCTGCAGCCGCAGGACCTGACGGTCTCGTTCTGGTACAAGCCCAACGCGGCGATGTCGGGCGAGCAGGTCTTCGCGTGGAGCAAGACGGTCTACAACTCCGACGGCTGGTACCTGACGTCCGAGAGCGCGACGTCGCCGCTCGTGCTGTCGATCGGCCCGTCGCCCAGTCAGCCCTACAAGGTCGCGGTCGACGCGCCGCGCGCAGACTTCTTCCCGACCGGTCAGTGGACCCACGTCGTCGCGACCTACGACAGGGCCACGAAGGCCGTGGCCTTTTACCGCAACGGCGTCCGTCAGGTCTCGACCGTCAAGTACGCCGCCTCGGGCACCACGACCGGAGTGCTGGGGTCCGAGAGCACCTCGGTGAAGACCCTCGGCTACAACGGCCCGACCTATAACGGTGCTCACGCGAACGGCCTGATGGACGACTACACGCTCTACAACGGCGTGGCGACGATCCAGGATGTCGTGTCCCTGACGCAGCAGAACAACCCGGCGTTCGACCCCGCCACCGTCGCCCAGTCCGACCTCGACTCGCTCTCGGTGCAGCCGACAGCGGATGCCGACTTCGCCCTGCCGACGGTCGGCGCCAAGGGAACGGCGATCAGCTGGGCATCGTCGAACTCGGGCGTCATCTCGATGAACGGCGGCGAGGCGCACGTCACGCGACCGGTCACCTCGTCGTTCACCGTGACCCTGACCGCGAGCGCGACCTACGGCGGCAGCGCCCCGGTCACGAAGACCTTCCAGGTCGTCGTCCCGGCGGTCGGCTCGACGACCCCCTCGGTGTACCTCGAGGAGGCGGGGCTCGGCAACGTCGCGATCGAGGACGACTACCTCGAGAACGGCCACGCCAAGACGGTCGAGTACCTTCTCGCGCTCGACCCCGAGAAGTTCCTCTACTCCTTCTACGTCAATGCAGGCCTGCCGACGACGGCGGCCCCCTACGGCGGGTGGGAGCGCCCCACGGGCACCCGATTCCAGGGCCACTTCTTCGGCCACTACATCTCTGCGCTCTCGCAGTCCTATGCGACGGAGACGGATGCCTCGACCAAGGCGCAGCTGCTCGCGAAGCTCACCGCGGCCGTCGACGGACTCAAGCGCAGCCAGGACGCCTTCGCCGCGGCCAACCCGGCCAACGCCGGCTACGTCGCGCCCTTCGGGCTGAACGTGCTGCCGAACGGCGGCGGCGGACTGCTCGTGCCGTTCTACAACCTCCACAAGGTGCTCGCCGGCTTGCTCGACGCGTACGCGTACGCTCCCTCCGACGTCGCCGCCAGGGCGCGCACCGTCGCGTCGGGCTTCGGAACGTGGGTGCGCAACTGGGCGAGCACGCAGGCCAACCCGGCCTCGATCCTCACGACCGAGTACGGCGGCATGAACGAGGCGCTCTACGAGCTGTACAGCATCACGAAGAACCCCGTGCACAAGCGTGCCGCCGAGTACTTCGACGAGGTCACGCTGTTCCAGCAGCTCGCCGCGGGCCAGGACGTGCTCAGCGGCAAGCACGCCAACACGACGATCCCCAAGCTCGTCGGCGCGCTGAAGCGCTACACGGTCTTCATGGACAACCCGGACCTCTACGCGACCCTCACGTCCGCCGAGAAGGCCGCGCTGCCGATGTACCGGACGGCGGCCGAGAAGTTCTGGGAGATCGTCATCCGCGATCACACCTATGCGAACGGCGGCAACAGCCAGTCGGAGCACTTCCACGACGCCGAGACCCTGTACGAGGTGGCGACCAACGGCACGACGAGCGGCTACGGCGAGAACTCCACGGTCGAAGGCTGCAACGAGTACAACATGCTCAAGCTCAGCCGCGCCCTGTTCCAGGTGACGAAGGATGTCAAGTACGCCGACTACTACGAGTCGACCTACATCAACACGATCCTGGCGTCGCAGAATCCCGAGACGGGCATGGTGACGTACTTCCAGCCCCAGACGGCGGGGTACGCGAAGATCTTCGGCACGCGGTTCGACCAGTTCTGGTGCGACCACGGCACGGGGATCGAGAGCTTCACGAAACTCGGCGACTCGTTCTACTTCCGGGACGCGTCATCCGTCTACGTCAACCAGTTCCGATCGTCGGTCTACTCATCGACGGTCCAGAACCTGAGGCTCACGCAGACGGCCGACATCCCCAACCAGGACACGGTGACCATCCAGGTCGCGGCTCTCGACGGCGGGACGCTCCCCGCGGGCACGACGGTGCGTCTGCGCATCCCGTCATGGGTGGCCGGCTCGCCGACGCTCGCGGTCAACGGCGTCGCGAAGGATGCGGCGGCACTCTCCGCCGCGGGCTATGTGTCGTTCGAGGTCGCCGCCGGTGACGTCATCACCTACACGCTTCCGGCGAAGGTCTGGGTCGACGCGGGCACCGAGAACCCCAACTGGGTCGCCTTCAAGTACGGCCCCGTCCTGCTCGCCAGCGAGCTGAGCCGTGCGAATGTCAACGCCAGCTACACGGCGGGCGTCCTCGTGCAGATGAGCACAGCCGACAAGTCGCTCAACGGCAACGTGGTGGTCGACGACGCGGAGGCCTGGAAGGCCGGCATCGAGCAGAACCTCGAGCGCATCCCGAACGGCGTGAACAAGAACGGCATGACCACCATGCGGTTCAAGCTGCACAACGTCGATGCGACATCGGAGGCGCTGACCTTCGAGCCGTACTACAGCCTCTACAACGCCCGATACGCGATGTACATGACGCTCGTGCAGCCGGACTCGCCCGAGTCGCAGGCGCAGATCCTCAAGGAGAAGCAGCAACTGCGCATCTCCGAGACCACGATCGACTCGCTCACCTCGTTCGACGACAACAACAGCGAGGCCGACAAGAACTACAAGTTCAACAAGTCGGGAGTCGGCGTGTGGCTCGGCGAGGGGTACCGCGACGGACAGATCGCGACCGATGCCTTCTTCCAGTACGACATGAGCGTCGACCCGACTCTGCCGAAGAACTACCTCGGCGTGCGGTACTACGGCGGTGACAACGGCAGGACGTTCGACGTGTATCTCAACGACGTGCTCCTCAAGCACGAGCGGGTGACCAACGCGGCCGGTTCGACCACGTTCTACGTCCAGTACGACGAGATCCCGGCATCCGTCCTCGACGGGATCGCCGCGCGCGACAGCTACAAGCGCGACCAGGCGGGCAACTACGTGCTCGACAAGAACGGCAAGAAGATCCCCGTCGTGACGGTGCGCTTCCAGGGCAACGGCACGAGCTACGTCGGCGGCGTGTTCGGCGTCTACACGACATCGAAGACCACGTACGCGACGGATGCCGAGCTCTCAGCCCTTTCGTTCGACGAGGGCACGCTCACCCCGGCGCTGGCCAAGGGCACGTACGCCTACACCGCGACCGTTGCCTCCGATGCCACGACCGCGACCTTCGACGCCGATCCTGCGACGCCGAGCGGTCTCGTCTACCTCGGGGACGTGCTGATCGACGACACGCAGCCCCGCACCGTCACCCTCGCCGCGGGAGACCAGCCCACGGTGGTGACGCTGCGCTCCACCGCGCAGGACCACACCACCTCGGCGACCTACACCGTGCAGATCGTGCGGGCGAAGCCCGCGCCCGTGCTTCAGGTGACGGCGAAGGCGTCGGCGCGCTGCGTGGCAGGCAAGGCCGTGCTGACCGTATCGGCGACGAACGTCTCGGGTGTGCCGGTCGCGCTCACCATGACCACGCCGTACGGCTCGAAGCAGATCGCGGAGCTGGCGCCCGGCAAGTCGACGTCGGCGGCCTTCACGACGCGCCTGGCGGCCCTGGTGCCGGGGGAGGCGTCGGTCGCGGCATCCGCGACGGTCGACGGGAAGCCGGTTTCCATCACCGTCCCGGCGCCGTTCGCCGGTCTGACATGCGGGTGACGACGGGAGGGTTGTTCTCGCTAACAGTTCCCGCTAACATCGCGTGAAGAGCCCATCGAATCCACTGTCGGATCCAGAGCAAAGGTGCATGATGCTCACACACTTCACCCGCCCCCAGCGGCGTGGCGACGTGCCCGCTCCGTGGCGTCGGCTGGCTCAGGGCGCAGACGCAACATCTGTCGACGGCGCGGTCTCCGCGTCCACGGCGACTCAACAGAAGCGGGTTGCGTTCAGCCTGGGCTGAGCCTCCTGCGAGACCCGACGGCCGGACGGTCCGGTCGCTCGCCAAGTTCGGTCCGGGAAGAAACCGGCCGGGAATTGGAGTAATAGGAATGAACAAGCGTGGAATCATCGCCCGCACCGCAGCCGGTGCGCTCGGTGGCCTGCTTCTGATCGGCGGCGCGGGTGCGGCCATCGCCGACACCCTCGACGACGACAACGTCGACGTGAAGGTCGACATCGCGCCGATTCAGCCGGTCGGCGCACTGACGTTCTCGGTGGCCGCCGACTCGACGACCCTGACCGAGGAAGGCTCGACGGACACGATCCGCCAGTTCAAGGGGAGCCTTCCCGAGGTCACGGTGACCGACGACCGCGCGGAGGTTCCGGCGGGCGTCTTCTGGTACGTCACGGGTCAGGCGTCGGACTTCACCGGCCCCGGCGGCGCCACGATCTCGGCGGGTCACCTCGGCTGGGCGCCGAAGCTCCTCACCGCCGAGGGCGACGGCGAGGTTGCGGAGGGTCCCGAGGTGGGCACTGTCCTCGACCCGCAGGCCGATCCGAACAACGTCGGCGTCGTCGGCGAGGAGCTCCTTGCGCTCGCGCTGGACTCGCAGGATGCCGCGACCGTCGGCGAGTGGAAGGCGTCGGCCGACCTCACGCTCAAGACGCCGAAGAACGTGACGCCCGGCGCCTACACGTCGAAGCTCACGCTCACGCTGTGGGAAGACGAGCAGTAAACGCGATCACATCTGATCCGTGTTGAAATCGGGTCGGGGCCGTCGTCGGCGGCCCCGGCCCAAACGTTTGGAACCCCGTGCTTCACCTCACCCGCCGCCCGTCGGCCCTGACTCGCACCCTGGCGGTCCTCGCCGCAGCCGTGGCCCTCGTCCTGCCCGCCGCTCCCGCTCTCGCAGCGGACGACCCGCCGGCGACGCCGGAGGTGCGCTGGTCCGTGTCGCCCGCAGACGCGAACGGGCCGGATGGCCGCCGCTCAGCGGAGCATGAGGTCGACCCGGGCGCGACGGTCGACGACTACTTCGCCGTCCGGAACGTCGGCGACAGCGAGGTGACCTTTCAGCTCACCGCCGCCGACGGCTACTACACCCGCACCGGCCGCTTCGACATCCTCGCGGCCGACAAGGAGTCGAAGGATTCGGGCACCTGGATCGCCATCCCCGAGACCGTGACGGTTCCGGCCGGCGAAACCGCCGTCATCCCCTACTCCGTGACGGTGCCGGAGCGCGCCGAGCCCGGCGATCACGCCGCCGGGATCACGGCATCCGTCCTCTCCGTGCAGTCCGCCGAGGACGGCACGAGTCTCGGCGTCGAGAGCCGCGTCGGCTTCCGGGTGCTCACGCGCGTCAAGGGCGAGATCACGCCCGCCGCATCGATCGGCACGATCTCACCGGACTACGAGACCTCGTGGAACCCGCTGAAGCCCGGCGAGCTCAACGTCACGTTCGACGTCTCGAACGACGGCAACACCCGGCTGCTCGCACAGGGCACCGTCGAGGCAGGCGGCCAGAAGGTCGCGTTCCCGGCGGAGGGGGAGTCCCAGCAGGAGCTTCTCCCTGGCGACGTCCGCACCCTCACCGTCGTCGTCGACGGCGTGTGGCCCCTCTTCGTCGTCCCGACGACGGTCACTCTCGATGCGACCGTGCTGACCATGGACGGCAGCACCGACACTCTCGCACCCGTCCAGGAGGGCACCGTGGCATGGGCGATCCCGTGGCCGCAGCTCATCATCCTGGCGGGCATCGTCCTCATCGTCCTCGCGATCCTCTGGAACCGCATCCGCTCCCGGCGCAGGCTCGAGAGCCTCCTCGCCGATGCGCGCGAGGAGGGCCGCAAGGCGGCTGAGGCGCCGGTGGTCACCCCGTGAGCCGGCGGGTCCGGATCGCCGGCCTCGCGATGACGGCGGCCGCCGCGATCCTCGCCCTCTATCCGGTCGGGGCGGCGCTCGCCGCCGAGCAGGACGTCAGCAGCGACGGCATCCAGATCTCCGTCGTCATCACTCCCCTGCAGGCGTGCGTCGGCGCGTGCGCGGGGGATGGCGATCTTCCCGCGACCGGCGGCGCCTTCCCGGCCATGGTGCTGTGGGGAGCGGTGGCCCTGGTCGCGGCCGGCCTGCTCCTGGCGCTGCGGCATCGCCTGCGTCCCGCCGGTGCGGGGTGGCGTTTCTGGGAGCGATCAACCCCCTACGATGTGGTCAGCGGACGCCGTGGGCGATCGTCGGAGGCCGGGCTTCGCGCTCGGGTCGACGGATCGCCGGCGTTCCAAGAGGGCGCCGGGCCAGACGGCGAGCAAGGAGATCCGCAGTGTCGGAGGACGTGACGCGAGGCTGGCAGCGGCCCAGCATCTACGACGTCGCACGCCAGGCGGGCGTCTCGCACATGACCGTCTCGCGCGTGCTCAATGGTCATCCCAACATCCGCGAGTCGACGCGCGAGCGCGTCCTGCGCGCGATCGACGACATGAACTACACGCGCAGCTCGATCGCGCGTGCCCTCGCGACGCGGCGCGCCATGCGCATCGGCGTGCTCGTCGACGGGCCTGTCCAGTACGGCCCCAACAGCACGCTGCGCGCGCTGGAGAGCGCGGCCCGCGATGTCGGCTACGCCATCAGCGCCTTCTCGATCTCGGAGGAGGAGGAGTCGCAGATCGACACCGGCGTCGTCGAGCTCGTGACGCAGGGCGTCGACGCGCTCTGCGTCATCGCCCCGCGCGCATCGTCGCTCGACCTGCTGCGCAAGCAGACCACCGGGCTTCCGACGATCGTCATCAAAGCGGAGCCGGATGCCGCGTGGCACACCGTCGCCGTCGATCAGCGAGCGGGAGCCACCCTCGCGGTCTCGCACCTCATCGAGCTCGGCCATCAGCGGATCCTCCATGTCGCAGGTCCGCTCGATTGGTACGACGCCCGGGAGCGCCAGGAGGGCTGGCGCGACGCCCTCGCGGATGCGGGCCTGCCGATCGTCCCGCCCGTCGCGGGGGACTGGACATCGGACTACGGCTACGAGTTCGGCTCGACCTACGACTTCGGCGGCGTCACGGCGGTCTTCGCCGCGAACGACCAGATGGCTCTCGGGCTCGTGCACGGGCTCTGCCAGCGGGGGATCCGCGTGCCCGACGACATCAGTGTCGTGGGCTTCGACGACCTCCCCGATGCGCGGCACTTCCTGCCGCCCCTGACGACGGTGAGACAGGACTTCGCCGCCCTCGGCGAGCTGGCCCTCAAGCTCATCATCGACGCGATCGACGGCGAAGAGGACGGCTTCCAGCACGACGTCATCGAGCCCCGGCTGATCGTCCGCGGCTCGACGGCCGCGCCGGGCTCCTGACCTCGGCGAGGCGTCGGCCGAGGCACACTCACCACGTCCGCTGCGCTCCGTCGGCCGCAGGTGGGGCCGCGGAGCGCACTTCCGCGCGGGCGCTGGGTTGTTCGCGGTAACGAGAAAATAACGAATATCGCGATTCGAGTTGCGCGCGGACATTGTTAGCGCGCACAATGAGTCACACAACACCCGAGGGTGTCCCGCCCGGGGCACACACTTCTCTTCGACGAAGCGCGTCGGAGAGTCTCAAGGAGGAGATCACATGGCACACAAGAAGCGCATGCTGGGCGTGCTCGGCTTCATCGGGGCGGGCGTCCTCGCGCTCGGCCTGGCCGGCTGCTCGGGCGGTTCCGGCGACGGCGACAACGCCGACAGCGGCGACAGCGGCAGCGGCGACCTCACCACCGTCGGCTTCGTCGCCGTCGGTCCCGAGGGCGGTTGGCGCAACGCCAACGAGCAGGCCATCAAGGATGCGTTCACCAAGGACGCCGGCTTCGACCTCAAGTACGCGCCCGCCGCGAGCCCGACCGACCAGAAGTCGCAGCTCGACGCCTTCTCGACGTTCGTCAACGACGAGGTCGACGTGATCCTCCTCACCGCGACCGAGGCATCCGGCTGGGAGGACTCGCTCAAGCTCGCTCAGGAGGCCGAGATCCCCGTCATCCTGCTCGACCGCGGTGTCGACGCGAGCGACGACCTGTACGTCACGCGCATCGCCCCGGACAACGTCAAGGTCGCCGGCTCGGTGGGCGAGTGGGCCACCGAGACCTTCCCCGAGGGTGCGAACTACTACACGCTCGAGGGCGTTCCCGGCCTGTCGGTCGTCAACGAGCGCAACGAGGGCTTCGACGCCGCCATCGAGGGCAAGGACGGCTGGAACAAGATCGGCGCGCAGACGGCCAACTGGACCGCTGACGAGGGCAAGTCGGTCATCGAGACCGTCCTCAAGGAGCACCCCGACCTCCAGTTCATCTTCGCCCAGAACGACGAGATGGGCATCGGCGCCGCTGCGGCCGTGACCGCCGCCGGCCTCGTCCCCGGCACGGACGTCAAGATCGCGACGATCGACGGCACCACGCCGGCGCTCGAGGCGCTCGCCAAGGGCGACCTCAGCTTCGTCGCCCAGTACAACCCGTTCTTCGGCGACCTCGCCGTCGACGCCGTGAACAAGGCCCTCGCGGGTGACAGCGTGGAGAAGACCATCGTCGTCCCCGGCGAGACGTTCGACTCCGCGGAGGCCGGTCAGGCCGCGATCGACGCGGGCAAGGGCTTCTGACCCGACCGAGCGTCGGTAAGAGGAAGATCAGTGCGAGCGGGGGTGGCCGTTCTCGGCGGCCCCCGCTCGTTCCCTTTCTCCCGCCCGAATCCACGCAGTCAGCAACAAGGAGTCACCCAGCGATGATTGAACCGATCGCCATCGTCGAGGTCCGCGGCGCGTCCATCACCTTCCCGGGCGTCAAGGCGCTCGACGAGGTCAGCTTCCGCCTCCTCCCCGGCGAGGTCCACACCCTCATGGGGGAGAACGGCGCCGGCAAGTCGACGCTCATCAAGGCGCTGACCGGCGTCTACCAGATCGACTCCGGCGAGATCGTCGTGAACGGCGCGGTGCGCAGCTTCTCCGGCACGGCCTCCGCTCAGGCCGCGGGGATCTCCACCGTGTACCAGGAGGTCAACCTGTGCACGAACCTGAGCATCGGCGAGAACGTCATGCTCGGCCACGAGGTGCGCGGTCTCACCGGCGTCAACTGGCGCAAGACGCATGCCCTGGCCCGTGAGGCCCTCGCGCGCATGGGTCTGGGCGACCTCGACCCGCGCGCCCCGCTCTCCTCCATCTCCATCGCGATGCAGCAGCTCGTCGCCATCAGCCGCGCCATGGTCACCGACTCGAAGGTGCTCATCCTCGACGAGCCGACCTCGAGCCTGGACGCGAACGAGGTCGAGGTGCTCTTCGGCGTCATCCGGCGCCTGCGCGACCAGGGTGTCGCCATCCTGTTCGTCTCCCACTTCCTCGATCAGGTCTATGCGATCAGCGATCGCATCACGGTCCTCCGCAACGGACGCTTCGTCGGCGAGTACCTCACGCGCGATCTCGACCGCACCGAGCTCATCTCCAAGATGATCGGCAAGGACTTCGAATCGCTCCGCGCGCTGGGCTCCAACCGGCAGACCGAGGCGCGCGACCGCTCGCAGACGCCCGTCTTCGCCGCAGAGGGCCTGGGCCGCAAGGGATCGATCGAGCCCACCGACGTCGAGGTGCACGGCGGCGAGGTCGTCGGCTTCGCGGGTCTGCTGGGCGCGGGCCGGACGGAGCTCGCACGTCTCATCGCGGGCGCCGACAAGGCCGACTCGGGCACCGTGCGGGTGCGCGGCAAGAAGGTCGCACTCAACTCGCCCGTGACCGGGCTCGCCCACGGCATCGCCTACTCGACCGAGAACCGCCGCGAAGACGGCATCGTCGGCGACCTGAGCATCCGCGAGAACATCATGCTGGCCGTCCAGGCTCGCAAGGGGTGGTTCCGCCGGGTGCCTGCGCGCGAGGTCGACCAGCTTGTGAACACCTACATGGAGCGCTTCAGCGTGCGCCCCAACGACCCGAACCGTCCGATCCGCCTGCTCTCCGGCGGTAACCAGCAGAAGGTGCTGCTCGGCCGGTGGCTCGCGACGAACCCCGACCTGCTGTTGCTGGACGAGCCCACCCGCGGCATCGACGTCGGCGCGAAGGCCGACATCCAGGAGACCGTCGCCGAGCTCGCCGAAGGCGGGATGGGCGTCGTCTTCATCTCGTCCGAGCTCGAAGAGGTCGTGCGCCTCTCGGAGCGGATCGTGATCCTCAAGGACCACCAGAAGGTCGGCGAGGTCGTGAACGGCCCGGAGGTGACCGCGGAGAGCATCGTCTCGGTCATCGCCACCGAATCAGGGGCGGAGGCGGAGGCCCAGGCCGACGTCCTCGCCGAGGAGGTCGCCGAGGGCGACGCCGCAAACGAAGGGAACGCGTCATGAGTCGCGTCAAGACCGCGCTCAGGACCCCGTGGTTCTGGGCCATCGTGGGCATCGCGGTGCTGCTGCTGATCAACACCCTCAAGAACCCCGCCTACCTCGCGCTCAGCATCAACCCCACGACGGGCCAGCTGACGGGCAACGTGCTCGACATCCTGCGCGTATCGGCGCCGATCATCATGATCGCGCTGGGCATGACGTTCGTCATCGCGACCGAGGGCATCGACCTCTCGGTCGGCTCGATGATGGCCGTCGGCGGCGCGGTGGCGATGCAGACGCTCTCGACCGTGAACGACCCGACCTCGGTGGGCGCCATGCTCACGGCGATCGGGCTGGCGCTGGCGCTGGCGATCGTGCTCGGCGCGATCAACGGCCTGCTCGTCGCGGTGGTGGGGCTGCAGCCCTTCATCAGCACGCTCATCATGATGATGGCGGCGCGGGGCATCGCCCGCGTGATCACCGACGGGCAGAACACCAACGCCACGAACGAGCCGTTCCGGCAGCTGGCGAACGGTCAGATCCTCGGCCTGCCGACGAGCTTCGTGATCGCGATCGCGATCGTCGTCATCATCGCCCTCTTCATGCGCCGCACGGCGCTCGGCCTCATGATCGAGTCGATCGGCATCAACCCGCACGCGAGCCGGCTGGCCGGCATCCGTCCTCGTCCGATCCTCTTCGGCGTGTACATCCTGTCGGCGGCTCTCGCCGCCGTGGGCGGCCTCTTCAGCGTCTCCGAGGTCATGACGGTGAGCGTGTCGGGCACTGGAAACCTCATGGAGCTCGACGCGATCCTCGCCGTCGTCATCGGCGGGACATCCCTCGCCGGCGGAAAGTTCTCGATCCTGGGCTCGACCATCGGGGCCCTCCTCATCGCGACCCTGAACAAGACCGTGCTGTTCCTCGGCATCCCCGCCGCGGCAACGCCCGCGTTCAAGGCGCTCGTCATCATCGTCCTGGTGCTGCTCCAGTCCGAGCGGGTCCGGTCGTTCGCCTTCGGGCGCGCGAGATCCGGCGGAACGCCCGCCGCGCCGGTGGCGCCGGTCGCCGACCAGAGCGCCCCTGTCAAGGAGAAGGAGGTCGTCGCATGAGCGCGCGCACTCTTGCCGAGTCCGTCCCGCCCGTAGCCGATCTCCCGGAGACGAAGCAGCCGAAGCAGACGGCCCGCTTCTCGGGCCTGTGGGAGCGCAGCCAGACGCTGATCCCCACGCTCGCCGCCCTCGTGCTGCTGTTCGGCATGCTCATCTACGCCGAGATCGCGTACGGCCGCGTGTTCCACGCCGGCACCATGTCGAGCCTCCTCGTGAGCTTCGCGCCGACGATCATCCTCGCGGTCGGAATGACGATCGTGATCGTGTCGGGCGGCATCGACCTCTCCGTCGGCGCCGTGGTGGCCTTCAGCTCGGTGGCGGGCGTGATGCTGATGAACATCGGCGTCAACGGCTGGCTGTCGATGCTGCTGATGATCCTGTTCGGCGCGACGTTCGGCCTCATCTCGGGCGTCATGATCCAGTACTTCAACGTGCAGCCCTTCATCGCGACGCTCGCCATGATGTTCCTCGCGCGCGGTCTGGCGTCGATCCTCTCCACGACTCCGGTCGTGGCGGCCGACGATTCGCCGATCCTCCTGCTCGCGACGGACTGGAAGATCATCGACGGTCCGAAGGTCAACGACTTCACGATCACGCCGGGGCTCCTCATCGCGGTGCTCGTCGTGCTCGGCGGCATGTACTTCATGCACCGGACGCGCATGGGCCGGACCGTCTACGCGATCGGCGGCAACGAGTCGTCCGCCCAGCTCATGGGCCTGCCCGTCAGCCGCACCCGTATCTGGATCTACGTCGTCTCCGGTGCCCTCGCCGGCCTCGCCGCGATCGTCTACACCGCGGAGGTCGGCGGCAAGGCGCAGAACGTGACGGGAATCGGCTGGGAGCTGGACGCCATCGCCGCGGTGGTGATCGGCGGCACGCTGCTCACCGGTGGCTACGGCTACATCCTCGGATCGATCGTCGGCGTCTTCGTCATCGCGGCGCTGCGCCTCATCATCACCAAGGACGGCACGATCAACCCCGAGTACCTCACGATCATCACCGGTGCGGTGCTGCTCGTCTTCGTCCTCCTCCAGCGCGCGCTGACCCGGCGACGGGCGAGCTGATGGCGAACGATCAACTGGACGCCGCGATCCAGAGGGTTCGCGAAGAGGTCGCATCGCTGCACGCCGAGCTGGTGCGCTACAGGCTCATCGTCTGGACGGGCGGAAACGTGTCGGGTCGTGTTCCGGGGGCCGATCTGTTCGTCATCAAGCCCTCCGGCGTCTCGTACGACGATCTGCGCCCGGACAACATGATCCTGTGCGACCTCGACGGAAACGTCATCCCGGGCACTCCCGGCAGTGAGCGGAGCCCCTCGAGCGACACGGCGGCGCACGCCTACGTGTACCGCCACATGGAGCACGTCGGGGGAGTCGTCCACACGCACTCCACCTACGCCGTGGCGTGGGCTGCGCGGGGCGAGGAGATCCCCTGCGTCATCACGGCGATGGCGGACGAGTTCGGCGGACCCATCCCGATCGGGCCGTTCGCGATCATCGGCGACGACTCGATCGGCCGCGGCATCGTCGAGACGCTCACGGGTCACCGCTCGCGGGCGGTGCTGATGCAGAACCACGGCCCCTTCACGATCGGGGTCGACGCGAAGGATGCCGTGAAGGCCGCCGTGATGGTCGAGGACGTCGCGCGCACCGTGCACCTCGCGCGCGAGGCCGGGCCGCTCATCCCCATCCCGCAGGAGGCGATCGACAAGCTGTTCGACCGCTACCAGAACGTCTACGGGCAGTCGGGGGACGCGCGCCGATGATCGTTCGACAGGACTCGGGAGCGGATCCGCGGGATGCCGCGTCCGCGGCCATCCGCGAGGGCCGCACCGCCCTCGGCATCGAGTTCGGCTCGACCCGCATCAAGGCCTGCCTCGTCGACGCCGACAACCCGTCGCACGTGCTCGCCGTGGGAAGCCACGAGTGGGAGAACGAGTTCGTCGGCCGCAGCTGGACCTACTCCCTCGAATCGGTCTGGGCGGGCGTGCAGGATGCCTACGCCGGCCTCGCCGCTGAGGTGCAGTCCCGCTACGGCACGCCGCTCGAGACGATCGGCGCGATCGGCGTCTCGGCCATGATGCACGGCTACCTCGCGTTCGACGAGGAGGGGGAGCTTCTCGTCCCCTTCCGCACGTGGCGCAACACGAACACCGAGCGGTCGGCCGTCGTGCTGTCCGAGCTCTTCGGCGTCAACATCCCCCTGCGGTGGTCGATCGCCCACCTCTACCAAGCGGTGCTCGATGAGGAGCCGCACATCGGGAAGGTTCACTTCTTCACGACCCTCGCCGGATACGTGCACTGGCAGCTCACCGGGCGCAAGGTGCTCGGCGTCGGCGATGCGTCCGGCATGTTCCCGATCGACCCCGCGACCCGCGGCTACGACACGGCGATGATCGAGAAGTTCGACCGCCTCGTCTCGGAGCGGGCGTACGGCCTGCACGTCGCCGAGCTCCTTCCCGAGGTGCTCCTCGCGGGCCAGGACGCCGGCAGCCTGACCGACGCGGGTGCCGCGCTCCTCGACCCGAGCGGCGCGCTCCGCCCCGGCGCCGCGCTCTGCCCGCCGGAAGGCGATGCGGGCACCGGCATGGTGGCGACCGAGTCCGTCGCCCCGCGCACCGGCAACGTGAGTGCAGGCACGAGCATCTTCGCGATGGTCGTGCTGGAGCGTCCGCTCAGCCGCGTCCACCATGAGCTCGACGTCGTCACGACCCCTGCCGGCGACCCGGTGGCGATGGTGCACTGCAACAACGGTGCCAGCGAGCTCGCCTCGTGGGTCGGCCTGTTCCAGCGCTTCGCCGCGGTGGCCGGCGGCGAGCTCGACACAGACGAGATCTTCGCGGTCCTCTTCCGGGAGGCGCTCGACGGCGACCCCGACGCCGGCGGCCTGCTGGCCTACAACCATCTCGCCGGCGAGCCCATCGCTGAGCTCTCGGAGGGCCGGCCGCTGTTCGTCCGCACGCCCGAGAGCCGCTTCACGCTCGCGAACTTCATGCGGGCCCAGCTCTACGGCGTGTTCGGCACGCTCGCCCTCGGCATGCGCGTGCTCGAGGGGGGAGGGCGTGGCGCTCGACAGGATGTTCGCGCACGGCGGCGTCTTCCGCACGGCCGGGGTCGCGCAGCGCTTCCTCGCCGGTGCGCTCGGCGCACCTGTCGCCGTCGGCGAGACGGCCTCGGAGGGCGGGGCGTGGGGGATCGCCGTCCTCGCCGCCTACCTCTCGAAGTCCGCCGGTCTCGATCTCGGCGCGTACCTCCGCGAGCACGTCTTCGCCGAGGCATCCATCGATGTCATCGAACCCGACCCGGAGGACGTCCCCGGGTTCGCGGCGTACCTGGCGCGCTACCGCGACGGGCTCGCCGTCGAGGCGACCGCCGTGGCGAAGCTCTGACCTGACACCCGTCCCAGATAGAACCCCAAAAAGGAATCCCATGACCCGCACCCCGCTTTCCACGTCGCTCGACGGCTACGAGATCTGGTTCGTCACCGGCAGCCAGGACCTCTACGGAGAGGAGACGCTCGCGCAGGTCGCCGAGCAGTCGCAGGCGGTCGCCGAGGGGCTCGCGGGACTTCCGGTCAAGGTCGTGTGGAAGCCGGTGCTGAAGGACTCCGATTCGATCCGTCGGCTCGCCCTGGACGTCAACGCGCGCGACGACGTCATCGGCGTGATCGCGTGGATGCACACGTTCAGCCCGGCGAAGATGTGGATCGCGGGGCTCGACGCGCTGCAGAAGCCGCTGCTGCACCTGCACACGCAGGCGAACGTCGAGCTGCCGTGGGCCGACATCGACTTCGACTTCATGAACCTGAACCAGGCCGCCCACGGCGACCGGGAGTTCGGCTACATCCAGACCCGTCTCGGCGTCGCGCGCAAGACGGTGGTCGGGCACGTGTCGAACCCGGCGGTCCGTCAGCAGGTCGACGACTGGCAGCGGGCGTCGGCGGGCTGGGCCGCGTCGCGCACCCTGAAGCTCGCCCGTTTCGGTGACAACATGCGCTACGTCGCGGTCACCGAGGGCGACAAGACGGAGGCCGAGCTGCGGTTCGGCGTGCAGGTGAACACGTGGGGCGTCAACGAGCTGGCCGAGCGTGTCGCTCAGGCGACGGATGCCGAGATCGACGCCCTCGTGCAGATCTACCTCGACGAGTACGACGTGGTCGAGGAGCTCCTCCCGGGCGGCGACCGTCATCAGTCGCTGCGGGACGGCGCCGCGATCGAGGTCGGGCTGCGCTCGTTCCTCGAGGAGGGCGGGTTCGGCGCCTTCACTACCTCGTTCGAGGACCTCGGCGCGCTGAAGCAGCTGCCCGGTCTCGCGGTGCAGCGCCTCATGGCCGAGGGCTACGGCTTCGGCGCCGAGGGCGACTGGAAGACCGCGATCCTCGTGCGCGTCGCGAACGTCATGGGCTCCGGCCTCCCGGGCGGCGCATCGCTCATGGAGGACTACACGTACGACCTCGTCGCGGGCGACGAGAAGATCCTCGGCGCCCACATGCTCGAGGTCGCCCCGTCCCTGTCGTCGCAGAAGGCGCGACTCGAGATCCACCCGTTGGGCATCGGCGGCAAGGACGACCCGGTCCGCCTCGTCTTCACCGCCGACCCCGGTCCTGCCGTCGTGGTCGCGATGAGCGACATGCGCGACCGCTTCCGCCTCGTCGCCAACGTCGTCGAGAACGTCGCTGCGCCCGACCTGCCGAACCTGCCGGTCGGCCGCGCGGTGTGGAAGCCCGCGCCGGACTTCGCGACGTCGGCGGCGTGCTGGCTCGCCGCCGGCGCCGCGCACCACACCGTCATGACGACCCAGGTCGGCATCGAGGTGTTCCGCGACTTCGCCGAGATCGCGGGGACCGAGCTCATCGTCATCGACGACAGCACCACGGTCCGCGACTTCCAGCGCGAACTGCGCTGGAACCAGGCGTACTACCGACTCGCCCAGGGGCTCTGAGCGCAGGGCCGGCACCGCCGGCCCGTCGACCGCGCCCGAATCAACCACCCAGAGGAAGGGTCTCGCAGATGAGATCAGGAACCACCATGAAGAAGGTGAGCGCGGTCCGGCGGGGGTTCGGTCGCCGTGCCCTCGCCTCGTCGCTCGCGGGCGTCCTCGCTGTCACGGCCTTCGGGCTCGCGGCGCCGACGGCCGCCCAGGCGGCGGATGTCCCGGCGCCGTCGGCCCACTACGACATGTCGCACTCCGGCACGTCGCTCCTCGATGTGTCGGGCAACGGCCGCAATGCGACGCTGACGAGCCTGACGGACTCGTCGTTCGTCAAGGTCGGCTCGAACGACGACGTCCTGCGGTTCAAGGCCGACGGCTACGCGGCGCTTCCCAAGGGGCTCGTGACGGGCACGGACAACAACTTCACCGTCGAGTACACCGTCACCACCCAGACGGCCACGAACCAGTTCGGCTGGGTCATCGGAGACGGCGTCGGGGCGTGGAACACGACGGCGCTGGGCAACCACGTCTTCGTCAACCCGCGGTCCGGCGAATCCGCGTACAGCAACGCGGTGCTCTCGGGCATCCGCGTGAAGACCGCGACCGCCAACGGTGAGACCCGCATGCCCAACGGCGGCGGCCTGAACCCCGGCTTCACCACCCTCACGCTCGTGGGCAGCGGCCAGACGCTGACCCTGTACCGCGACGGCGTGCAGATCTCCACGGTGACGCACACCAACTCGCTGAGCTCCATCATCCCGGCCGGCAGCACCCTGGGCTACCTCGGCCGCTCGCTGTACACGGGCGATGCGCTGCTGCGCGCCGACGTCACCGACGTCAAGTTCTGGGATGTCTCGCTCACGGCCGATCAGGTCTCCTCGAGCATGCCGACGGCTGCCGACAAGAAGGCGTCGACCGACGGCGTCATCCGCCTCGACATCACCCCGACGGTCCTCGGCGCCAACCCGTCGCTCGACCAGGTGACGAGCAAGCTGACGCTCCCGGCATCCTCGAACGGCATCGCCCTGACGTGGGCGAGCTCGAACCCGGCGGTCGTCTCGACGACCGGCGTCGTCTCGCGCTCGATCTCGGCCGACACCCCCGTCACGCTCACCGCGACGACGTCGCTCGGCACGACCATCACGCTCGACGTCATCGTCAAGGCGCCGAACGTCTCGGCCGACCTCGACGCGATCGTGCTCGCGCAGCGCACCACCGAGAACCTCCCGCTCGCGGTCAAGGGCTCGGCGAACGGCGCCGCCATCACGTGGACGTCGTCCGACCCCGCGCTCGTGACGGGGACGGATGCCTCGTACGCGGCGCCTGCCGTCGGTGCGGCCGACCCGTATGCCGGTGGCGGCATCGTCAAGCGCCCCGCCTACGGCGACGGCGACAAGCAGGTCACCCTCACGGCTCGTGCGACGCTCAACGGCCAGACGCAGGAGCGCACCTTCCAGGTGACGGTCGCCGAGAAGGGCCGCTGGGCCCCTGATGCGGGCTATGCCGCGGCGTACTTCAAGTCGGACTCGGACGAGAAGATCTACCAGGCGGCGACGTCGGGCAACGACTTCTTCACGTTCTCGCCCGTCAACGGCGGCAACGCGGTCATCACCTCGACGGCCGACACCAAGGGCCTGCGCGACCCGTACATCCTCCGTTCGAAGGACGGCGACAAGTACTACATGGTCGCGACCGACCTGTGCATCAGCTGCGGCACCGGCTGGGGCCCCGCGCAGTCGAACGGCAGCCTCAAGATCGAGGTCTGGGAGTCGACCGACCTCGTGAGCTGGACGCGGACGAACGGCGCCAACACGGGCATCACGATCAACCAGCCCGAAGCGGGCATGACGTGGGCGCCCGAGGCGTACTGGGATGACGCGCTGCAGTCGTACGTCGTGTTCTTCTCGTCGCGCATGTACGCCGACGCGGCCCACACGAACAGCGACAAGCTCTACGCACGGGTGTACTACGTCCTGACGCGCGACTTCCGCACCTTCACCTACCCGCCCACCAGCTGGCAGGACACGGGCTACGCCCGGATCGACTCGACCGTCACGAAGATCGGCGACTACTACTACCGCTTCTCGAAGAACGAGGAGAGCGGGACCGCCGGCATCCTCGAGGCCGGGAAGGACATCTTCCTCGAGAAGTCGAAGGTGCTGACGGCCCCCACGACGCAGTCGAACTGGTCGGCCGACCCGAACACGACATGGCAGCTCACCGACACCCGCATGACGAGCCTCGAGACCGGCCAGGCCGGTGAAGGCCCCGAGATCGTCAAGCTCAACGCGGGCGACCCGAACAACAACGCGGCCGGAGACGGCTACGTCTTCCTGGTCGACAACTACGGAGCGGGCGGCTACCGCGCGTTCGTGACGAGCGGGTCGGCGATCGCATCGAGCTCGCAGGCCGACCGCCTGTCGCAGCGTGCCGAGTGGAACGTCCGTCCCGTCGGCGGGCTCCCGGCCAGCCCGCGCCACGGCTCGTTCGTGAGCGTCAACCAGTCGGTGCTGAACGCCGTCAACTCCTGGTCGGCGGTCAAGGCCGTGGCATCCACCACGACCCTGACGGCGGACGGCCGCGACGTCACCGCCGTGGTCAAGGCCGCCGACGGCGGCGAGGTCGCCGGCACGGTCACCTTCACGGGTGGCGCATGGAGCAAGACGGTCAAGCTCTCGGCGGGCAAGGCCACGACCGAGGTGCCTGCCGGTGTCGGAAGCGTCACGGCGAAGTACGACGGCTACACCGATGCCCGCGTCAGCGTGTCGACGTCTTCGGCGGTCTCGCTCGCCGTCGACATCGTCACGACGGCGGCGACGCGCTGCGTCGCGGGCAAGATCACCGAGGTGCTCACGGTCCGCAACGCCGACGGCGTCTCGGCCGACGTCAGGGTGACCGGTGCCTACGGCAGCAAGACCGTCACGGTCGCCGCGGGCAAGAGCGTCTCGGTGTCGTTCACGACGCGCCTCGCCTCCATCGGAGCGGACGCCGTCACGGTCACCGCGACGGCGACCGACGGCCGCAGCCACAGCTCCACCGTCACGGTGCCCGCTGCCGGCTGCAACTGACCGCCGCGCGAAGGGTCCGCGCTGCACGGCGCGGGCCCTTCGCCATGCGACCCCCGAGACGGGGCATCCGCTCCCGCCGCTAATCTGAACAACGCCCGAACCCCCGTCGATCAAGGAGCCCCCCATGGCCCGCACGCCTGTCTCCGGCATCCAGCACACCCTCCGCTCGGGAGCCTACGAAGCCGTCGTCGCGAGCGTCGGCGCGTCGCTGCGCTCCCTGCGCCACGAGGGGCGCGACCTCGTCGTCCCCTTCGACGCCGACGAGCTGCGACCCGGCTACCGCGGGACCACCCTCGCGCCGTGGCCGAACCGCGTGGTCGACGGTCGCTACTCCTTCGGCGGGACCGACCACCAGCTCCCGCTCACCGAGCCCGGTCGCGGTCATGCCCTTCACGGCCTCTCCCCGTGGCTCGACTTCCATGTCACCGACGCAGGCGCCGACCATGTCACGCTCTCGGCGACGATCGAGCCGCAGGCGGGCTATCCCTGGCGGGTCGAGGTGACGACGACCTACGCGCTGTCGGCCGACGGACTCACGCAGACGGTGAAGGCGCGCAACGACAGCGGCTCGGCGGCTCCGTGGGGGACCGGGCCGCACCCCTACCTCGTCGCCGGTTCGTCGCGACTCGACGAGTGGACCTTCGGGCTTCCGGCCGACGACGTGCTGCTCGTGACCGACAGCCGCCTCATCCCCACGGCCCTCACGCCGGTCGCCGAGGCCGACGCAGCGCGCTTCGACTACCGCACGCCGCGTCCCCTCGGCGGGGTCGAGATCGACCACGCGTACACCGGTCTCGCGCGGGACGACGAGGGGCTCGCGACGGTGACCCTCACGGATGCCTCGGGCACGGGTGTCGCGATGACGTGGGATGCCGCGTGCCCGTGGGTGCAGATCCACACGGCCGACCTTCCGGGCGGCGACATCACCCCCGGCCATCGCGCCGGCCTGGCGGTCGAGCCGATGACGTGCGCCCCCGACGCCTACAACGTCGATACCTACGACTACGACGCGGGCCTTGTCGTCCTCGAGCCCGGCGAGGAGTCGTCCGCCTCCTGGCGCATCTCGGCCCTCTGACCCCGCTCGCCATCCGCGGGACGGGGCGAGCAGCGGGTCAGTGGTGGTGCGGGTCCTCGATGACCCCGCCGTGCACGCTGTGGTCGGGGGCGAGCCGCCCCGCCTCGGTCGCTCCGAGCGCGGGCGTGACGATCGCGGCGACGAGCACCGCGCCTATGAAGATGCCGGCCAGGCCCGGCTTCGAGGCATCCGTCGCCCGGTCCTTCGCGCGCAGCGCGCGACCGCACCCGATCGCGACGGCGATGAGCAGAGCGGATGCCGCGGCCATCGCCACGACGCTCGTGCGGGCGGGGTCGATCGAGAGTGCGACGGCCCCCGAGACGAGGCCGGCCAGGACGCCGGCGACACCCGCCCGCGGCGCGATCACGCGTCCGCGGGCGAGTGCCCACGCCCCCCAGGCGAGGGCGAGAAGGCCGAGCGCGATGAGCGGGAGACCGGCTGGCTGTCCGCTCGATCCCGTCACCGCACCCGCGCCGAGTGCGAGCTGGACGAGCCCTGCCCCCCAGGCCGCGATCGCGGGCCACATCGCCACCGAGGCATCCCGCGTCCCCCGTCGGGAAGCCTGGGCCGGCGCTGCCTGCGTCGCAGTGTGCACGTCCGTCTCGTCTCGGCGGGTCAGGCCGTACGGCCCGACAGCTGGGGCTCGCGGTCAGCGGCGAGCCCGACACCCAGCAGCACGATGGCGCTCGCGAGGTGCAGGAAGTGGTCGAAGGTGTTGAGCGCGAGGATGTTCAGCGCCGTGCCCACAAGGAAGAAGCCGACGATGCCGAGCAGCAGGTAGACGGCGCCGATGGTGATGTTCGTCGTCTTGGCGGCCTTCACCGAGAGCAGGCCGGTCGCGAGCAGAGCCGCGCCGATGAGGAGGTGCGCGACGTTGTGCAGCGGGTTCACCTCGAAGATGCCGAGCAGCAGGCCGCCCTCGGTCGAGATGAAGCCCACGCCGCCGGTGACGGCGAAGCCGAGCAGCCCGACGAGCAGGTAGACGGCGCCGAAAATCGTGGCGACGATGCGGTTCGGTGACGAGCTCATGGGAGGACCTCCTGTTCGTGCGCGGCGCTGTTGACCGCGTCGGGAGTTCTTCGGAGCGCCATTGCGATCGGTTTGGGCATTCCGGCTGGGGAATCCGCACTCCGCGCGCAGCAGAGAGCCCCGGAGTGTTCTCCGAGGCTCTCTGCATTCGGACGCCGTGGCCGAGCGGCGCGCAAGGGCCGCGGCGTGCCTCGACGGTCGTCGCCGCGCTGGGCTGGCTGCTCCGCTGCGCCGGTCGACCGGGTCGTGCCCGCCTGAAGGCGGTATGAGGACGGTATCCGGCGATCCTCGGGCCGCCGAAGGGCTTGCCAACCGGCGTATGCGTTGCTACTTCATGTCAGACTCGTGCCGTGCGATTCGAGACGACGATGAGTCAGCTGGGCAACAACACGGGCATCGAGGTGCCGGCCGAGATCATCGAGGCCCTCGGCGGCGGCAAGCGCCCCGCGGTCAAGGTCTCGGTGAACGGGTTCGAGTATGAGAGCACCGTCGGGGTCATGGGGGGCCGATCGCTCATCCCGTTCAGCGCCGAAAGGCGTGCCGCGAGCGGCATCAAGGGCGGCGACCCGATCACGGTCGACGTCGAGCTCGACACAGCACCGCGCGGTGTCGACGTGCCCGACGATCTGGCCGCTGCGCTCGCGGCCGCGGGCGTCCGCGAGGCATTCGACGCCCTCGCGCCGAGCCACCGCAAGGCGCACGTCACGAGCGTCGAGTCGGCGAAGGCACCCGAGACCCGCACGCGGCGCATCGACGCGGTCGTCGCGAAGCTGGCGGGCTGACCGCCGTCAGCGCACGGGCGTCCTCGTGTCGATCGTGTCGCGCAGAGCCCGGCGCATGAAGCGCCAGTAGCCGTTCGGCGTGACGCGCGCGAGCACGTCGACGAGGCGGGCCTCCCGCCCGACCATCGTCCGCGCCCTGCGGGCGATCGTCGCATCGACGATCCTGCGGGCCGCGTCGGCGGGCTCGGTGTGGTACATCGCCGCGCCCGCCCGAGCGACCCGCTCCGCCACGGCCGGCTCGATGGCCGCCGCGAAGCGCCCGTGCAGGATGATGCCGGTCTTGACGCCCGCGGGGTAGATCGCGCCGACGCTCACGCTCGACGCCTCCAGCTCGTGGCGCAGCGCTTCGGTGAAGCCGCGGACGGCGTACTTGCTCATGGCATAGGGGATCCGCCCAGCAGGCGCCGCCAGGCCGTAGATCGACACGAGGTGCGTGATGTGGGCGGCGGGCGCGCGGCGCAGAGCGGGAAGGAGCGCCTTCGTGACGTTCACCGTGCCCCAGAGGTTGACCTCCATGAGCCAGCGCATCTCCTCCATCGTGAGCTGGTCGATGTCGCCGAGCATCGACGATCCGGCGCACGTGATGAGGGCCTGCACGTGAGGATGGGATGCCTCGATCCCGCCCGCGAGCGCGAACACCGCGTCGTCGTCGGTCAGGTCGACGACGTGGGTGGTGTGCCTCGTGCCGGTGAGCGACGAGGCCAGCTCCCTGAGCCCGTCGGCGTTGCGGTCGAGGAGCGCGAGGCGTGCCCCGCGGCGGTCGAGCTCCCGCGCCACCTCGGCGCCCATGCCGCTCGCCGCCCCCGTGATCACCGTCGTGCGCCCTCGCACGTCGAGCCGCTGCATCCTCGCCATCGTCGTCCTCCCTGCGTCCCTGCAGGACCGCAGAGACGATTCTCTCCGAATTCCCGGAGGCCTCGTCATCGGGGCGTCTTCGGTAGCCTCGAAGGGGAGGAGGTGGACGCATGGCCCGGACTGCGGAAGCCGTCGAGGAAGGCCTGTCGATCGCATCGGCCGCTGCCCGGCTGACCGTGCGCAACCACATCCTCGTCGACGCCATCGCGAACGGCGAGAACTACGACCCGGACCGGGTCGCCGCCTTCGCGCGCGAGACGCTCCTCGCGCTCGCGGACGAGCAGGCGGATGCCGCCGCCACCGTGCGCCGGCAGCGCAAGGCGGCCTGGGGCAAGTACAGCGACTCGCACGGCACGCACGACTATCGCGATCGCGACACCCGCAACCTCCGTCGCCGCGAGCGCCAGTACGTCGGCGTCTCGAAGGAGCTGCGACGGCGCGCGGACGACCCGGAGGCGGTGCGCGCGCTCGTCGAGGAGGCACGCGATGCCGCGTGGGGGGGATGTCGAGGCCAACCTGCAACGGCGCCTCCAGGTCGAGAGCATGCGGGCCGAGAACGACCCCGACTACGACACCATGCGCGACGCCCGCATGCAGGCGCTTCGGCTGGTCGACCTCCCGCGCCTGCGCGCGCACCGCCGCCGTCTCGGGCAGGCCGAGCGGGAGCTGGCAGAGGCCGACCTGGACCCAGCCTGACCGGTCCCCGAGTGGCGGGGTCGCCTCAGCGGCCGATCGTCCCTTCGTCGCGCAGCCTCTCCCACGCGGTCACGATGCGTGCCGGCCGCACCTCGACCCAGGCGCCGAGCTGATCCGCGTGGTGCGGCGACGCCGGATCGCCCGAAGCTCCGAACGGCACGTTCCACACGCTCCGCTCGCGGTCCGCGAGGTCCCACGCCCACCTGGCCACCGACCCGCGCCATGCTCGTGCGCTCAACCCGGGCGTCGACGCCGTGCACCGGACGGTGTCGCCGTCGCCGTCGAGCGCGACGGCGAATCCGGCCGCCGGGTCGTCCATCCCCGGCACCGCGCCCAGGACATGAGCAGCCATCAGCCGATGCCGTGCGCCCCAGGCGTCGGCCTGGGTCCCGGCCACGTCGCTCAGGGCGTCGCGGGCGAGGGACGCGGCATCCTGCGCCAGAGGCGGATGCGCGAGCAGGCGCAGCAGTCCGCGGGCGACGTGCGCCTCGAGTCCGAACCACGAGTCGTACACCGCGCCGAAAGCGTGCGGTTCGTGGAGCCGCGCGAGCGCGGGGTGCGACACGACCCTGCGCACGAGTGCGTCCCGCCATGCCGCGAACATGGCCGCGGGGACGGATGCCGCATCCATGCGTCCATCCCACTGTGCGAGTGCGCGCCGCACGTCCTCTTCCGGGCCCGCGAGCGGTCCGCTCGGCAGGTGCGCGAGGAGGGCCTCCGCCGATCCGAGCCGCGTGTCGCCCCAGATCGGCGGGAAGTCGTCGATGCTCCGCGGCCGAAGCTCGTCGAGCAGCACGCGGATGCGGTCCGCGCGGTATGGCGCGGCGTAACCCGACCCCAGGTCGACGTCGGGGCGGTCGGGGCGCTCGTTCGCGTCGACGGCGCAGTCCTCCACGTCGATCGCGCGCGGCAGCGGTGCAGCCGGCGCGACGTCGTCGAGGGGGGCGTCGAGCGCCAGGAGGCGCTGCGCGGCGGGGCGGGCGAAGGGCCGGCCGACCGTCGCGGAGCGGACGGCGCCGGTCGTGTCGGCGGCGAGCAGTCGGTTGACGGGGTCGACCCACCCGCCGAACGCCGTCACGACGTCGTCGGCGCTGCGGGCGTGAAGAAGGGGGAGGAGGGAGCTGAATCCGAGGTCGCCGTCGGCGCGCGCGGGAAGGCGGACCGACCAGCCCACGAGGTGACTGCCGTCTTCGCGCAGGTCCGTCACGACCGGCCCTCGAGCGGTCTCGATCGCCTCCACCTCGATGTCGTCGCCGCCGCGGACGCGGATGATCGAGCGCTCGACGCGCGCGGGCTGCCAGCCGCCGGGCCCGAGGGCCTCCCAGCCGTCGGGGGCGCGGCGGAGCGTCTCGCGGAGGACGTCGGCACCGTGCGCCATCGCATTCGTGATGCCCCACGCGACCGAGCCCGCGTGGCCGAAGTGCTGCACGCCGGGGACCCCCGGGAAGGTGAGGCCGACGACGTCGAACTCGTCGCACGCGAGCCGCACCTGCTGGTACACGCCGGGCAGCTCGAACATCCGGTGCGGGTCGCCGGCGAGCAGCGGCATCCCGGATCCCGTCCGTGAGCCGTGCAGCGCCCACGCGTTGCTGCCCGAGGTCGGCCCCGCCTCGCCCGCCTCGAAAAGCTCTGCCCAGTCCTCGCCGAGCGTTCGCACGACGTGCTCGCGCCACAGGATCGCGGGGTACGACGTGAAGAGCACGTGCGCGGCGTGCATGACGAGGAGCGGACCGTGATCGGGCCATTCGCCTCGGTCGCAACCGACTCCGAAGTGCGCATCGAGCGCGGCGAACTCGCTCGCCGTCGTCGCTGCGAGCCCGCGCCGCACCCCCTCGGCATACGCCCGCACGAACGCGGTCGTGCCGGCGTCGAGCCCGCCGAAGGCGCGCCGGGCGGTGTCGTCGAGCCGCGCGCGGCGCGCGAAGACGTCCCACGCGACCCCGGCTCGCCCGATGAGCTCCGCGAGCCGCCCCTCGGCCTTCAGCCGGCCCACCTCGATCTGCCAGGCGCGGTCCCGAGCCGTGACCTCGCCTTGCGCGTCGGCCAGGTCGAGCACGTGGTCCGCGCGCACATGCGGGATGCCGAGGTCGTCGCGGTAGAGGCGGGCGGTCACCTCACGAGTCTGGCCCACCAGCGCGGGCGCGGGCGACCGCGGGTGACGGATGCCTTGTCCCGACGGGATCCGCGCTCGATTTCGCGCCTCGGCCGACCATCGGGTAAGCTCGCCTAGTGCCTCCGCGCCGTCTCGTGCGGGGCACGTGCGCCCGTAGCTCAATGGATAGAGCATCTGACTACGGATCAGAAGGTTAGGGGTTCGAGTCCCTTCGGGCGCGCACTGTGTTGAGACAGTACTGACGAAGACCCGCGGATTTCCGCGGGTCTTCGTTGTTTCCGATAAGTCGGCCCTTGGATGAGCCTTCGGCTGAGGGTGGTTAGCGCGGATCCGACGCGCGAGCGTCGGCGAGTGGCTCCGCGGTCATGGTGCGACCTGGCGGCCGCTGCGACGCGATGACGAGGTCCAAGGTGCCGGCCCGGAGCGCGTCGAAGAGCGCGTCAGGCAATCCCGGTACGAGCTGGACGCGGACACCTTCTGCAACCGCGGGCGTCGGCGCTGCCCCGCGCGCACCCCGCATGAAGAGCTGCTCGCCGACGACCTGTTCGAGAGCCTTCAGCTGCGTGGATACGGCCGGCTGTGTGAGACCGAGGACGCGCGCTGCAGCGCTCAGCTCGGCTGAACCAGATCTGCCGGGGGTCGCTCTCAGGGCCCGGTCAGGACGGGGGAGGGCGGCCACCGAAGGCTCGGCTAGCATTCGGGGATGACGAACGCCGCTCCGATCGACGACGTCCCGATCGGCGGCGGTGGCATCCGGCTCGGGCAGTTCATGAAGTTCGCCGGACTCCTCGACTCGGGCGGCGACGTCAAAGAGGCGATCATCGACGGCTATGTGCTCGTGAACGGCGAGGTCGACCGCCGCCGCGGAAGACAGCTTCAGCTCGGCGACACGGTGACCTTCGACGGTCGGACGGTGCGCGTCTGCCCATAGAGGGCGGATGGCGGTGCCGTCTTCCGGAGGCGCATCGAACGATCTATCGTCGGGTCTGTGAAGCGAGTGTGGCCGTTCGCCGTCTCCGGCGTCATCCTGGTCGCCATCGGGCTCGTCTGGACGCTCCAGGGTCTCAACGTCCTCGGCGGCTCCGCGATGAGCGGCTCGACGCTGTGGGCGGTCATCGGCCCCATCGTGCTCGTCGTGGGGCTCGTGCTCATCGGGATCGCGATCGCGATCGCCGTGCGACGGCGTCGCGAGACCCGCGGCCGTCCCGGCGGGGCTCCGCCCACCCCCTGAGGCGCTAACCCGCCCCGAGCTCGGACGGATGGGTCAGGCGCCACCAATCGGTCGGCGGCGCGATCGTCCCCTCGATCACGATGGGAACCGTCGTGGAGTTCGGCCCGGCCGTCCACGTGATGCTGCCGATCTCTTCGTCCTGCGCGTAGCGCTTGGGCGTCACCGTCTGCACGTTCATCGTGATCGGTGTGTCGGACCACGTGAACACGGAGGCATCCTTCGCCAGCACCATGCGGGCGCTGCCGCCCCACGGGGTGGTGAATGTGCCGATCTGCTGGCCGCGCGTGGCGACGGTCACATCGTGGAAGCCGGCGCGGATGCTGTCGAGCAGGGCCACGACGTCGTGATCGACCGATTGCCGCGACGCGCCGCCCAGCACGACGCCGATGACACCGAGCGGCTGATCCGCGCCCACGTCGATCGTGGCGGAGTACAGCAGGGTGAACGCGCCCTCGCCCAGGTTGCCGGTCTTGAGCCCCGTGACGCCGCTGCTGCCGAGCAGGCTGTTGGTGTTGCCGAAGGCGCCGACGCCCTCGATGGCGAGAGAGCTGGTGGACGCGAGCTTCGCGATCACCGGATGGGATGCCGCGAGCCTGCCGAGCGCGATCAGATCCGTCGGCGTGCTCGTGTTCTCGGGGCTGATCCCCGTCGGCTCGACGATGGTCGTGCCGGTCAGGCCGTTGGCGGCGAGCCACGCGCGCGCGGCGCGCAGGAACGAGCTCTGCGACCCGTACGCCCAGGTCGACACGGCTTCGGCGTAGTTGCTCGCCGAGGGGATGATCATCATCGCGAGGGCGTCGCGCTGCGACATCCGGGTGCCCGTCGGCATCGCCGCGATCGTCGCGCCCATCAGGTAGTACTTGTCGTACAGATCGTTGGCGGCCTTGTCGAAGGTGATGATCGGGCCCGCGTCGTCGGCGGTCGCGAGCGGCTTGGCGTCGAGTACGACGAGGGCGGTGATCAGCTTCGTGATGCTCGCGATCGGCCGCGGCTCGTCCGATCCGCTCGTGGTCCAGATGCCGCTCGCCGTGGGGCCGAGGTAGACGTCGCCGCCCGAGACGCTGATCGCCGACGCGCCTTCGGCCGGCATCGCGAGTGCGTCCGGCGCCGTGAGGACAGGCGGCGGCTGTTGGACCGTCGCAACGGGCGGTGCGAGGGGCGCCGTGAGCGCCCATGCCGTGTAGCCGCTCGGGACGCCCACCAGGAGCAGGATCACGACGAGGGCGATGATGGACCGCCGGAGCCTGCGCCGCCGGCGGACCCGCGGATCGGTGTCGGTCGCGCGGCGCGCGAACTCCCGCTCGTCGCCGATCAGGTCGGCGAGAGTCGAGAACTCGTCGGGGGAGGGCTGGTCGGTCGTCACCAGGCCGCACCGCCGCGGCCCGATCCCGTCCCACGCTGCTTCCCGGGACCGCCCATCGCCCCAGACTCTCACGTCCCGGCGTGCCGCCGCGGGAGCGTCGGCCGACTGTGGATAACGGTGCCCGGAGCCCCGCAACGTCGCCGGCGCCGGCGGAGAGCACCGCCTCGGATAATGGGCAAGTGGAGCCCTGGGAGATGCGCGAGTGGTACGCCGACTACCTCGACGCCTGCAATCGCCACGATCTCGACGCCGTTCGCGGATTCGTCGACCCGTCGGTGCGCCGCGCCCACCTTCCCGGCGGGGCCGACGCGTGGGTCGCCGACCTGGACGACCTCTTCCGCGCCTTCCCCGACTGGCGCTGGCGGCGCATCCAGCTCGTCGTCGAGGAGGACCGCATCGCCGCGCACCTCCGCGCCGGCGGCACGCATGTCGGAGACTTCCGCGGAATCGCCCCCACCCGCCGTCATGTCAACGTCGCCGAGTTCGCGATGTACCGCGTGGCGAACGGCCGCATCGCGGAGTTCTCCGGCGGCGGCTACGAGTTCGAGCTGCTCGCGCAGCTCGGCGCCCCGCGCGTCTAGGTCACGAGTCGAACCCCATGCCGACGGCATCCATGGTCCGAAGGAAGAGACCGCGCCGGCCCTCCTGGTGGTCTGCGCGATCCATGGCCCGCTTCATCAGGGAGACGCCGATCGAGGCGGCTGGTTCCGGTGGGAACGGGATGGGCTTCTCGCGCACCATCTTCAGCTCGGTCCGCTCGGTCTTCTCGCCCGCGAGGAGATCGAGCATGACGTCGGAGGCGAAACGGGATGCCCCGACCCCGAGTCCCGTGAAGCCCGCGGCGTAGGCGACCCGCCCCTTGCGGGCGAGCCCGTAGAAGGCGCAGAAGCGCGAGCAGGTGTCGATGGCGCCCGCCCACCGATGAGTGAATCGCAAGTCCTCGAGCTGCGGGAACGTCGTGAAGAAGTGGCTCGCGAGGCGTTCGAACGTCTCGGGACGGTTCTCGTACCCGGCGCGGATGCGGCCCCCCGGATGGTAGACGGCATCGTAGCCGCCGAACAGGATCCGGCCGTCGGCGGTCTGCCGGTAGTAGTGGAACTGGTTGGCGAGGTCGGCGATGCCCTGGCGGCCCTCCCACCCGATCGCGCGACGCTGCTCCGCCGAGAGCGGCTCGGTCATCAGGACGTAGTCGTAGACCGGCACGGTGAGCAGGCGCGTGCGCTTGAGCAGCGAGGGGAAGACGTTGGTCGCGAGCGCGACCCGCTCGGCGCGGACGGATCCGGCGGGGGTGCGGACCACGACGGCCGAGCCGTCGTCGTCGATCCCCGTCACCCGGGAGCCCTCGAAGATCTCGACGCCCAGGTCCCCCGCAATGCGGGCGAGCTCTAGGGCGAGCTTGCCCGGGTGCACGAGGGCGGTGTCGTCGCGCTCCCAGGCGCCGGCGAGGTAGGTGGGCGAGTCGACGAGCGCGCGGGTGGCCGCGGCATCCAGATATCCCTCCTCCTCCGCGAGCCAATCGACCTCGTGCGGCTCCACCGCCACCGACAGGGTACCGGTGCGCTCGAACTCGGCGTCCATCCCGTAGCGCTCGACGGTCTGGCCGATCTCGTCGAGGTTCCGGCGGCCGAGCCGCTCGAGCGTCTCGAGCTCATCGGGCCAGCGCCGCCGCCCGTTCTCCTCGCCGTGGGTGATGCTCGCCTCGCAGAAGCCTCCGTTGCGGCCCGAGGCGGCCCACCCGACGCGGCCCGCGTCGAGGACGACGACCCGCCGCCCCGGGTCGCGCTCCTTCGCGCGGAGCGCGGTCCACAGGCCCGTGTATCCGGCTCCGACGACGACGAGGTCGGCTGTGCGGGAGTCCGAGAGGGACGGATGCCTCGGCCGCTCGACATCGTCGAGCCAGAACACCCCCTGCCGCGTCGAGGCGAGGGAGTGCCGCACGACGCTCGCCCGCGGCGGGCGGCGTTCGAAGACCGTCTGCATGACAGCGATCCTCTCGTGCGGACGACAGGAGCAGAAGTCCGCGGTCGGCCGGCGGAGGGTTCGCAACCGGAACGGGGCATCCGTTGCGAGCCGGATATCACGCATGCGACCCGGGATTCTGTGCCGCTTCTGAGGATCGACCGCGACAATGGACGCATGACCAGGTCGACGGCGGGTCAGCGGGGGCTCTGCCCCGCCGCGTGCCGGCGGGTCGCCCGAGCGGGTGAGCGATGACGGCCGTCGCCGAGCCGGTCCTGCGCTCTCCGCTCTCGTCGCGCCGGCCCGTCGCCGCCCACCGGGCACTGCTCTGGACGTCGGTCGTCATGGGCGTGTTCGCCGCCGTCGTCAGTGCGACGGGCTCGTGGATCCCCTCGCTGTGGGGGGATGAAGCCGCGAGCGTGCTCTCGGCGATGCGTCCACCCGAGTCGCTCGTCGCGATGCTCGGGCACGTGGACGCCGTCCACGGCGCCTACTACTTCGGACTGCAGCTGTGGGTCGATCTCTTCGGAGCCGAGCCGTTCGCCGTGCGTCTGCCGTCGGCGATCGCGGTCGGGGTGGCCGGGGGCGCGGTCACCTGGATCTGCGGCCGCTTCGGCTCCCTGCGCTTCGCCATCGTGGCGGGGCTTCTCGCCGCCATCCTCCCGCGTCTGACGTATGCCGGAGAGGAGGCCCGGGCATACGCCTTCGACGCGGCGCTCGCGACCCTCCTGTGCGTCGTGGTCGTCGAGATCATGAGAAGGGATGCCCCGTCCCGCCGGTGGTGGGTCGCCTACGCCGCCGTGCTGGCCGTCGGCATCTACACGTTCCTCTACCTGGCGCTGATGGTCGTCGTCGTCGGTGTCGCACTCGCGCTGGACCCCAGGAGCCGCTCGCAGCTGCGGCGGTGGGCGGTCGCCTCGGGTGCCGCCGTCCTGGCGGCATCGCCGGTCATCGTCCTCGCCTTCCTTCAGCGCAAGCAGATCGCCTTCCTCGAGCACCGCGACCGCGTCACCTTCTCAGCGGTGCTCGTGAAGATGTGGTTCGGTGCGCTTCCCTTCGCGGTGCTCGCCTGGGCGCTCATCCTCCTGGCGATCGTGGGCCTCGTCATCCACAGCCGGCGCGGGCGAGGGATCGGCGGGAGCCTTGAGATCCTCGCGCTCCTGTGGCTCGTGCTGCCCATGGGCATCCTCATCGCGGCGAACCCCATCACGGCGATCTACACGCCGCGCTACGGCACCTTCTCCGCGCCCGCCGCCGCGATCCTCATGGCCTGCGGCGTCCGCCAGCTCGCGCGCCAACGCTGGGCCGCGGCGCTTGCGGTGGCCGCGGCGGTCCTCATCGCGGCGCCCATCTGGGTTGGTCAGCGCGAGCCGTGGGCGAAGAACAAGTCGGACTGGAACGACATCGCGGCTACGGTCGCGACCCACGCACGGCCCGGTGACGCGATCGTCTTCGACGATTCGGTGCGCCCGTCCCGGCGCCCCCGGCTGGCCTTGGACACGAACCCCGACGAGTTCCAGGCGGTGACCGATGCGACCCTCAAGACGTCGTACGCCGACAGCTCGTCATGGCACTCGTCGGACTACTCCGTCGCCGAAGCGGCTGCGATGGGCCGGTTCGTCGACGTCAAGCGTGTATGGGTCGTCGAGTATATGACGAAAGGCGAGGCCAACACCTACGGCATCGCGGACCTCGAGGCCCTGGGATTCCAGCAGGTCGACGAGGTGCGGCTGCACAGCACGATGGTCCTGCTCTTCACACGGCCCTAGCGGGGCCGGGTGGCGCTATCTGCGGTGCTCGTTCGCACCCGCGGCGATCGGGACCCCGATCGCGCCCACGACCATGAGCAGGCCGATGACGAACACCAGCGCCTGGAAGGCCGGCAGCGAGAACGAGATGCCGAGGACGAACATGCCGCCCACGAGCAGGATCCCGTAGATGATGAACAGCATCCGTCACACCTCCGTCAGCCCGCGGGTGCCGGCGCCTGATGCGCCGCCGCGGATGCTTCTCATCGTACGCAAAGGGCGAGGGAGTCCGATGCGGACTCCCTCGCCACTTCGGATCGGTCAGGCCCCTCGTCTGATGTAGCGCATGAGGCCGATGATGATCGCCACCACGAGGATGATGATCCCGATCCACAGCAGGAACTGGGCGGCCTGAACGAAGATGCCGAAGAGGAGCAGTACGACTCCGATGATGAGCAGAATCACAGCCAGTGCGGTCATGCAACGACTTTCCCATCCCCGACCGTCCACGGGTAGCCCTTGAAGCGGTCGGCGAGTTGTGCAAGGCGTCGGTACCGACGTCGGCGAGCGCTGCTAGCGTGATCGCCGCCGGACCTTCAGCGGGTCCGGCCAGCAATCCCGGGGAGGCACCATGCAACTCGTGCAGATCGCTCAGCACGCCGATGACCTCGAACGCGCCGCGGCGTTCTACGGAGGGCTGCTCGACGCCGAGCCGACGGGCTATTTCGATCCGCCCGGACTGCTCTTCTTCGACCTCGACGGCGTGCGGCTCCTCCTCGACCAGAAAGCGCCGTCGTCGCTGCTGTACCTGCGCGTCGACAACGTGCATGAGGCCATTGAGCGGCTCGGCGCCGACGTCGAGGTCGTGTCGCACCCCCACGTCATCTTCACCCACGAGGACGACACCCTCGGGCCCGCGAACCACGAGGAGTGGCAGGCGTTCATCCGCGACTCCGAGGGCAACACGATCGGGCTGATCGCCTTCCAGCGCCGGCGCTGAGCGCCGGGGGCGGGCGGACTGAACGATCGGTCAGTAAACTGATCGGGTGAGCGCTTACGTCTCGGCGTTCGAGCTGTTCTCCATCGGTGTAGGACCCTCGAGCTCCCACACGGTCGGCCCCATGCGCGCCGCCCGCGACTTCGCCGCGCGTCTTCTCGACGCCGGTCTGCTGGATCGTGTCGCCCGCGTGACGTGCACCTTGTACGGCTCGCTCGGTGCGACCGGCATCGGGCACGGGACACCGGACGCCGTGGTGGCCGGGCTCCGCGGCGAGGATCCGGCGACGGTGGATCCGGATGCGGTCCGCCGAGCGTGGAGCGACTGGCCGGGCGGGTCGCTGCTGCTCGCCGGCGTGCACGATGTGGACTTCGCGAAGGACGACATCGTCTTCGCGCCCCGGACTCGGCTGCCGGGGCATCCGAATGCCATGACGCTCTCGGCGCTCGACGCGGCCGGCGCGGCGCTCGCCGAAGAGACGTACTACTCGGTCGGCGGCGGCTTCATCCGTCGCGACGGAGAGCCGGCGCGGGTCGCGTCGCACCCGTTCCCGCTGGCCTTCGACAACGCCGAGGAGCTGCTCGCGATCTGCGACGAGCACGGCCTCACCATCGCCGAGGCCGCGCGAATCAACGAAGAGGCGCTGCGGAGCGAGGCCGAGGTCGCGGCAGGCCTGGATGCGATCTGGGACGCGATGTCGGCCTGCATCGAGGCGGGCCTGGCCGCCGACGGGGAGCTTCCGGGCATGCTGCGCGTCGAAGCGCCGCGCGGCGGCGATCCGGGCCCAGCTCGAGGATGCCGAGGCCAGCGGGCACCGTGAGCTTCCGGGGGAGTGGCTCGGGGCCTTCGCCCTGGCCGTCAATGAGGAGAACGCGTCGGGCGGGCGCGTCGTGACGGCACCGACAAACGGCGCGGCGGGGATCCTGCCCGCCGTCGCGATGTATTGGTGGCGCTTCCTCGCCGACTCCGGGCTCGGCGTCGGCAATGCCGTGACGCCCCACGGCGAGCTCGTCGGCAGCGCCCTCCTCGGGTTCGCGGCGCGGCAGCAGCTCGGGCCGATCGTCCCCGACGCCGTGGACGACGAGCTCATCGCCGAGGCGAACCGCCGCCGGGGCATCCGCCGCTTCCTCCTCACCGCCACCGCACTGGGCTCGCTGTTCAAGGCGAACGCCTCGATCTCGGGTGCCGAGGGCGGCTGCCAGGCCGAAGTCGGGTCGGCGTGCGCGATGGCGGCGGGCGGTCTCACCGCGGTGATGGGTGGCACGAACCGCCAGATCGAGAACGCCGCCGAGATCGCGATGGAGCACCACCTCGGCCTCACGTGCGACCCGGTCGGCGGGCTCGTGCAGATCCCGTGCATCGAGCGGAACGCCATCGCGGCGTCGACGGCGGTCACCGCCGCGCGCCTCGCGCTCCGCGGCGACGGGCAGCACTACGTCTCGCTCGACGCCGTGGTCGAGACGATGCGTCAGACCGGCATCGACATGTCGCACAAGTACAAGGAGACGAGCGAGGGCGGTCTCGCGGTCAACGTCATCGAGTGCTGACACCCCTCCGCGAGCGCCCCGCCGCGCCCGCGAGCCCTCACTTCGCCGCGCGAACCCCCATATCGAGGCTGACCGGGTGTGCGGGGTGGAGCGCGGATGTGTGGGGTGACGACCGCGCGTCGGGGAGGCGTTCGCCGTGGGCGAAGCGTTGGCACTCGCACACGCCGAGTGCTAATCTGAACGTAGTTGAGCCACCACGGCTCAACTTCCACCGACCACAACCCGAACAACACACAAGAAGGAGAGAACAATGGCCCAGTACGACCCGTTCCGCGACCTCGACCGCCTCGCTTCCGGCCTTCTCGACGCACGCCGCGGCCCCCGCCGCATGCCGATGGACCTGTACCGTGACGGCGACCACTACGTGCTGACCGCCGACATGCCCGGCATCGACCCGGGCTCGGTCGACATCGACGTCGACGGCCAGCTGCTGACGATCCGCGCCGAGCGCACGCTCACGACGGGCGAGGGCGTCAAGTGGATCACCCGCGAGCGCGAGGCCGTCAGCTTCCTCCGGCAGCTCAACCTCGGCCAGGGCATCGACACCGACCGCATCACCGCCAACTACAACAACGGCGTGCTGAGCGTCACGATCCCCGTCAGCGAGAAGGCGAAGCCGCGCAAGATCGAGGTGACCTCCGAGGCGGAGCAGCCGACGATCATGGCGCACGAGAGCGAGCCCCAGCCGGTCGAGCAGTGATCTGATCCGCGAGTCGCGGGAGCCCACGCCGGCGCTCCCGCGCGCCCGCACCGCCGACAGCCCCGAGCCCACCCAGGCTCGGGGCTGTCGTCGTGTCCGGGCTCGACTCGGCACCGAGATCGCAGCAGTGACCGGTGCGCTTCCGCCGGCCCGCCGTTCCTGTGATCTCGGCCGGTCTGCCGACCGGCCGCCGCGCCGGCCGGGATCTATGCTGACGCCATGGCCCAGTGCGCCGCGCCGATCCTCGGTCACGTCAGCGACGAAGCACGCTTCCGCGGGGACGGCCGTGGCTGAGGCATCCGTCAACGCCGTCGAGGTGCGCGGCCTGCGCGTGCGCCGCGGCACGACCGACGTGTTCCGGGGGCTCGACCTCGACATCCCGCGCGGACAGATCACCGGCCTGATGGGTCCGTCGGGCTGCGGCAAGACGACGCTCATGCGGTCCATCGTGGGTGTGCAGAAGATCGCGGGTGGGACCGTCGCTGTTCTCGGCGACCCCGCCGGCACGCACGTGCAGCGTCGGCGGGTGGCCTACGACACCCAGGCCGCGTCAGTGTACGGCGACCTGACGATCCAGCAGAACCTCCGTTACTTCGCACGCATCATCGGCGCGCCCTCGAGCGACGTGGACCGCGTCATCGCCCAGGTGGGGCTCGCCGACCAGGCGAAGCAGACCGTCGATTCGCTCAGCGGCGGACAGGAGAAGCGCGTCTCGCTCGCCGTGGCGATGCTCGGCGATCCCGACCTCGTCGTCCTCGACGAGCCGACCGTGGGACTCGACCCCCTGCTGCGATCGGAGCTGTGGGAGATCTTCCGCACCGTCGCGGAGACGGGCACGACCATCATCGTCTCGAGCCACGTGATGGACGAGGCCCTCCGCTGCGACCGCATCGTGCTGCTGCGCTCGGGCCGCATCATCGCCGACACGACCCCCTCGAGGCTGCTCTCCGATACGGGGGCCCCCGATCCGGATTCCGCGTTCCTCGCGCTCATCGAACGGGATGCCGCGGCTCGCGCCCACGGTGACGGCCACCACCCGCGCACCCGCCGAGAGGCGCGCGAGGAGGCGGCCGAGTGAACGGCGTCCGCACCTTCGCCACCGCCGGACGGGTCCTCCGTCAGCTGAGCCACGACCCGCGGTCGATCGCCCTCATGCTGATCGCCCCGAGTCTGCTCGTCGGTCTCTTCGCCTGGCTCTTCAGTGAGCAGGACGGCGTCTTCGACATCTACGGGCCGCCGATCCTGGCGCTCTTCCCGTTCATCATCATGTTCCTCATCACGTCGATCACGACGTTGCGCGAGCGCCGGTCCGGCACGCTCGAGCGTCTGATGACGACGCCCCTCGGCAAAGCCGACTTCATCGTCGGCTACGCCCTCGCGTTCGGGCTCATGGCCGTTCTCCAGGCCGTCGTGACGGTGTCGTTCGCGGTCTGGGTGTGCGGTCTCGAGACGGACGGACCGGTGTGGCAGCTCGGGCTCGTCGCCGTGACCGATGCGGTGCTCGGCATGGCGCTAGGCCTCCTCGCGAGCGCCTTTGCGCGCACGGAGTTCCAGGCGGTGCAGTTCATGCCGCTGATCGTCTTCCCGCAGATCCTCCTGGGCGGCCTCTTCATGCCCCGGGACCAGATGCCCGACGCCCTCTACACGATCAGCAAGTTCCTGCCGCTGAGCTATGCCATCGACGCGATCAATGCCGTCACCGCGGGGGATGAGGGGTGGGACGTCTATGGACCGCTGCTGGTCGTGCTCGCCTTCCTCGTCGGCGCGCTGATCCTGGCGTCGCTGACGCTCCGGCGGAGGACGCCGTAACCGGGAGGGGACGGATCAGCAGTCGTCTGCGGGCTTCGGCTTGCGCAGCTTCGCGGTGAGCTCACGCAACTGAGCCAGCTCGGCGTCGTCGAGCACCGACATCCGCTCGGCGATCGCCCGCCCGTGGAGTGACGCGATCCGCCGGAAGGCCGCGGCGCCGTCCTCCGTCGCGCGGACGAGAGCCCCGCGTCCGTCGTCGGGGTCGGGGCATTTCGAGATGAGCCCCCGCGCGACCATGCGGTCGACGAGGCGCGACACGCTCGGCTGGCTGATGAGCATGTTCGCCGTGACGTCGCGCAGGCGGGCCGTCATGCCGTCTCCGCGCGTGACGGTGAGCAGCACGTCGTACTCCGCCTGCGAGAGGGTTCCCGCATCGAAGTCGTCGTTGATGTCGCCGAAGATCTCGTGCTGGGCACGGAACAGGCTCTCCCACGCGTCGATCGCGAGTCGCCGGTCGCTCATGTGGAACAGACTACGGCGAACGAGCCGCGTCGGGCACGAGCCGTAGGCTGTGCGCATGGGGAGCCTCCTTCGGCGCGCCGCGGCGGCGGCGCTCGCGGCATCCGTCCTCGCGCTGGCCGCGTGCAGCGGCGTGTCGGTGACCGTCGGCGACGACACCTCCGGCGCGCCCGTCTCGACCAACGTCGACGACTTCACCTTCACGAGCCTCGACGTCGACTACACCCTCACGCGGGCCGACGACGGCACCAGCCGGCTCGAGGTCGTGGAGCGGTTCGTCGCCCAGTTCCCGGAGTACGACCAGAACCACGGGATGCGGCGGATCATCCCCGATTCGTACAACGGCGTGCCGCTGCATCCCGAGCTCGTCTCGATCACCGACGGCGACGGAGCGGCGCGGGCGCAGGAGGTTGAGCACGACGACGGCGCCTATTCGATGACCTCTCGCGCCGATGGGTTCGTCCACGGCGCCCAGACGTACGTCTTCACGTACAACCTCGAGAACGTCATCGGAGCGTTCGCGGACACGAACGCCGACGAGTTCTACTGGGACGTCAACGGCGTCGACTGGGCGCAGCCCTTCGGGCGCATCACGGCGACCCTGCACCTCGACTCCGATCTCGCGGACGCGATGACGGGCGGCCTCGCCTGCTACCACGGCTCGCAGGGCGCGACCGACACCTGCCCCATCACCACGGAGGCGGGGACGGATGCCTCGACCCGCGTCATCGCCGAGACGGGCGACGTCCTGCCGTACGAGACGATGACGATCGCCGTCGGCTTCGAGCCCGGCACCTTCACGCCGTTCGACTCGTCGTACCTCGCGTCGCCGTGGAGCTGGCTGCAGCTGCTCGCGGCGCTCGGGGTCGTCGCCGGGGTCGTGTGGGCGGCCGTGACCCGTGCGCGCCGGCTGCGCGACGACCCGGGCCGGCCGACGATCATCGCCGAGTACACGCCTCCGGCGCGCATCGACGCGCTCGAGAGCGCCGTGCTGCTCGGCCGGACCAGCAAGGCGATCCCCGCAGAGGTGCTGGAGCAGGCGGTGGTCGGCAGCATCCGCATCGTGGAGGGCGAGAAGCGCTGGTTCGGGGCGACGCGGCTGAAGGCGCAGCTCGTCGATCCGACCCGGGCCGACGGCGACGGCCTCATGCTCCTCGACGGGCTCTTCCCCGGGTTCGTGCCCGGCGACGAGTACGAGTTCGGGCGCACCGACAAGAGCTTCTCGACGGCCGCGCAGAAGATCCTCAAGGCCGCCAACAGCGAGCTCGAGCGCCGCGGCCTGCGGCGCAAGGTCTCGGCCTGGGTCCGCGCGTGGCCGATCATCCTCACGACGCTGGCCGGCGGCCTCGTGTTCGTCTTCGGGATGGCGGCGCTGGATGCCTCGGTCGACGCGTGGATTCCGCTCGTGCTCATCGTGGCGGCGTTCGGCGGGGAGTTCCTCGCGATCGCGCTTCTGTCGCACAAGCCGCTCACGGCGCTGGGCGCCGAGGTGCGGGACCACCTCGCAGGGCTGAAGGTCTTCATCGAATGGGCCGAGGCCGACCGCATCCGCATGCTGCAGTCGCCGCAGGGGGCGGAGCGGGTGCGGATCGACACGACGAGCAGGGGCGAGATGCTCAAGCTCTACGAGGCGCTGCTGCCCTACGCCGTGGTCTTCGGCCAGGAGAAGCAGTGGGCGAAGGAGCTCGCCATCCTCTACGGCGAGGGCGCCTCGCCGGGCTGGTACTCCGGATCCAGCGGCAGCTTCAACGCCGCCGCCTTCTCGGCGGGCATCGCGACGCTGTCGACGAGCGCATCGTCGTCGTCCTCGTCGGGCGGGTCGGGGGTGGCGGGTCCGCCGGCGGCGGTGGCGGGGGCGGCGGAGGCGGCGGGGTCTGACGCCGCCTACGCCGTGCGGTGCTCGCGGTAGTACTCGAGGAGCGCTTTGGTCGAGGCATCCTGAGCCTGCAGGGCCTCGGCGTCGCCCTCGAGGGCCGGCGCGATCTGCAGGGCCAGCTGCTTGCCCAGCTCGACGCCCCACTGGTCGAAGGAGTTGATGCCCCAGATCACACCCTGCGTGAACGTGATGTGCTCGTAGAGCGCGATGAGCTCGCCGAGGACGCGCGGGGTGAGCGCCGGCGCGAAGATCGACGTCGTGGGCCGGTTGCCCGGGAAGGTGCGCGCAGCGACGAGGGCGCCGGTCGTGCCTTCGGCCTCGACCTCCTCGGCCGTCTTGCCGAACGCGAGGGCCTTGGTCTGGGCGAGGAAGTTCGCGAGGAACAGCCCGTGCACATCGCGACCGTCGGACTCGAGGGGGTAGGCGGGGTTCACGAAGGCGATGAAGTCCGCCGGGATGAGCCGTGTCCCCTGATGGATGAGCTGATAGAACGCATGCTGGCCGTTCGTGCCGGGCTCGCCCCAGAACACCTCGCCCGTCGTGGTGGTGACCGGGGAGCCGTCCCAGCGCACCGACTTGCCGTTCGACTCCATCGTCAGCTGCTGCAGGTACGCGGCGAACCGGTGCAGCTGCTGCGCGTAGGGGAGCACGGCGTGCGTCTGGGCGCCCAGGAAGTTCGAGTACCAGACGTTGAGGAGTCCCATGACGATCGGCCCGTTCTGGGCAAGAGGTGTGGAGGCGACGTGCTCGTCGACGGCGTGGAAGCCGGCGAGGAGCTCGCGGAAGACGTCGGGACCGAGCGAGATGACGAGCGAGAGGCCGATCGCGGAGTCGACGGAGTAGCGCCCGCCCACCCAGTCCCAGAACCCGAACGCGTTGGCCGGGTCGATCCCGAACGCCTCGACCTTGTCGAGAGCGGTCGACACGGCGACGAAGTGGTGGGCGACGGCGTCGGTGCGGTCGGACTCGTCGGACGTGATGGCTCCGGATGCCTCGAGCCCCGCCCACAGCCAGTCGCGAGCGAGCTTCGCGTTGGTCAGCGTCTCGAGCGTCGTGAAGGTCTTCGACGCGACGATGAAGAGCGTCGTCTCGGGGTCGAGGCCGGCGGTCTTCATCGAGATGTCGGCCGGGTCGATGTTGGAGACGAAGCGGGCGGTGATCCCGGCGTCGGCGTAGGGCTTCAGCGCCTCGAAGATCATGTACGGCCCGAGGTCCGAGCCGCCGATGCCGATGTTGACGACGGTCTCGACCTTCTTGCCGGTCACGCCGCGCCACTCACCCGAGCGCACCTTGTCGGCGAAGGCGTCCATGGCATCGAGCACCGCCTGGACGTCGTGGTCGACATCCTGCCCGTCGACGCTCAGGTCGGGAGACGCGCCGGGCGGCCGGCGGAGAGCCGTGTGGAGGACCGCACGGTCCTCGGTCGTGTTGATGTGGTCGCCGCGCAGCATCTGCTGGAAGCGCTCGGCGACGCCGGTCTGCTCGGCGAGACGGACGAGGCTCGCGAGCACCTCGTCGGTGACGAGGTTCTTCGACAGGTCGACGTGCAAGTCCGCGAGCGGGAGGCTCAGCTTCCGCACGCGCTCGGAGTCGCTCGCGAACCAGCCTCTGAGGTCGGGCTCGAAACCCGAACGGAGGGCGTCGAGCTCGGCCCAGGCGGACGTGGAGGTGGCATCGATGGGAGCACTCACGCGTCCACGCTAGCGCGCGGTGGGCCGGGGGGACCCGCCTGTTTCCGCCGATGGCGCACACGGCGCCGTGGGGGATGGATGCCTCGGCCCGATGTCTCCGCCGGGCCGAGGCATCGGTCGTTCAGTACCAGCCGGTCGCGTTCGAGTGGCCCCACGCGGCGCACGGCGAGCCGTACGACCCGGCGATGTAGCCGAGGCCCCAGCGGATCTGCGTCGTGGCGTTGGTCTGCCAGTCGGCGCCGGCGCTGGCCATCTTGCTGCCGGGGAGGGACTGCGGGATGCCGGTCGCACCGCTGCCGGAGTTGTAGGCCTGGTAGTTCCAGTCAGACTCTCGGTCCCAGAGCGACACGAGGCACGAGAACTGACCGTCGCCCCAGCCGTACTCGGATGCCGCGATCTGGCGCGCGGCTGCCTGGGCCCCCTCGGGGGTGTTCGCGGCGGCCTGCGAGGCAGCCGCGGCGGCGGCTGCCTCGGCCTGACGCTGAGCCTCGGCGGCGGCCGCAGCGGCTGCGGCGGCCGCGGCCTCTTCAGCGGCCTTCTTCTCCTGCGCGGCCTCGAGGTTCGTGCGGAGGGTCGCCGTCTGGGCGGCGACCTTCGCGGTCTCGGCGGCCGTGTCTTCGGCGATGCCCGGAAGGAGGAGCAGGGGGAGGACCCGCATCGAAGACAGCTCAGCGATGTGATCGGTGAGCATGGACGTGTCGACGCTCGTCTCGGCCCCCACGTCCAGGCCGGACGCGGCGATGTCCGTCGCGACGAGCGACGCCTCGGTCACGGCGGTGCGCGCCGCGACGAGGGTGGTCTTCGCGTCGGTCGAGATCTCGTGGATCGACTCGGCGCGCGAGCTCGCCACCGCAGCGGGGGTCGTCGCCGCGACGACGTCGGCGAGCGACGAGCCGGCGCCGGGGTCCGCGTACGCCGACGCCGACGCGGCCGCCGTCAGTCCGGTGATCGCGACGGCGCCGATGACGGCGCCGGCGATGAGGGCGGAGGTCGAGAGGTGGCGGCGAGGACGGGCAGCGCGGAGCGCGCGACGATCAGCGAGCATACGAGTAGGCGGTTCCTTCGAGGTTGCATGGCTGTCGGCATGCGACAGCGGCGCCCCTCGGGTCGGGGCACGAAGTCCCGAGTCTGCGTGGCGTTTCTGGACGGTCCCCCAGGCTTGCCTGAGAGGAACGTGGGAGCGCCCATCTCGAAAACGGCTGATCTAGGGGCTGTTTTCCGCGTCATGGCGCGGAACGGCGGCACGTGCGCGGCGCGGCGGCCAGAACCTCGCGGCAGGCCCGCTCAGTGGGAATCGTCAGTCCGCTCGCGTACTGAGAGCAAGAGTAAGGGCCGGTCGGAGAGGCTCCCGACCGGCCCTTGTCCCTTGCACCAAGAGTGTCCTGCAATCACATGCCGGTAGCTGCCACAGCAAAACAACTACCGTGCTTGCACTCTATAACGGCGAGGTAACGGAAGGGAAGAGTTCGGCGTTATCTTTTCGTGACTCTTTTGAAAGGCATAGCCGGCGCTCAGGTCGAGGGATGCCGATCCCGCCGCTCCGCGCGGGTCCGGGCATCGGCGTGGGCGGCCGCGAGAAGCTCGAGCGCGAGCGGCATCGTGCGGTCGGCCGGGTCGACGATCGAGATCCAGCCGAGCGGACCGTAGACCGGATGCGGCAGCACGACGTCTGCGGCGGAGTAGTCGTCCGCCGAGGCATCCCTCGGATCGGTGCCGAGGAGATCGACGAAGCGCTGCCGCCCGACGTGGACGTTGAGCCTCCAGCGGCCGCCGCCGAGGCGTGAGCCGGAGTCGTCGGGGTAGTCCTTCGTCACGATCGTCGCGTACGGCTGGGTGTTCTCGGGCACCTCGCCGTCGGGGGCGTAGTAGAAGAAGTGATCGCCCCAGGCGATCTCGGGGTAGGGGCCGCCCTCCGCAGGCGCAAGCTCGAGGACCCCGTCGAAGGCGCGGACGGCGTCGAGGATCTGCTCCATGCTCATGTCCTCAGTCTGCAAAAGGGCGACCGTCCGCGCCATACCGCCGGCTCAGTCGAGCAGGCCGGCGATGATCGCATCCACCGTGCGCTCGGCGGCGGCGTCGACGTCCGTCGCGGGCAGTCCGCGCAGGGGGCCGGTGAGGGCCAGCAGCGCGAAGCCGTGCACGGCCGACCAGCACGGCCACTCGGCCCCCGGGCGGGCCGCGGCATCCAGTTCTCCCCAAGCGACGAGCCCGTCGAGGGCCGACACGAGCATCGCGAGCGGCGGCGGCATGGCGCCGGGCTCGACGGCGGGGACCGCGTCGGCGTTCCCGAATGCGACCTCGAACCAGCCCGGCTCCCGGCGGGCGAAGGCGATGTACCCGAGGCCCACCGCGCGCAGTGCGGCGCGAGCGGGGGTGAGGTGGGCGGGAGCGGGGCTCGTGAAGCCGCGCATCCGCTCCGCCATGCCTTGTTGGATGCGCGCGGCGATCGCCGCGAGGAGGGCTTCGCGATCCGCGAAGTGGCGGTAGGCGGCGTTGGGCGACACCCCGACCCGTCGCGTGGCATCGCGCAGCGACAGGGCGTCAGGGCCGCCCGTGCGGGTCAGCTCGAGGCCCGCGGTGATGAGCGCCTCGCGGAGGTTGCCGTGGTGATACGTCGGGCGGTCGCGGTCGGCGCGCGCGGCGGTCGATCGAGGCATCCCTTGACACCGCCCTCCCGATGTGTACGATGTCAACATATCATGTGTACGGTGTTCACATCATGAAGGAGCGATCGACATGACGAGTGCAGACACGGCCCGCGCGGCACTTCCGCCCGTCGTCGACTACGAGACGTGGCGGCGTGAGCTCGACGAACTGCGCGTTCGCGAGAAGGCGGCGACGCGTGAGCTCGATGCCATCGCAGCGCAGCGGCGGCGTCTGCCGATGGTGAAGCTCCCGGAGTACACACTCGTCGGCAAGGACGGCCCCGTCCGTCTCGCCGACGTCTTCGAGGGCAGGTCGCAGCTCATCGTCTACAACCACATGTGGTTCCCCGACTCCGAGTGGCAGTGCCCCGGCTGCACGGGCTTGACGTCGCAGTTCACGCGCCTGGACTTCCTCGAGCCCTACGACGCGCGCTTCGTGATCGTGACGCAGGGCCCGATCGACGATGCTCTGGCCTATCGCGAGAAGGTCGGCAACCGCATGGAGTGGTATTCGACCGCCGACAGCGATTTCGGAGCCGACATGGATGCCCCGCCCCGGGGCGGCTTCGCGGTCAACGTCTTCCTGCGCGACGGCGACGACGTCTATCGCACGTGGCACACCAACGGCCGGGGCACGGAGCAGCTGTCGCACACCTTTCCGCTCATCGACCTCCTCCCGTGGGGCCGCCAGGAGAAGTGGCAGGACGTGCCCGACGGCTGGCCGCAGGACGACACCTATTCGCGCTGGTTCTCGGCGCAGGACGTCGCCGCGCACTACGGACCGCACGGGGCCTGAGGCCGCTTCCGCGGGCGGGAAGTCGCCGGCACGTCGTAGCGTGTACGCATGCCGGAATCCCCCTTCCACTCGCTCGACGACTACATCGCCCTTCCCCGCATCGAGGCGCTCGCCCTCTCACCGGACGGCACGCGCGCCGTCCTGACGGTCGCCACCCTCAAGAAGGACGCCACGGCGTACGAGCGCTCGCTGTGGCTCGTGCCCGCCGACGGCTCGGGCGCGCCGCGGCGCCTCACCCGTTCGGCGAAGGGCGAATCCGGTGCCGCCTTCATCGGCAACGGCGATCTGCTGTTCGTGTCGGCACGCCCCGACGCCGAGGGCGAGCCCGACGAGGAGTCCGGCCAGCTGTGGGTCCTGCCGGCAAGCGGGGGAGAGGCGCGCCCCGTCACGCGGCTCGTCGGCGGCGCTTCGTCGATCGCGGCGACGGCCGCGGCATCCGATCGCGTGGTCATCGCGGCCGACCTGCTGCCCGGCGCCGAGACCCTCGAGGACGATGCCCGCCTGCGCGCGCTGCGCAAGAAGAAGAAGGTGTCGGCGATCCTCCATGACACCTATCCGGTGCGGTTCTGGGACCACGATCTCGGTCCGGCGTTCCCGCACCTGCTGGCACTCGACGTGGGCGAGCTTCGCGACACCCTCGCGGCCATCCCCGAGGAGTCGGCCGCCGAGGCCGAGGCCGCCGTCGAGGCCGCCGTGTCGGACGACGTCGCCTCCGCAGCCAAGGACGACAAGGATGCCGCGCAGCCGTATCCCTCGACGCTTCCCCGTCCCCGCGACCTCACTCCGCGACCGGTGCGCACGGCGTCGCCTGCGGGTGCGGCGCTCACGCCCGACGGCGCGACGCTCGTCGTGTCTCTGCCCGTTCCCGCAGGGCGCGACGACCGCTACCGCGTCGTTGCGATCGACACGCAGTCGGGCGAGCACACCGTTCTGTTCGACGAGCCCGACGTCGACTTCGAGATGCCCGCGGTGAGCCACGACGGACGGGCGATCGCCTTCGTGCGGACGCCGAAGAGCACGCCCGCCGGCCCCAACCACTCGGAGCTCTGGACGTCCGCCATCGACGGGTCGGGCGCTCGCCGGATCGCCGCGGAATGGGACCGGTGGGCGACGAGCATCGCCTTCGACGCCGGCGACGCCGCCCTCGTCGTGACGGCCGACCACGACGGCCGAGGGCCGGTGTTCCGCATCGGACTGGATCGCGGCGACGTCGAGCAGCTGACCGACGACGGGTTCGCGTACTCGCACGTGTCGGTCGACGAGCAGACCGGCGACGTCGTCGCCCTGCGCTCGTCGTGGGTGGCGCCGTCGCATCCGGTCCGCATCGCGCGGGACGGTCGCGTCACGCCGCTCGCGAGCCCGGTCGCCCTGCCGACGACACCGGGCACCATGACCGAGGTCGAGGCGACCGCCGAAGACGGCGCGCGGGTGCGCGGATGGCTGCTGCTGCCCGAGGGCGCGTCCGACGAGAACCCCGCGCCGCTGCTGCTCTGGATCCACGGCGGTCCGCTCAACAGCTGGAACGCGTGGAGCTGGCGGTGGAACCCGAACCTCGCCGTCGCCCAGGGCTACGCGGTCCTGCTGCCCGATCCCGCGCTCTCGACGGGCTACGGGCTCGACTTCATCGCCCGCGGCTGGAACGCGTGGGGAGCCTCGCCTTACACGGACCTCCTCGCGATCACCGATGCCGTCGTCGCGCGCGGCGACATCGACGAGTCGCGCACGGCCGCGATGGGCGGCTCGTTCGGCGGCTACATGGCGAACTGGGTCGCCGGTCACACGGATCGCTTCAAGGCGATCGTCACGCATGCCAGCCTCTGGGCTCTCGACCAGTTCGCGGGCACGACCGACTCGTCGGCGTACTGGCAGAGCATCTTCACGGAGCAGGCGATGATCGAGAACTCGCCCCATCGGTTCGTCCGCGAGATCCGCACACCCATGCTCGTCATCCACGGCGACAAGGACTACCGCGTGCCGATCGGGGAGGGCCTGCGACTGTGGTCGGAGCTCAACGAGCACTTCGGCGCCGAGGACGGCACGGTGCCCCACCGCTACCTCTACTTCCCCGACGAGAACCACTGGGTGCTCAAGCCCCAGCACGCCGTGGTCTGGTATCAGACGGTCTTCGCGTTCCTCGATCAGCACGTCCGAGGTCGGGACTGGGTGCGTCCCGAGGCGCTCGGGTGAGCGCTGCCGCACACGACATCCGGCTCATCGCCGTCGACATGGACGGCACCCTCCTCGACGGCGACGGGCACATCCCCGACGCGCTGTGGCCGCTCCTCGACGAGCTCGACGAGCGCGGCATCCTGTTCGCACCGGCCAGCGGGCGGCAGCTCGCGACGCTCCAGCGCTCGTTCGACCACGCGCGCGACGACGTCGTGTACATCGCCGAGAACGGCGCGTACGTCGTGCGGGGCGAGGATGAGATCAGCAGCGACACGCTCGACGCGGGGTTCGCGGCATCCGTCGTCCGGCGCGTGCGGTCCTTCGTGGGTCGCGGGTTCGACGCGGGAGTGGTCGTGTGCGGCAAGCGCTCCGCCTACATCGAGAGGACGGATGCGTCGTTCCTCGCCGAGTCCGATAAGTACTACGCGAAGCTCCAGACCGTCGATGACCTCCTCACCGTGGACGACCAGATCCTGAAGCTCGCGATCTACGACTTCGGCGAGGCCGAGAAGACGACGGCACCGGAGCTGGACGACCTGCGCGAGACCCATCAGGTCGTCGTGTCGGGGCATCACTGGATCGACGTCATGAACGGCGACGTCAACAAGGGCATCGCGCTGCAGAAGCTGCAGGCGGCTCTCGGCATCGACCGGTCGCAGACGGCGGCGTTCGGCGATTACCTGAACGACCTCGAACTGCTCGATGCGGCGGCGATGTCGTTCGCGATGTCGAACGCCCACCCCGACGTGCTCGCCCGTGCCCGGTACCGGGCGCCGTCGAACGTCGAACTCGGGGTGCTGACGACGATCCGGCGGATCCTCGACGGTGAGCCGCTCGAAGAGGCTGCGCCGGCGCGCTGACATCGCGGGATGTCAGGGGCAGGATGGACCTATGCCCACGATCCCTACTGTGACTCTGAACGACGGAACGGCCTTCCCGGAGCTCGGGCTCGGCACCTACAACCTGCGAGACGCCCAGGGCGTCGATGCGATGGTCGCCGCCATCTCGAACGGCTACCGCCTGCTCGACTCCGCCGTCAACTACAAGAACGAGCGCGAGGTCGGCGAAGCGGTGCGCCGCGCAGACGGCGAGCTCGGCGTCGGGCGCGACGAGCTGATCGTCACGACGAAGATCCCCGGCCGCGACCACGGCTACGACGCGACGATGGGCAGTGCCGAGGCATCCGTCGCCACGCTCGGCCTGGAGCGGATCGACCTGTACCTCATCCACTGGCCCAATCCGAGCGTCGGCAAGTACCTCGAGACGTGGCAGGCGATGATCGCCCTGCGCGAGGGCGGCCTCGTAGGGTCGGTCGGCGTCTCGAACTTCACTGACGCGATGCTCACCGAGCTCATCGACGAGACGGGCGTCACCCCCGCCGTCAACCAGGTCGAGCTGCACCCGTACTTCCCGCAGAACGAGCTGCGCGCGTTCCACCGCGAGCACGGCATCCGCACCGAGAGCTGGAGCCCGCTGGCCCGGCGCACCGAGCTGCTGAGCGAGCAGGTCGTCGGCGACATCGCCGCCGCGCACGGGGTGACCCCGACCCAGGCGGTGCTCCGCTGGCACGTGCAGCTCGGATCGACTCCGATCCCCAAGTCGGCCGACCCCGAGCGTCAGATCGAGAACGCCGACGTCTTCGGCTTCGAGCTGACCGACGACGAGGTCGCGGCGATCTCGGGTCTCGAGCGCGGACGTCTGTGGGGCGGCGACCCGAATTCGCACGAAGAGATGTGACCCGGCAGCCCCGGCGGGTTCAGGGGCCTGGGTTCAGGATTCCGCGCGCTGCAGCGTGAGCCACTCGTCGAAGGTCTGAGCACCGAGCACCGCATCCGACCCCGGCAGGAGCGACCCGTCGCGCTGCGCGCGCCCGAAGTCGCCCGGCAGGCTGACCGGCACGATGCGGGGCGATAGGCCGGTGGCCTGTGCATAGGCGCGCACCATCTCGACGAGCGACTCCTCCCGCGGCCCGCCGAAGTCCGCCGCGCGTCCGCCGACCGGCTCCGCCTCGGCCAGATCGACCAGGCGCGCGCCCACCTCGGCGACTGCGACGGGCTGCGTGCGCATGCGGGGTGCGAAGTGCATCGGACCCTTGTGCCCGATGTGCCAGATCTGGCGCGAGAACTCGTGGAACTGCGTCGTGCGCGCGATCGTGAACGGGACTCCGGATGCCTCGGCGGCGTGCTCCTGCGCGAGCTTCCCGCCGTACAGCGCATACGAAGCGGCGCGGTCGCAGCCGACGATCGAGAGGACCACGAGGTGGCGCGCGCCGCCGCGTGCGAGGTTGCGAATGACGGCCTTGTGAAACCCCGTGGGGTCGATGTTGCCGCGCACGCCCGAGGCGTCGATGATCGCCTCGACGCCGTCGAGGGCGGCGGCGACACCGTCGCCCGAGACGAGATCGATGCCGGTCGACCTCGCCAGCACGACGACGTCGTGACCCCGCGAACGAGCCGTCGCGACGGCTTCGGAACCGGCCTGACCCGTGCCTCCTGCGACCGCGATCCTCATGTGCGCCCTCCCTCGGATGGGTGCGCGGCGGTGTCGTCCGCCGCGCTGGGCCCGACGCTACCCCCGTCGGCGGGGGACCGGTGCGGCGGTCTCTCGTCCTGGAGAGGCCGCGGTGCCAGCTCTGCAGGCTCGGGGAGGGCGAGCCCCGGTGGGCTGGGCTCGACGTCCGGCTGCTCGAGGGTCGCCAGCAGCACGCCCGCGAGCGCGATGGCGCCGCCGATCGCCTTCACCGGATCGAGCGGTTCACCGAGCAACAGGGCGAACCCGTAGCCCAGGGCCGGGATGGCCGCCGTCGCGACGCCCGAAATGGCAGCCGGCACGCGCTCGGCGCCGTAGTTGAAGAGCACGAGCGTCGGCGCCGTGACGACGAGCGCGAGGGCGAGGATGCTCAGGATGCCGCGCACATCCGTCGGCACGGCCGCCGTGCCGACGGCCAGCTCCCATCCGAACCAGGGCAGCATGAGCGCGGTGCCCCAGATGCCCGTCGCGGTCGCCAGCACGATCGCGTCCGGCCGGTCCGGCCGCTCGCCGTCGCGGCGCAGGAGCACGGTGTAGATCGCGTAGGAGGCGAGGGCGACGACGTTGAGCACGACGCCGAGATCGAGGCGGAATCCGGATGCCGCGACCAGCCCGACGCCCATCGTGGCGAGGGCGAGGCCCACGATCGTGCGGCGCGTCAGGCGCTCGCGCAGCATCGCGACCGCGGCGATGGCGGTGAGGACCGGCAGGAGCGAGACGACGAGCGCCGCCGTGCCGGGCGTGGTGAACAGCAGGCCGATGTTGGCGAACGAGTAGTAGAGCGTGACGCCCGTGAGGCCGAGGAGGATCGTGCGGGGCTCGCGCAGGGTCCGCAGGAACAACGGCCGACGTGCGGCGATCGGCACCAGCACGACGAGGGCGATCGCGAAGCGCGACACCGACAGCACCGCGGGCGACGCGGTCTCGAGCGCCCACCCCGACAGCACGTACGCCGCCGACCACAGCACGACCGAGAGCCCGATCGCGCCGAGGGGCAGCCAGCGCTTCGACACGACGAGTCATTCTAGGCGCCACCCGGCGCGCGGCTCGGTCGAGTCGAACTCGCAGACCGCGCCCGGCGCGCGGCCTGGTGGAGCCGAGTGTGCCGGCCCGTCAGGTCGTGTGCAGGATCTCGCAGTCAGTCCCCGGGGACAGGATCGTCTCGTGCCCGTCGTCGTATCGCACGACGAGCAGCGGATCGTCTTCGTGTCCGCGGATCTCGATGACCTCGCCGGTCCGCTCCACCATTCCGACCGCTCGCCCGTGGATGAGCACGCGGTCGCCGACGCTGGCTCGCATGGCGCACCTCCTGCGCGTCACGCTACGCCGCGGGGGCGCACCGCCAAAAGGGGGAGAGGCGAGAACCGTTGCGCGAGAGGGACTAGAGGCGCGCCCCGTCGTCGTCCTGGTCGTACAGATCGGGTGTGCGCCCTCGCTGCGACTCGTACGCGATGATCCAGCCGAGAGCGACGACGGCCGCGATCACCAGGCCGAGCCAGATGCTGCCGAGGACGAGCCCGATGATCGCGCCGACGATAAGCATGATGATCGAGCCGACGATCCAGCCCACGCGGCCCTTGGGCCAGCCCCGTCCGGATCCCCCGGCACCCGATTGCGTCATGGCGTCAGCCTAGGGGCGGCCGCGCGGCGGGGGACAGCCGGACCCGCGGCATCCACCCCTTCCGGAGGAGGGAAGCGCCGTCTATTGCTGCGGCGCGTTGAGCGACACCATCCAGTCGACGCCGAACTTGTCGGTGAGCATGCCGAACTTGCCGCCCCACGGCGGGGTGTCGTACGGCATCGTGACGTTGCCGCCGGCGGAGAGGGCGTCCCAGTAGCCCTGGAGCTGTGCCTCGTCTTCGCCGCTCACCGAGACGGCGACCCCCGCGGGCGCCTCGTAGGGCATGCGGTCCGGCGTGTCGGAGGCCATGAGGACGAAGCCGTCGGGGCTCGTGAGCTGCGAATGCATGACGAGGTCGTTCTCGGCCGGGTCTTCGACCATGCCGGGGAAGTCCCCGAACGTCGAGATCTGAAGGTCGCCGCCGAAGACGCTCCGATAGAACTCGATCGCTTCGCGGGCGTTGTTCTTGAACGAGAGGTAGGGGTTCAGGATGGGCATGCCGATCTCCTGGGGTGTGTCGGGTGGGATGGATGCCGCGACCGGCCCGCGGCGCCACCCAGTGTCCTCGGGGCCTCCGACATCTGCAAGAGCACCGAGGCGAGGCGCGCCGTGGATCAGGACGCGGCGGCCGCGGCATCCTTCCCCGCCGCCCAGTCCAGCGCGACGGGAAGCTCCGAGAGCTTGAATCGACGGAGCTCGGCAGACGAGAGCGACCCCAGTCCTTTGACGAGCTCGCCCAGGATCCGGTGGTCGGTGACGAGCGCGACGCGTCCCCAGCTGTGCTCGGGCTTGCCCTCGAGCAGCATGTCCTGCCACAGCGCGCTGAGCGAGTAGCGCGAGAACTCCGCGCCCAGCACATAGACGAGATTGACCTTCTTGCCCTTCGCGATCCAGGCGTCGATCGCGGGGTCGAGCACCTTCCGGTAGTCGGCGGCGTCGACGGTTCCCACGGCACGGAAGCCCAGCACACCCTCGGGCAGGTCAGGGAGCGGCTCGATCATGCCCTCATCCTGGCCCCCGGGATCGCCGGCCGAAAGGTGGTTGACTCAGCGTTCCCGATGGTCCTCGGGGTGCAGCCGCGGCCCCCGGCGCGCTTCGCGCACGCCCGACGCGCCGATCAGGCGGATGACCCGCTGGCGGTGACCCTTCCACGGCGCGAGGAGCTCCAGCATCCCGTCGTCGTCCGTCCGCGCGCCGGTGAGGGCGAAGCCGACCTCGTGGGCCAGGTGGTAGTCGCCGACGCTCACGGCGTCGGCATCGCCGAAGGCGCGGATGCGCGTCTCGGCGCTCGTCCACGGTCCGACGCCCCGCAGACTCGTGAGGATGCGCTCGTGCGCATCGCCATCGGGCGCCTCGGCGATGACCCGCAGGAGCGACTCACCCCGGCGCGCGCACTCGACCACGGCGCGCGACTGCGGCGGCTCGAGCCCCGCGCGGTGCCAGGCCCACGACGGGATGCGCCGCCATTCCTCGACGGTCGGCGGAGCGAACATCGGGCGCGGCGTCGGACCGGGCGCCCGCACGCCGAACCACGAGACGATGCGCCGCCACGCGCCGAACGCCTGCATGCCGGTGACCTTCTGCTCGAAGATCGCGCTGGCGAGGGCGTCGAAGAAGAGGTCGGTGCGGCTGAGCCGAAGCCCCGGGTTGAGATGGTGCGCATCGGCGATGAGCGGATGCCGCGCCGCGTCGAATCCGGTCGGGTCGTCGCCCGCCCCGCACAGCGCCGGCAGCTGCGCGAGCGCCCAGCCGGCACCCGGCCCCCACGCGGCGCCCTTCACCACGCCGGGCGAGGTCTCGCGGAGCGCGAGCGTCGCGACGCCGTCCGGCGTGCGGCTCGCCCTCCAGATGACGGCGGCATCGGTCGTCATGGTCGGGTCGCCCGCGCCGCGCCGCTGGTACAGCACGGTGCGACGGAGGTCGAGCGGATGGGTCGGTCGGTACTCAGTCTCGATCGGCCGGCCATGGTCGGGCCGGGGATCGCGGGGTCGCTGTCTCGCCGGCGCGCCCGAGGCGGCGCGGATGCGCGACAGCGAGGTGGTCATGGGCTCACCCTACGCGCCTGCCCCCGACATCCTGGTGCCGTCCGCACGACCGATCGACGACACGCCGTGGCGAGGCCGCCGGGGCCCGGCGCGCCGCCCGCAGACCGTGCGAACGGCACGAGCGGGGACGCCGGACGGCGGGCGGTGCGAGTGTCAGAAGCGGTCGGGAGACGGCGTGCCGTGCCCGTACCGGATGACGACGTCGGCGTGCCGGTCGAAGCGGTAGCCGACCCCGCGCACGGTGCGCACGATGTCTTCATAGCGACCGAGCTTGGCGCGCAGGCGGCGCACGTGCACGTCGATCGTGCGCTCCCCGGGAGCCTCTTCGTCGCCCGCGTGCCACAGCGACGACACGAGCTCGGTGCGCTCGATCGTGCGGCCCTCCCGCAGCACGAGGTACTGCAGCAGCTCGAACTCCTTGAAGGTGAACGCAGCCGACTCGCCCTCGATGAGCACGCGCTTGCGCGAGATGTCGACGACGACCCCGCCGGGGGCGCGGTCCTCTTCCTCTGTCTCATCCTGCTTCGTGCGTGCGATCGCCGAGGGCTCGTGCAGCGCGAGGCGGACGACGTCGACGTCGCGGCCCCCGGAGCCGACCGGCGCGAGAGCCACGGTCGCGTAGGTCTCGGCGTTGGGCGCCAGCTCCGAGATCGTCCGGCGGAGCGCCTCGACGATCGTGCCGAGCGAGACGCCGGCGGCGGCGGCCTTCGCCTCGTCGAGACCGACGTAGAGGGCGAAGCCTCGGGGCGCCGTCCCGGGCGGCAGGGCCCGCTGTGCGGGAGCCTCGGCGGCGGGAGCCGGCTCGGGCGAGACGGTGGGGACGGGGGCGGTCACGGCGCGGAGGTGGCGGACGGGGGCGGTGCGCTCGAGAAGGGCGGTGTTCGACATGATGATGAAAGTCCTTGGGGGTGTCCGGCGGAGCCGGTGGGTGCGTTGCGATTCGGCCGAGACGGCCGGGCCCATGAGAAGGGCGATGTGCGAGGCATCCGGAGTCGCGCTCATGGCGCTCTCTCGGGCCTCGGGGACTCTTCGCGCGCGATTCAGATCAAGCGGCGCGAGAGTCGGCTGGTGTCACCGATTTAGCGGCACATTCGACAACACATGGCAACGCGGCCGGCCATCATCATGCCGGCAGTCCCGTTCGCCTCCAAGGCGGACAGAGAGCGTGCGTTGTCAGTCATGCGCCGATTATGTCCGAGTGCGTCGGAATGTGTCAAATCGCACGGATGGCGGGCCTCGACGATGACGAAATATGACACTTTGCTCAGTCAGGCGAAAGAGGACCCTCCTGCCGCCTTCGCGTCCGCCGAACACCCGCGCTCATTCGGCGCCGGCTCCGTGCAGCGGGCGTACCCTTTCGGGGTGACCCAGCTGACCTTCGCACACGAGCCGGATGCCTCGCGGTACACGCTCTCCCAGGGGTCGGACCTCGTGAGCGTCCTCGACTACCGCGACGACGGGCGCAGCGTCGCCATGACCCGCGCCTACACCGTCCCCACCTTCCGCGGGCACGGCTACGCCGGAGAGGTCGTCGATCGGGCCGTCGCCGAGCTCGAGGCGAAGGGCGACCGCTCGGTCATCCCGGTGTGCTGGTACGTCGCGGACTGGTTCGCCGCCCACCCCGAGCGCTCGGCGATTCTTCAGCACCGCCGCTCGGCGTAGCATCCGGGCCGGGCGCCGCGTACGCTGACGCCGTGGACATCGAGTCGGTCTTCACCGCCATCGCCGTCGGCTTCGAGGTCGTCGGCGCCGCTGTCATGGTCGTCGGCTTCATCATGGCGGTGGTGCTCGGCATCCGCTCCCTCTCACGCGGCGAAGGTGCGCACGCCGCCTACACGGCGTTGCGCACGACCCTCGGCGCCGCGATCCTGCTGGGCCTCGAGGTGCTCGTCGCCGCCGACCTCGTCCGCACGATCACCTCCAAGCCCTCGCTCGAGGATGCCCTGATCCTCGGCATCATCGTCATCATCCGGACGATCCTCTCGATCTCGATCCAAATCGAGATCGACGGCGTCGCGCCGTGGCGGCGTGCCCTCCTGACGAACGGCGGCCAGCTGCTCGGGCAGGCTGTCGCTCGGGATCGGGATGCCGCGGCCCGCGCCGCCGCTCCGCCCGACCCGTCCGCTCGGCCGTCCTGACCCGACCCCGGCCCCGCCGTAGCCCCCGGGTCGGCGATCGTCAACCCCATGCGGGGCGGCCCGGCCCGGGTGAGGCTGGGATCGTCGAGAGGAGCGGGCGATGCGCGAAGAGAAGCGGGATCTTCCCGAAGGTGTGATCAACGCCGACCCGGCCGGGGGGCTGGGAGAGCGCTCAGTCGGCCGACGGCGAGACCGCCGAGGAGTCGGACATGCAGCACGACGCTGCGATCACGGACGGCTGGGTGTCCGGCATCCCGCAGGCGAAGAACGCCGCGGGGACGGGCGGCGGAACGGACGTGGGACAGGTCGAGGGGGACGTTCCGACGCAGGGGGCGGACCCCGATCTGGCGGCGGACGCGGACACGGAAGAGGAGCAGTGACATGTCGACCACGGGCAACGAGAACGAGCAGCCGGGTGTGAACTACCCCGATCGCAACGACGCCGACGGCGCAGCAGGCACCCCCGCGGGCGGTGAGCCCGTGCGCGGCGACCAGCGCAGCATGGAAGGCGAGAACGCCGAGGTGCCCGTGCAGCGTGAAGTGGAGAACCCCGAGCAGGCGGCCGGCGTGCCCGGTGCCGGCGCCGCGGAAGAGGGCTGGAGCGGGTCGTTCCCGCCCCCGAGCGACGAGCCCACGCATCAGGCGGTCGGGGTCGGCGTGATCGACGACGACACGACCGATCCGCAGGCGGCCGGCGGCACGCCCGGTGGTCAGTCGCAGAGCGGCCAGGACGGCCCTACCTACGGCGGTCAGGCCGAGGGCGGTCATCAGGGTCAGGACGGCGGTCGCGAGACCATGACCGTCGGCGAGGCTCAGAGGCAGGGCGCGCTCGGCACCGAGCAGGAGCAGAACCTCCCCGCCATGTCGCAGAACAACGCCAACGACGTCGAGAAGATCTCGGGGATCGTGGTGCAGACCCGCGACGACATCGCTTCCACGCAGCCCGAGCGCGTCTACGACGTGCTCAAGCAGCGGCTCGAGCAGTCCGGCATCGACCTGCCCGACGGGGAGATCCAGGAGCTCGCGCGCCAGATCACGACGGGCGACGCGTAACCCGCGGCATCCATCACGGTCGCTTCGTGATCAGCTGGACGCTGATCAGGAAGGGGCCACGGACCGATCAGGCGACCGCGCAGGCCGCCTCGAAGCACGAGGCCACGCCGATCGGCCGGGGCCACGGAGCCACCTGACGCGGAGCCCGCGCCGGCGCTCGGTGCTCGGCGAGGTAGGCCTTGCGCTCGCGGATCGCGGCGAGGACGGCTCGCTCGCGCTCGCGGAATGCCGACTCGTGACGGAACTGCGTTTCTGCGCCATGGACGATCGAGAGCATGATTCCTCCGTTGGTTCCGATGTCTGAAACCTACGCGCGGGTTACGACATTGCCGGGCGGGCCGAAGCTGGCAGGAATCGCGCGATCTGCGGCCATCCGAGCGCGTTACAGTGGCGCCGTGAGCGACTACCAGGTGCTGGAGATGGGCGGCCTCGACGAGTGGCGGGAGCACTACGGCGGCTTCCGACCGACGACCTCGCGGGACGGCCGGCGCGTCGTCGACCACGAGCTGGCGATGCAGTACATCGGGCTCACGGCGAACGCCTTCGAGCCGGGTGAGCAGGCGGGCTACTGGCACGCCCACGCGAAGATCGAGGAGCTCTACGTCTTCCTCCAGGGCCGCGGCCAGATGGGACTCGACGACGACGTCGTCGACGTCGGTCCCGGCACGGTCGTCCGCGTCGGACAGGGCGTCTGGCGGACGTGGCGCTGCCTGCCCGACAGCCCCGAGGAGCTCCGCTGGCTGTGCATCCGCGCCGGCGGCTACGCGCTTCCGGAGTTCCCCGACGACAGCGAGCGCGACGAGCACCGGCCCTCACCCTGGTGAGCCGCTCCTGAGCCGCGACTCACGTCCGCTCGGCGAACCGGACGATGAGCTCGGCGGCGGGCGCGGCATCCCGGATCATCGTCTCGTGGCCGTGCTCCGGGATCTCGGCGAGGGTCGCATCGGGGAGCAGCCTCACGACCTCCTGGCACCATTCGAGCGGCGCCACCCGGTCGTCGTCGCCCCGCAGCACGAGGACGGGCGCGTGGACGCGGGGGAACGCCTCTTCCGGGCGGTGCACGAGCATCGCGCGCATCTTCGTGCGCACGTTCGGTCCCGCCCGGAGGTACTCGCGGGCGCCCCGGGACCACACGACAGGGCTTTCGATCGCGATGTCGCGCAGCAGCCTCCCGAGCTGGGCGGATGCCGTCCGGGCCCGCGGATCGACGGTGGGGCCCGCGAGCACGAGACGACGAACGGACGACGGATGCCTCGCCCCCACCTCGACGGCGATCTGAGCGCCCATCGAGTGCCCGATGATCGTCACGTCGGGGTGGTCGTGCTCGCGCAGATACGCCGAGACGACGTCGGCGTTGCGCTCCACCGTGAGGGTGCGCGGCGGCTCGGGCGCCTCGCCGTAACCCGGCAGGTCGATCGCCACCACCCGGCCGTGATGGCCCAGGCGCTGCGTGAGGTCAGAGAAGACGCTCCGGCCCATGCCGATCCCGTGCACGAGCACGAAGGTGCGCGGTCCGTCCCCCGTGCGCTCCGCGACGATCGTCGCGCCGCGCCACGTGAAGCGCGCGACGTGTCCGGGGGAGACCATCCCTCGACGCTACCCGAGCGATGAGGACGCATTTGTTGGGTTTGACCACGAAACTCTTGCGCCCCGGCGGAAGGTGTGCGTAGCATGCTGTCGAAGCGCTTCGCGAAGCGCTTCGACTCCCGGCTCGATCGGGAGTCGCAGCCGAGTTGCGGCGATGGCAGCCGCACGGAAACGACGGAGTCGACGTGGCGAAGATCAACGAGGTGGCCGAGGCCGCCGGCGTCTCGATCAGCACCGTGTCGTACGCCCTGAGCGGCAAGCGCCCCGTCTCGCCGGCCACCCGGATCCGCATCGAGAAGGCCGTGCGCGAGCTGGGATACAGCCCGAACGCCGGCGCGCGCATGCTCGCCGGGAGCCGCACCCAGATCTTCGCGCTGACCGAGCCGCTCCGCCGCGACACGCACGCCCCGACCCACATGTCGTTCGTGCTCGCGACCGCTGTCGCAGCGCGACGCAACGACTACGACATCCTCCTGCTCACAGAGGAGCAGGCCTCCGCCGGCATGGCACGGGTCGCCTCGAGCGGGCTCGTCGACGCGATCCTCGTTCTCGACGTCGCGCCCGACGATGAGCGGGTGGCGCTCGCGCGGGCGATCGACACGCCCTGCGTCTTCATCGGCGTGCCCGACGACCACGAGGGCCTCATCTGCGTCGATCTCGATTTCGACGCTGCCGCGGTGCTGGCCGTCGACCGGCTCGCCGACGCGGGTCACCGCGCCATAGGACTCGTCGGGCAGACCCAGGTCGCGTACGAGAAGTCGAACTTCCCGCCGCGGGTCCGCCGGGCGTTCGAGCGGCGGGCCGGGGAACGAGGCATCCGTCACGACTTCCGGGTGTCGGGCGACCGGCAGACGAGCGCAGAGGTGACGCGCTCCGCCGTCTCGGAGCTTCTCGACGGGGGCGCGACAGCGCTCCTCGTGCACGGCGCCGACGATGTGCACGCCGCCGTGCTCGCCGAGCTGCAGAACCGTGAGCTCTCCGTCCCCGGCGACGTGTCGCTCGTGTCCGTCGCGGCATCCTTCGACACTGCCGGCCTGCCGCTCCCCGTCGACGTGATCCCGCTCATGCCCGAGCCGTCGTGCGATCTCGCCGTCGACCTCGCCGTCCGCAGCCTCGGTCCTCACGACCGGCCGACACCCGGACTCCACCTGATCCCGCCCACCTACTACGACCGGGGTTCGGTCGCCGCGCCGGCCCGCCGGCAGGGCTGACCGCGCTCGCCGACTCTCCGCACACAACTCGATACCGCACCCGCATCACCATTGTCGAAGCGCTTCGATGCGCTCGGCCCACCACCCCCACCCCGACAGGGGACCAAGAAAGGAGTGCCGAAGATGGCACGCATCACCAAGAGAAGGACCCTCGCGGTCGCCGGGGCCCTCGCCGTCGCCGCCCTCGCGCTCGCCGGGTGCTCGGGTTCGGGCTCGGACTCGGGCTCGGACGGCGACACGCTCAAGCTCTGGCACTACGAGAGCGAAGACAGCGCCATGGGCAAGGCCTGGAACGAGGCCATCAAGACGTTCGAGAAGGAGACTGGCGCGAAGGTCGAGTTCGAGGAGAAGTCCTTCGAGCAGATCCAGAAGACCGCGAGCCAGGTGCTCGACACGGATGCCGCTCCCGACCTCATGGAGTTCAACAAGGGCAATGCGACCGCGGGCTTCCTCGCCTCGACAGGTCTCATCTCGGACATCTCGGACGCCGTTGACGAGTACGGCTGGGCCGACAAGCTGGCGCCGTCGCTGCAGACGACCGCCAAGTACTCCGAAGACGGAGTCATGGGCGGCGACACCTGGTACGGCGTGCCGAACTACGGCGAGTTCGTCGGCGTCTACTACAACAAGGACGCCTTCGCCGCGGCAGGCCTGGAGATCCCCACGACGTACGACGAGTTCGTGAAGGTGCTCGACGCCTTCGTCGCGAAGGGCATCACGCCCCTCGCCGAGGCCGGAGCCGAATACCCGCTGGGTCAGCTCTGGTACCAGCTGGCGCTGTCGAAGGCCGACCGGTCCTTCGTCGACGACTACCAGCTCTACAAGAACCCTGTGGACTGGCAGGGCCCCGAGATCTCCTACGCGACCGACACGCTCAAGGAGTACGTCGACAAGGGCTACATCGCGAAGGATGTCTCGTCCGTCAAGGCCGAGGACGCCGGGGTCTCGTTCATCAACGGCACCGCGCCGATCTTCGTCTCGGGCTCGTGGTGGTACGGCCGCTTCGTCGAGGAGGCCACCGGCTTCGACTGGACGATGACCGCCTTCCCGGGCGCCGACCTGTCGCTCGGCTCGTCGGGCAACCTGTGGGTCGTACCCGAGAATGCGGCCAACAAGGAGCTCGCCTACAAGTTCATCGACATCACGATGCGCCCCGAGATCCAGGCGATCATCGGCAACAACGGAGGCCTGCCCGTCGCCGCCGATCCCGCTGACATCACCGACGCGAAGAGCCAGGAGCTCATCGCGACGTTCAACGGCATCCTCGACGACGACGGCCTCTCGTTCTACCCGGACTGGCCCGCGCCCGGCTTCTACGACGTGATCGTGCAGGAGTTGCAGGGCCTCGTCACCGGGACGCAGGACGCGGAGACGACGAACGCCAACCTCGGCGCCCAGTACGACGAAGGAACAGCGGACTTCCGCTGACCGACACGCGGGGGCGGTGACTCGCCTCGCCGCCCCCGCCCCCTCAACGGAGTCGAACATGTCAGTCCTCACCCGCGCCGAGAGCGCCGCCCGCGCCGAGACCGGCGCCACCCGTGCCGACGGCAGGAGCCGCAAGGCGCGCACCAAGCTTCCTCCCGAGGAGCCCGCGATCCCGCAGCGCAAGGGAGGCACGGCCGGCTACTGGCTCTACCTCCTGCCGGGCTTCGTCCTGCTCCTCGTGATCATCGTCATCCCGCTCATCTTCAACGTGTATCTGACGTTCACGAAGTGGCGCGGCGTGCGCAGCCCCGAGTTCATCGGGCTCGACAACTGGGCCAAGGTCTTCACCGATGAGGACTTCTGGACCTCGTTCGTCAACTCCATCTGGATGGTCGTCGCGATGGTCGTGCTCCCCACGATCATCGGCCTCGTCGTGGCAGCGCTCCTCTTCGACGTCGTCGGACGCAAGTTCGGCGGCAAGGTCGGCAGCTTCCTCCGCGCGACCTACTACCTGCCGCAGATCCTCCCGATCGCCGTCGCCGGGATCGTGATCGGCTGGATCTTCCGGCCCGGTGCGACAGGTGCGATGAACCAGCTGCTGGGCGTTCTCGGCATCCCACCCGTCGACTGGCTCGGCCAGATGCCGTCGGCGCTCCTCGTCCTCATGGCCGTGCTCGTGTGGGTGCAGATCGGCTACCCGATCGTCGTCTTCATGGCCGCCCTGCAGCGCGTCGACCCCGAGCTCTACGAAGCCGCGGAGCTCGACGGCGCGAACTGGTTCCAGCGGTTCTCGGCCATCACGCTGAGCATCATCCGCCCCGAGGTCTTCGTCGTGACCCTCACCTGCACGATCGCGGCGCTCAAGGTCTTCGGGCCCGTGTACGTCATCACCCAGGGCGGACCGGCCGGCGCGACCCTCGTCCCGGCGTACTACGCCTACACCGAGTTCTTCACGAAGCGGAACATCGGATACGGCGCCACGATCGCGACGGTCCTCACGATCCTCGTCGTCATCGTCTCGATCATCTTCATCCGCGCGCAGAGCTCGCTGGAGCGCAAGGAAAGGGCCGGGCTCTGATGGCCGCCACCACCGCAATCGTCACGGGCAAGCCCCGCCGCCCCCGGGGCGGCATGACCAAGAAGCGGCCGCTCGACTGGGTGCTGCTCGTCGCCGTCATCCTCGGCGCCATCGTCATCGTCGTGCCCTTCTACCTGATCCTCGTGAACGCCTTCAAATCGCCGATCGAGTACGCCACCTCGGGGCCTTTCGCCCTTCCGCAGGCGATCGACCTGTCCGGCATCGAGAAGTTCTGGAACCGCGTCAACTTCCCCGAGAAGGTGTGGAACTCGATCTTCATCTCGGCCGTCGTGTCGGTGCTCGCAGTCCTGATCTCGGTGCTCAACGCCTTCGCGATCGGCATCGGCCGGGTGCGCGGCCGCACGTGGATCGTGCTGCTCTTCCTCCTCGCGAACCTGCTGCCGCAGGAGGCGCTGCTCTACCCGCTGTACTACATGTTCAAGTCGGTTCACCTGTACGACAACGTGTGGTCGGTCATCATCGTCTTCACCGTCGTTCAGGCGGCCTTCGGCACCTACCTCCTGTCCTCGGTCTTCGGCACGTTCCCGAAGGAGATACTCGAGGCGGCGTCCCTCGACGGAGCGGGTCGGTGGAAGATCCTGTGGCGGGTGGTGTTCCCCATCAGCCGGCCCACGCTCGCGGTGCTGCTGATCTTCTTCTTCATCTGGACGTGGAACGAGTTCCTCATCCCGCTGACGTTCCTCGCGTCGAACTCGAACCAGACGGTTCCGGTGGCGATCAGCGTGCTGCAGGGCGATCGGCTCATGGACGTCACCACGACGGCCGGGTCGGCGCTCCTCGGGATCATCCCCACGCTCATCTTCTTCCTCATCTTCCAGCGCACTCTCACACGCGGCATCACGGCAGGAGCGGTCAAGTAATGAAGTTCACCGACGGGTTCTGGCAGCTGCGCCCGGGCGTCACGGCTCTGTACGCCCAGGAGGCGTACGACATCTGGAAATCGTCGGCCTCGCCGGACGGCGACGGCCTCGTCATCACCGCCCCCACCACGGTGATCAGCCGCCGCGGCGACACGCTCAACCGGCCCGTGCTGACCGTGACCCTTTCGTCGCCCCTCGAGGGTGTCGTGCGGGTCCGCATCTCGCACCACACCGGCCGCGGCTGGCACGGTGGCTTCGATCTTCCGGGTGCCGTCGAGGGCGGCGCGGGCGAGGCATCCACCGACGACAACGGGGGAGTGCTGAGCACCGGGCCGCTCACGGCACGGGTCGCACCCGACGCGCCCTGGTCGCTGTCGTTCGAGGTGGACGGGAAGCGCGTCACCGGGTCTGGCCACAAGGCGCAGGGCTACATCCAGCTCGCCGACGGCGCCGATGTGTCGCACGGCGTCGCGGGCAACGCGCGCAGCGGCCTCGGAGCGCCGACCTCGCACACGTATGTCCATGAGCAGCTCGACCTCGGCGTCGGAGAGCTCATCTACGGCCTCGGCGAGCGCTTCGGACCCGTCGTCAAGAACGGCCAGACCGTCGACATCTGGAACGCCGACGGCGGCACGTCGAGCGAGCAGTCCTACAAGAACGTGCCCTTCTACCTCTCCAACCGCGGCTACGGCGTCTTCGTCAACGACCCCGGGCATGTCTCGTACGAGATCGGGTCGGAGGCCGTCGAGCGCGTGCAGTTCTCGGTCGCGGGGGAGGAGCTCGAGTACTTCGTCATCGCCGGTCCGACGCCGAAGGACGTGCTGAGCCGGTACACGGCGCTCACCGGACGGCCGCCGGTCGTGCCCGCGTGGTCGTACGGTCTGTGGCTGTCGACGTCGTTCACGACCGACTACGACGAGGCGACGGTGACGTCGTTCATCGACCAGATGGCCGCGCGGGAACTGCCGGTCTCGGTCTTCCACTTCGACTGCTTCTGGATGCGCGAGTTCAACTGGTGCGACTTCGAGTGGGACCCGCGCACCTTCCCCGACCCGGACGGCATGCTCGCGCGCCTGCGCGACAAGGACCTCCGGGTGTGCGTGTGGATCAACCCCTACATCGGTCAGCGCTCGCCGCTGTTCGCGGAGGCCGCGGCGCAGGGCTTCCTCGTCAAGCGTCCCGACGGCTCGGTGTGGCAGTGGGACCTGTGGCAGGCGGGCATGGGGTTGGTCGACTTCACGAATCCGGATGCGACCGCGTGGTTCCAGGCGCATCTGCGGCGCCTGCTCCACCAGGGCGTCGACTGCTTCAAGACCGACTTCGGCGAGCGCATCCCGCTCGAGGTCGAGTACTTCGACGGCTCCGATCCGTCGCGCATGCACAACCTCTACACGCAGCTCTACAACAAGGCCGTGCACGACGTCCTCGTCGAGGAGCGGGGCGAGGGCGACGCCGTCGTCTTCGCCCGGTCGGCGACGGCCGGCGGCCAGTCGATGGCCGTGCACTGGGGCGGCGACTCGACGTCGACCTTCGCCTCGATGGCCGAGACGCTCCGGGGCGGCCTGTCGCTCGCGATGAGCGGCTTCGCGCACTGGAGCCATGACATCGGCGGGTTCGAGGGGACTCCGGATGCCGCGGTCTACAAGCGCTGGACCGCCTTCGGTCTGCTCGGCTCGCATTCGCGGTTCCACGGCTCGAACTCGTACCGGGTGCCGTGGGCGTTCGACGACGAGGCGGTCGAGGTCACGCGGGTCTTCACGCATCTCAAGATGCGTCTCATGCCGTACCTGTTCCAGGCGGGGGTGGATGCCGCGTCCACCGGAGTGCCGGTCCTCCGGCCGATGCAGCTCGAGTTCTGCGACGACCCGGCCGTCGGTCACCTCGACCGGCAGTACATGCTGGGATCATCGATCCTCGTCGCACCCGTCTTCTCGGAGTCGGGCGAGGTCGAGTTCTACCTTCCCCGCGGCACCTGGACCGACCTGCTCACCGGCGAGGTCGTGCGCGGCGGCGGCTGGCGCAAGGAGGACCACGGGTTCACGTCGCTCCCGCTCTACGTGCGGGGCGGAGCGGTCATCCCGTGGGGCGCGCGGACGGACCGCCCCGACTACGACTACCTCGACGGCCTGCAGCTGCGGGTCTTCCCGGGCGGGGAGGGCGAGGCATCCGTCACCGTCACGAACCCCGACGGACGCGCCCAGACGTTCACGGTCGACCTGTCGGAGGTGACGAAGTGACATTCGTGACTGAACCCACCACTCAGGGGAATCCCGACTACCGCGACTCGGGTCTCGTCTTCCCGCCCGGCTTCACCTTCGGCTCGGCGACGGCGTCGTACCAGGTGGAGGGCGCGTTCGACGAGGACGGCCGCGGCCCGTCCACCTGGGACACCTTCTCCAAGACGCCCGGCAAGGTCTGGAACGGCGACACGGGCGACGTCGCGTGCGACCACTACCACCGGGTCGACGCCGACCTCGATCTGATGAAGGACCTCGGCCTCGACGCGTACCGGTTCTCGATCGCGTGGCCGCGGATCCAGTCGTTCGACGGCGCGGCGGGCTCACCGACCGCTGTCGTCAACCAGAAGGGGATCGACTTCTACTCGCGCCTCGTCGACGGCCTGCTCGAGCGGGGCATCAAGCCCGTCGCGACGCTCTACCACTGGGATCTACCGCAGGCGCTGGAGGATGCCGGGGGCTGGCCCGTCCGCGCGACGGTCGACGCCTTCGAGGAGTACGCGTCGATCATGGGCGCAGCCCTCGGCGACCGCGTGCACACGTGGACGACGCTCAACGAGCCCTGGTGCTCGGCGTATCTCGGCTACGGACAGGGCGGGCACGCACCCGGGCGACACGAGCCGGCGGCCGCGCTCGCGGCGGTGCACCACCTCAACCTGGCTCATGGCCGGGCCGTCTCCGCGCTTCGCGCGACCTCGGCCGGCTCGCCCGAGTACTCCGTGACCCTCAACTTCCACGTGCTTCGCGGAGCGGGGGATGGCGCGGCCGACGCCGTGCGTCGCATCGACGCGCTGGCGAACCGCGCCTTCACCGGGCCGATGCTGAAGGGCGAGTACCCGGCCGATCTGCTCGAGGACACGGCATCCGTCACCGACTGGTCGTTCGTGCAGGACGGCGACCTCGCGGCGATCCATCAGCCGATCGACGTGCTCGGCGTCAACTACTACTCGACCGCCACGGTGAGACTGTGGGACGGCGTCTCGCCGAAGCAGATGAACGACGGCCACAAGGGCGCCGCGGGCGGCACCGCATGGCCTGGCAGCGATCGGGTCGTCGAGTTCGTCGAGCAGCCCGGTCCCTACACGGCGATGGGCTGGAACATCGCGCCGGAAGGCCTCGAGGAGCTGCTCGTGTCGCTGTCGGAGCAGTTCCCCGAGCAGCCGCTCATGATCACCGAGAACGGGGCGGCGTTCGACGACGTCGTGGCGGAGGACGGGTCGGTACCGGACCCGGAGCGCCTCGACTATCTGCGCCGGCACTTCACCGCGGCACACCGGGCCATGGCCCGAGGCGTCGATCTGCGGGGCTATTTCGTCTGGTCGCTGCTCGACAACTTCGAGTGGGGCTACGGGTACGCGAAGCGGTTCGGGATCGTGCGGGTGGACTTCGACACGCTCGAGCGCACCGTGAAGAACTCGGGCAGGTGGTACGCCGAGCTCGTGCGGGAGCGGGCGATCCCGGACTGACCGGTCGGGCCGAAGTCATTCGTGCTCGGGCAGAAGCGGCGTCGACCAGCCCGGGTCGCGACCCAGCTGCGTGGCACGAGCGACGGAGGCGGCGCCGAAACGGTCCCGCACCGCGTCGAGGACCGTGTCGAGCCGTGCACTGTCCTCCCAGTCGAGCGGCAGCTCCGGCTGCACGCCCTCCGCGCTGCCGAGCTGCGTCAGCGAGATGCCGATGAGGGTGATGCCGCGCTCCTCGATCTCGGGGAGGGCGGCGGCGAGCAGTCCCCGAGCGACGGCGAGCACGACCGAGGTGCGCTCGGTCGGGGAACGGAGGGTGCGCGAGCGCGTGACCTTCGCGAAGTCGCCGAAGCGCAGGCGCAGCACGACGGTCCGGCACACGCGATCGCGGTCGCGCAGGCGCCGCGCGAGGCGATCGACGATCTGCGTGAGGATGAGGTCGAGCTCGTCGGCCGAGCGGGGACGACTGCCGAGCGCCCGCTGTGACCCGATCGACCCCCGTCGCCGCGTGCTGTCGACGGGCCGCGGGTCTCGGAGGCGCGCCAGCGCGTGCAGGTGCGCCCCCGTCGCCTTGCCCAGCAGCCTCTCGGCGGTGGCCGCTTCCAGCTCGGCCAGCTCTCCGACGGTGTGGATGCCGAGGCCGTGCAGCTTCGCGGCGGTGACGGCGCCGACGCCCCACAGCCGCTCGACGGGAAGGGGGAGGAGGAACGCCTGTTCCTGCTCGGGCTCGACGACGAGCAGCCCGTCGGGCTTGCTGACGGCGCTCGCGACCTTCGCGAGGAACTTGGTGCGCGCGACCCCCACCGAGATCGCGAGGCCGACCTCTGCGCGCACCCGCTCCCGCAGCCGCACGGCGATCTGCTCGGGTGTGCCGGCGATCCTCCGCAGGCCCCCCACCTCGAGGAACGCCTCGTCGATCGAGAGGCCTTCGACGAGCGGTGTGGTGTCTCGGAAGATCGCGAACACGTCCTTGCTGGCGGCGGAGTAGGCATCCATCCGCGGCGGCACGACCACGGCATCCGGGCAGAGATCCCGGGCCTGCCGGCCACCCATCGCGGTGCGCACACCGCGCGCCTTCGCTTCGTAGCTCGCGGCGAGCACCACGCCGCCGCCGACGATGACGGGCCGGCCGCGGAGTTCCGGTGCGTCGCGCTGCTCCACCGATGCGTAGAACGCGTCGAGATCCGCGTGCAGCACGGTGGCCTCGCCCCGCATCCCAGCCTCCCGCCGACCATCCGTCCTGCGGATCGTCGCACGCACCGCCGACACCGCCGGGAGCCGATCAGGGGGGACGGATGCCGGGGGCCGGGGTCGAGGCATCCGCCCGCTGTATAGGTGGCCCGCGGTCGCCCCCTGCCAGGGCGACTCGTAGGCTCGGGGCGTGCGGGATCCGATGCACTTCGACGCGATTGCGGACGACTACTCCGCCGCCCGGCCGCCGTATCCTCCCGAGCTGTGGGCGCGGGTGCGCGACACCGGGCTGGTGGGCCCCGGTCGCCGGGCGCTGGATCTCGGAGCCGGCACGGGTCAGGCGACCGGACCGCTTCTGGCGATGGGACCGGACGTCACAGCCGTCGAGCCCGGGCACAGGCTGGCGGCGCTGCTGCGGGCGCGGCATCCCGGAGCGGAGGTCGTCGTGGCGCGGGCGGAGGATCTCACGCCGGCCGACGCGTCGTTCGATCTCGCGGTGGCGGCGACGTCGATCCACTGGATGGACCTCGATGTCGTGCTGCCCGCGGTCCACCGAGCGCTCACGGCCGATGGGCGGTTCCTCGTGTGGCGGAATGTCTTCGGGGACGCCGAGGCACCCGTGACCCCCTTCCGGAGACGGGTCAGTCAGATCGTCGAAAGGCGAGGCGAGACGGTCTCGGGCGGTGATCCGGAGGATGCGGCGGCCACCGCCGAGAGGCTGAGCCGGTCAGGATTGTTCGCGGTGCACGAGATCTGCCAGTGGCGATGGAGCATCGCCCTCGACTCCCACGAGATCGACCGGCTGTTCCGCACCTTCAGCAACTGGTCTGCCGACGAGGCCCGCGAAGCCGCGGACGCCGTGCGGGAGCTCGGCGGCCAGGTGATCGAACACTATTCGTCGTGGCTGATCGAGCTCGTTCCGCGACGGCAACCCCCTCCGGCGTGACCCGCCGCGGCGTAGCCTCGTGACCGAAGAGCCGTTCGAGAGGAGCGCCCATGCCGGCCCGCGAAGAACTCCCGGCGACGATCAAGCGGTCGCCGAAGCACGCTCAGGACATCTGGCTCGCGACGCACGACTCGGCCGTGGAGACATACGGCGAAGGGGAGCGAGCACACCGGACCGCGTTCTCGGCGCTCAAGCACCAGTACGAGAAGGTCGGGGACCACTGGGAGCTCAAAGAGGAGAAGGGCCCCTCGGACGAGGGCGCCCTGAGCCGGGACGGCGAGACGGCAGGTGGCGTCAACGCGAATGCCACGAAGAAGCACCTGCTCGACGTCGCGAAGCGCCTCGACGTGCGCGGGCGCACCAGGATGACGAAGGACGAGCTCGTCGAGGCGATCCAGAAGGCGAACGACCGGGAGAGCCGGCGGAGTCTCGAAGCGGAGCGGTGATCGCACCGGGTGAGGCCTCGAGCCGATGTGGCACCGACGCGAAGGCGGTTCCACCCGCGAGAGGACGGCGCGATCGGCCTTGTCTGCGTCCTGGGCCGATGGGCAGACTTGCAGCCACCGATGCGAGGAGCCTGCCATGGCCGATGACGACCTCCCCACGGGACCTTCCGGGCACGTGATCAAGCCGCTCACACCCGAGACCTTCCCGGCCTGGCTGGCGCTCGCCGAGAAGCACAACGGCGTCTGGGGCGGATGCTACTGCTCCTACTTCCACGGCGACACCGAGCAGACCGTCAAGAGCGAGTACGACAGGGCGACGTTCAAGCGGCGACTCGTGGAGGAGGGGGTGGCGCACGCCGCGCTCGTGTTCGAGGGCGACGACGCGATTGCCTGGTGCGAGTACGGGAGTCCGCTCGAGCTGCCGGGCATCTATCACCGCAAGGAGTACGAGGCGGGGGAGGACCACCCGGCGCCGTGGCGCATCACATGCTTCTTCGTCGACCGGGATCACCGGCGCTCCGGGGTCGCCCGGGAGGCGCTCGACGGCGCCCTCGACCTCATCGCCCGAGCCGGTGGGGGCGAGGTCGTGTCTTTCCCGAATGAGCTCGTATCGGGCAAGAAGACGTCGTCGTCGTTCCTGCACAACGGCACCCGGGCGATGTTCGAGAAGGCCGGATTCAGGTTCGAGCGTCACATCGGCAAGAGCAAGACGGTGATGCGGAAGATGGTCGCTCCCGCCGCCGCCTGACGCGGTTCGCCAGGTCTGCGCGTCCGCAGCCGGGCGTCGTCGGCTGCGCGCACGGAGCAGATTGTGGGACGCGCGAGGTTGTCCTGTGGCCTGGCCGTAACCCACTCGCGCGTACCTTCGAAGGATCCTGAATCGAGGAGGAACGATGACGCGCACCCTGCATCGCAGTACGGCGTCCGTCGCGCCCGCGAGCATCCGGTCGATATCCGGCCGCCGTCTGGAGGCGGCGACGCGCTCTCGGTCCGCGGTTCACGGCGGAGGGAGCACGACGTGCACGCAGTAGACCTGATCATCGGAGAGCATGTCCATCGCCTGCCGATGGACACCGACGAGAGCGCTCTGCTCATCGAGTTGACGGACGCCGTCCACGCGGGCGGCGGGGTGGTCGTCCTGCCGACGCCTCGAACGCAGTCCACCGTGGCGGTGCTGATCAGCCCGGGCGTTCCGGTGTTCATCGAACGCACGCTCATCCCCGACGAGGCCCCCGACGACGTGAGCTCGACGACCTGCGGCGACGTGCTGGAGTGGTCCGACCTCTGACACGCGGCTGGTCGCCGGTCGCTGGCCGACCGGCACCGGCGCCGGCTTGTTCTCGCCTGATCGAGGCGGCGCGGCGGTGGTGGGTCTCCCGTCAGCTGCGGCGAGTCCGGCGGTAGCGTCCGATGACGAGGAGCGAGGCTCCCGCGAGCAGGAGCAATGCCGCCCCGAGTGCCGGCCCCGTCGGATCTGCCCCGGTCACCGGCAGGCCTCCTGCAGCCGGCGCAGCGACCGGAGGTGCCTCTTCGGCGGGCGGAACCACCGGCGCGGCCGTCACCACGACCTGGATCTCGAGCGGGGCTCCGGTCCCGCCGTCCTTGTCGGTCGAGGTCAGCGACGCGGTGTACGTGCCGGCGGCGGCGTAGGTGTGGGTGATCGGCGGGTCGGCCGGTCCGACCACGCTCACCACCGGAGAGCCGTCGCCCCAGTCCACCGTGTAGGTGAAGCTCGCCGCCATGTCGGCCGAGGACGGATCGTCCGCCCCCACCTTGATGGTGAAGGGAACCCCGACCGTCGCGGTCAGCCCGCCCGTGACGACGGTGTCCGGTGCCGTGTTGACCACGTCGAGCGACGTCGAGTCGGTCGCTTCCTGCTGCCCCAGAGTCACCCGCAGTGTGATGGTGTGCGTCGACGGGCCGTCGTCGATGCCGAGAGCCTCGAGCTCGGCCCAGTTCAGAGTCGGTGTCGGGCCGGTGGCGTCGGTGAAGTCGCCGTCGGCATTCAGATCCCACGCATACGTCGCGCCGGGGCTCGACCCGGACCCGTCCAGGGTGAGCGCGGCTCCCTCAGCGACCGAGTAGGGGCCGCCCGCGTCCGCGACGACGGGTGGCAGAACGGCCTGGATGAGGTTGCCGGTGCTCGTGGCGTAGGCGGGGCTGCCGGAGTAGACGGCGCTGATGGGATGCGTCCCCTCAGCGAAGGCGCTCGTGGTGAAGGTCGCCGTTCCGTCCGGCGCGAGGGCTACCGGGGCGCCGAGAGCGATGACGCCGTCGAAGAAGGCCACGGTTCCAGTCGGAACGGGCGAACCGCCGGCCGTCACGGTCGCCGTCAAGGTGACAGCCTGACCCACGACCGAGGGGTTGACGCTGGACGTGATCGTCGTCGTGGTCGGCGCGAGGTCCACCACCTGGGTCACGGTCGCGTCGCTCGCGCTCAAGCCCGCATCGCCGGAGTAGGTCGAGGTGACGGTGTGCGACCCGACCGCGAGAGTGCTGGTGGTGAAGGTCGCCGTTCCCGACGCGCTCAGGGGCACTGCGGCGGCGAGGGGGCTGACGCCGTCCGCGAATGCGACGGTGCCCGTCGAGACCGGCTGGCCGTCCGCCGTGACGGTCGCCGTGAACGTGACGGACTGTCCGAAGGTCGAGGGGTTGACGCTCGAGGTGAGGGTCGTCGCTGTCGGGCTCGCTGTCGTGAAGGTGAGGCACCAGCCGCCGCTGATCGATCCGGCGTCGCCCGAGGCGTCGTCGACGACCCACAGGCTCCACACACCGTTTGCGCTGGTGCCGTTGAAGGTCGCGAGGGTCGTCGCCGGGCTCACGACCGGCGCGGGGGCCGGGAACGCGGCATCCGCTGCATCCGCGTCGTCGTCCGTCGGCCGGAAGGTGCCCGAGGCGAGCGGTGTCGGCACCGGACCGGCGGCGGCGTCGTCGAAGACGATCGTCGCGCCGCTCACGGGCGAGGTCCCGCCGACGTCGCTCATCAGCATGACGTTCGTCGTCGGCACCGGCCCCGACAGCAGCACGTCGAGATCGACCGGCACGGCATGCGAGACCCCGTTGAGGGTCGCGGTGACCTTCGTCACGGGAGCGGTCAGCCCCGTCACGGTGATGTTCGACGGGTACGGGGCAGCGGGACCGTTCGCCGGGACGGTCAGCGATCCCGGATTGCAGTACGTGGTGCCGGTGACGGTGGTGGGGTTGTCCACCCGCTGCGACACCGAGCCGTTGCTCGCGAGGAAGCCGGTGCTGCCCGAGTACGTGCCGACGATCGCGTGGGTGCCCTCCGTGAGCGTCGACGTGGTCACCTGCGCGATCCCGGCGGCGTTCAGGGCGACGGTACCCAACGGTGCGCCGTCAGCGGTGAACGCGACGGTCCCGGTGACGGGGCCGCCCGCCGCGGTGACGGTCGCGGTGAAGGTCACCGGCGCTCCGGTCGCCGAGGGCGAGCCAGACGTGGTCACCACGGTCGTCGTTGCAACGGCTGCCTGTTCGGTCGTGATGACGAGGCTCCACCCACCGGCCATCGAGCCGATGTCCCCCGAGGTGTCGTCGACGATGAACAGCTGCCAGTTCCCGTTCGGGTTGATGCCGGTGAAGGCGCCGGCGAGAGTCGTCTGCGCCGACGGCCCGGGTGCCGGTGCGGGGAAAGCCTCCACCCCGGCGGTGTTGGTGGGACGGTAGGTTCCGCTCGGGACGTTGCCCGTGGGCACGCCGCTTGCCGCGGCATCGTCGAAGGTGAGCGTCGCGTTGTTCGTGAAGGCCAGGGTGTTGGGGTCGCCGACGTCCGAGAGCACGACGAGGTTCTGCCCCGAGGGCGCGACCACCATGGCGTCGACGTCGTTGAGTGTGCTGTGCGTGAGGCCGGTGAAGACGACCTGCACCTTGGTCACCAGTCCCGCCATGCCTGAGACGGCGATGGTGGACGGATAGGGACTGGCCGGCCCAGTCTGATCCGGCGCCCCGGCGGCGGGGATGGCGATCGGCGCGGGATTCGAGAACGTCGTCGGGCCGTCCGCGCGGGCCAGAGAGGGTGCGACGACGACGCTTGCCACGATGGCCAGGACCGCGGCGACGGATGCTGCGAGCCCCCGCCGCCGAGATCGGAAGGGCATGGCGGCTCGGCGTCGTGCGTCGGATCCGGCCATCGTCTGCCACTCCCTCGTAGAGACCCGCTTCGCGGAGCCGCCCCTCGGGCGGTGCTGGCGGACACTGTCCTCTGACGGCACACTATGACTGCGAAGGGTGCCGTGTACAGAGTGCGCGGTGGCGTCGCGGACCCGGGGGAGGGCCCGTTTCTATCCAGGAGGATGCATGGACCCTTTCATCGGCGAGATCCGCTGCTTCGGCTTCAACTTCGCCCCGAGGGGGTGGGCGCTGTGCAACGGACAGCTCCTGTCCATCTCGCAGAACACCGCCCTCTTCTCGCTCCTCGGCACGATGTACGGCGGCAACGGCCAGACGACGTTCGGCCTCCCCGACCTGCGCGGCCGTACCTCCCTGGGCTTCGGCCAGGGTCCGGGCCTGACCAATCGCACGCAGGGTGAGCTGGCCGGCTCCGAGGCAGTGACCCTGACGGCGGGCGCGCTTCCGCCCCACGGCCACACCGTCGCCGCATCGGCCACGGCGACGACGAAGAACCCGTCGGGCTCGCTTCCGGCGGTGACCGGAGCGGGGTCCTCTTATGGCACGACGACGGACCTGACCATGAGTCCGTCGATGATCGGCGGCGGCGGATCCGCCCAGCCGCACGACAACATGCAGCCCTACCTCGTGCTCAACTGGTGCATCGCATTGGAGGGCGTCTTCCCCTCGCGCCCCTGATTCGGCGCTCGGGCGGAGCAGGAGCCGCCGCACGCCGTTCCGCCCGAGTCCGCCTCCGAAACGTGATGATGGGGAGGACCACCGCGACTCGGAGGGGCTGACCACGCATGACCGTCGACAGGCCCGTCATCGGCATCATCGGCGCGGGCCGGCTCGGAAGAGTTCTCGCGAGACTCGCCGCCGACGCCGGCTACACGGTCCTCGTCGCCGGCTCCGGGGACCCGGGGCGGATCTCCGTGCCGTCTCGGCTGCGGCCTCGCGTGAGCGCCGGTACATCGGAGCATGTCGCCGAGCGGGCCGACGTCGTGATCCTCGCCCTGCCCTTGGGCAGATATCGGGAGATCCCGACGCGGCCCCTCGCCGGCAAGCTCGTGATCGATGCGATGAACTTCTGGTGGGAATCCGACGGTCTGCTGGCGGAGTTCACCGATCCGCTGGGTTCCAGCAGCGAGGTGGTCCAGCGCCACCTGGCCGGGTCGCGGGTCGTGAAGGCGTTCAACCACATGGGATACGCCGACGTCGAGGACGAGTCCCGGCCGCGCGGCCGGGCAGGCCGCAAAGCGATCGGCATCGCCGGCGACGACGCCCGCGATGTGGGCCTGGTCGCCGACCTCGTGGACGACCTGGGCTTCGACCCGGTCGTCGTGGGTCCCCTCGCCGACGGGGTCAAGCTCGAACCCGGCACGGAGCCCTTCGGCGCCGACGTCGACGCGACCGAGCTCCGCGCCCTCGTCGACCGCTTCGCCGATTCGCAGCGCGGCCGGCGCCGAGCGGCGGCGCTCCGCTCCGAGGAGTAGGCGACAGACGCGACGGCGATCAAGGGGGCGACCATCGCCGAGCCCTGGGAGCTTCCTCCCAACCCCGGCCGCGCCGGCCGCCCGGTCATAGCATGAGCCCATGTCCGGTCGAATCGTTGCCCGTGCCCTGACCGCCGCCGCACTGGCTGGAATGCTGGCGCTCTCGACGGCGACCGCCGCCGGCGCCGCCACCGCCGCCGGCTCGCCGCCGGGAGGCGGAGCGGTCGAAGACCTCATCGCCCTCCCCGACGGCTTCCAGCCCGAGGGCATCACGATCGATCCCCGCGGCACCGCCTACCTGGGATCCCTCGCCGACGGCGACATCTATGCCGCCGACCTGCGTACGGGTGACGGCGAAGTCATCAGCGAGGGTCCCGGCATCCCGGCCGCAGGTCTCAAGATCGACCGGCAGGGACGGCTCTTCGTCGCGGGCGGACCCAGCGGCGTCGCGCGGGTGATCGACTCGGCGACCGGTGAGGAGCTTGCGCGCTACCAGCTGGCTCCGGCGGGGGCGTTCATCAACGACGTCGTGCTGACGCGCGACGGCGCCTGGTTCACCAACAGCACGGCCGCCGAGCTGTACTTCCTGCCGATCGGCCCGTCGGGCGCCCTGCCCGACCCCTCGGAGATCGTCACCCTGCCGCTGACGGGCGAGTGGGTGCAGCAAGCCGGCTTCAACGCGAACGGCATCGCCGAGACGACCGACCACAAGGCGCTCCTCGTGATCCAGTCGTCGACGGGAACGCTGTTCCGCGTCGATCCCGATACGGGCGCAGCCACCGCGGTGGACCTCGGCGGCACATCGCTCGAGTTCGGCGACGGGCTGCTCGTCATCGGCCGGACGCTCTATGTCGTGCAGAACCAGCTGAACCGGATCGCCGTCATCCGCCTCGACGCGGACGGGACCTCCGGGTCGCTCATCACCACGCTGGCGAACGACGCATTCGACGTTCCGACGACTGTCGCCGCCTACGGCTCGAGCCTTTTCCTCCCCAACGCGCGGTTCGGCACCCCGCCAAGCCCCGACACCGAGTACGACGTCGTTCGAGTGCATCGCTGACGTGGCGAGGCATCCGTCTCCGAATGGGGCCGGGATGCCTGCGGACGGCGTCAGGCGCTGAGCCGCCGGACGGCGGGCAGGTCGGCCTCCGCCCAGTCGAGGCCGGCGAGGCCCTCGCGGGCCACCCAGCGCAGTTCATCGTGATCGGTGCTGGCGGTGGGGCGCTCGCCGTCGAGCCGTGCGATCAGGCAGATGAGGCGAATGGGTCCGGTCATGTCGGTCGTCAGGTGACCGGTGACGTGGATGCCGATGCCGAGCTCTTCGCGGATCTCGCGCTCGAGCGCCTCGGCCGGCGACTCGCCCGGCTCGACCTTGCCGCCGGGGAACTCCCACTTGCCCGCAGCGGCTTTGTGCGCCGCGCGGCGGCACGCGAGGAAGAGTCCGTCGTGCTCGATGACGGCGGCGACGACGTCGATCGGCGCGGGCATGGGTCCATCGTGGCATCGCGCCGGCTGCTGCCGGGCATCGCCGATTCCGGAACGCCCGATCAGCCGTCGGCGGCTCGTTCGTCTTCGATCGCGGCCTCGGGCGCGGCATCATCCTCATCGAGGGCCGTCGCGAGATCGGCGGGAGCGCCCGCTCCGCGGCTGAGGAGGACGAACGGAACCGCGACGGCGGTGATCACGCCGCCCCAGAGGAGCGAGATCGCGTAGCCGCTGATGTCGGCGACGCGGCCCAGCGCGGGCTGGATCACGACCCCGCCCGCCGAGCCCATCAGCGAGTCGAACGAGAGCACCGTCGCGCGCTGCTTGGACGGGATCATCGCGTTGAGGTACGCGCGGTGCACGGGGTCGTCGATCGCCGACGCGATGCCCCACACGGCCACGAGGACGATCGCGATCCAGAAGTTCTCCACGAACCCGAACAGCACGAGCACGAGGGCGCTCGTCACCGTGGCGAAAAGGATCGTCGAGGTGCGGCGGCGGAAGCGCCGGCGCACCCAGGGCGCCAGGAGTCCGCCGACGATGGATGCCCCGGAGAGGAGCGCTGCCGCGAGGCCGGCGATCGTGTACGCCTGCTCATCGCCCCACAGCTGGAGCAGGTGAGGCTGAAGGGCGTAGAAGACGTAGATGCCGACGCCCGCCGTGAAGGGACTCGCCAGCATGAGCCACCGGACGGCCGGCTCGCCCAGCCCGTACCGCACGGACGCGCGGAACACCGTGCGGGTGGCCGTCAGCGGTCCCTCGCTGCGGTCGGGTGTGAACCCGATGTCGCGCATCAGCATCGCGGCGACGACGAACATCGCGAGCAGCAGGCCGACCCTGATGAGGAACGGCACGCCGAGATTCGACAGCTGGGCGACGACGCCGCCCAGCACGGAGCCTGCGAGCATCGCGACGCCGCTGAAGATCTGCGAGCGGCCGAACACCGTCTCGAGGCTCCCCTTGTATCCGACCGCCCGCAGGGCGTCGACGAGCCACGCGTCGACGGCGCCCGAGAAGAACGTGAATCCGAGGCCGAGCAGCACCGAGACGATCGCCCACGCCCAGAAGGGCGAGTGCCAGACCCACAGCATCCAGTACATCGCCGTCGAGACCGCGAGCGTCACCGTGCCGATGAGATACGACGCCCGACGCCCGAGCGTGTCGGCGACGACGCCGGTCGGGATCTCGAAGACCAGCATCCCCGCGGTGAAGAGGGCGTTCGCCGCGAAGGCCTCGAAGTTCGACAGCCCAGCGTCGAGAAGGAAGAGCGTGTTCACGCCCCAGATGAAAGAGGCCGCGAGCGTGTTGCCGAGCACCAGCACGTAGTACGTGCCCTGGATGCGCCGGGCGGTGGGCGGCGGGGCCGTGGCGGTCATGCTCCTCCGATCGGCGCGAGGCGCCATATGCGCGACGCGACAACTGAAGGCTAGACCCGGGCTGCGGCTCAGGGGGCGGATAGCAGAGGCGAACGCCGCGGGCCGGTCCCGCGAATTCGGGGCGACCCGTCAGGCAGCGCCCGGTTCGTCGCGCAGGCCGACGCGGTCGGGGATGTCGAAGTGCACGCGGGGGAGCCACTCGGCCGGTTCGGGCCATGGGCGTGACGCGGGGAGCCGGCGCAGCCGGGCGCGGAGGGCGGCGGCGGATGCCTCGACCGGCAGCACGCGGGACGGCGCGTGGTGGGCGAGCGCGCCGAGCCACCAGTGGCGCCACGTGCCGTCGATCGCGTCGGGCCCGACCACGATGTAGTAGTCGGGCATGACCGCCTGGCCGGTCTCGAACTGGTTGAGGACCGTCCCGACCTCGACCTCGAGGGTGCCGAGGGTCGCCTGCTCGCCGTACAGCTCGACCCACGCGGCGGCGACGTGCTCGAGCGGGTCGGCATCGTGCACGACGTAGGGGGTCGTCGCGGTCGCGAGGGCACGCGTCGTCTCGGCGGGCTCGGCGCCGCGCAGCGACATCGCGAGCAGCGCGGGCAGGCCGTGGAGTCCGGCGAGGAGGGCGTCGCTCTCCGAACCGACGAGAGCGACGACGGTGGATCGAGGGGAGTGATCGGTTGTGGGCGCCATATTCCACGGTACGCCCGGCGGTGTTTCGGTGGGGTGACGCCGCTGGGACTTTCGCGAAAAACGCGTGGGGACGAGGCATCCGTCCTATCGCTCTCGGCGAACCGCGGGAGCGCCTCGGAAGCGATGTCGGGAGCGCCGAATACCTTGGCTGCATGCGCATCCTGCACACCTCGGACTGGCACATCGGGCGGTCGTTCCACGGCCACTCGACGCTCGCCGCGCTCCGCCAGGTGCTCGATGCGCTCACGGGCCAGGTGCGCGAGCACGACGTCGATGTCGTCATCGTCGCGGGCGACGTGTTCGACTCGTCGGCACCGGCGGCCGCCTGCTACTCCGTCCTGAGCGACGCCCTGCGGAGCATCTCCGACGCGGGGGCCCGTGTCGTCGTCACGAGTGGCAACCACGACTCCGCGGCGCGGCTCGGGTTCCAGTCCTCGCTTCTGCGCGGCGGCATCCACGTGGTGACCGACCCGCTCTCCATCGGGACCCCCATCACGATCGCCGACGGCGACGGTCCCGTCCACTTCTACGGCATCCCGTTCCTCGAGCCGGCTCTCGTGCGGCACCTCTGGACGGGTGTCGAGCTGAGGTCGCAGCACCAGGCCCTCGCGCACGCGATGTCGCTCGTGCGCGCCGATCTGGCCGATCGTCCGGGGGAGCGGTCCGTTGCGATCTCGCACTGCTTCGCCGCGGGAGTCGAGCAGACGCCGGGCCTCGAGCGCGACATCCAGCAGGGCGGGCTCGACCTCGTGCCGCTGTCGGAGTTCGAGGGGCCGGACTATGTGGCACTCGGCCACATCCACGCTCAGCAGAAGCTCTCCGAGCGGGTGAGATACGCCGGGGCTCCTCTCCACTACAGCTTCGGCGAGGCCGACAAGAAGCGCGGTTCCTGGCGGGTCGACCTCGACGCGAAGGGGCTCGCGGGCGTCGAGTGGCTCGATCTCCCGGTCCCGCGCCGGCTCGTCACCCTGCGCGCGAGTCTCGACGAGCTGCTCAACGACCCGATCCACGCCGAGCACGAGCAGTCGTGGGTGTGCGCCCAGTACACCGATGCCACGCCGCAGCCCGACCCGATGCGCCGGCTGCTCGCACGCTTCCCGCACTGCGCGACGGTCATGCACCTGCCCCAGGGGGTGCGCGAGCCGGACGGCCTCACCTACGCGCACCGCGTGCGTCAGGCGCGGACGGATGCCGAGCTCTTCGACGCCTTCCTCGCCCACGTCCGCGAGGGCGAGGGCGCGACCCCCGCCGAGTCCGACCTGATCCGCGAGGTCATCGACGATCGCTCGCTCGTGGAGGCATCCGCGTGAGGCTGCATCGGCTCGAGCTGGAGGGGTTCGGACCGTTCCGTGCGCGACAGGTCGTCGACTTCGACTCGTTCGCCGACGACGGCATCTTCCTCATCGGCGGCCGCACCGGGGCAGGCAAGTCGAGCGTGCTCGACGGGGTCTGCTTCGCGCTGTACGGGGGAGTGCCCCGCTACGACGGGTCCGAGCGACGCCTCCGCAGCGACTACTGCACCCCCGAGGACGCGACGGAAGTCGCCGTCGAGTTCAGCGCCGCGGGGCGGCGGTGGCGGGTGGTCCGCTCGCCGGAGTACGAGCGGGCCAAGAAGCGCGGAACGGGCACCACGACCGTGGCGGCCGACGCGACTCTCTTCGAGTGGAACGGAACGGCGTGGGAGGGCCGAGCCGCGGGACTGCGGAATGTCGGCCTCGAGCTCGATCAGGTGCTCGGCCTCACGCAGCAGCAGTTCCTGCAGGTGATCCTGCTCGCGCAGAACCGCTTCGCCGAGTTCCTGCTGGCCAAGAGCGACGAGCGGCAGAAGCTCCTGCGCAAGCTCTTCGGCACGCGCACGTACGAGGAGTACCAGAGCGCCCTCGAGCAGCGGCGCAAAGCCGCCGAGCAGTCGCTCGCGGCCGCCGGCGATGGCGTCGCGCTGCTGCTCGGCGAGGCGGAGCGCGTGCTGACCACGGCGGCACTGGCCGGCGAGGAGCCGGCGCCGACCGACCTCGCCGGCCGCATCGAGTTCGCTGCGCTCGGTGCGCAGCGGGCGGCTTATCGAGCCGAGACGCTGATGCGGGACCGGGATGCCGCCGACGCGGCGCATCGCAGCGCCGACATCGCTCACACCGCCGCGAAGGAAAGGCGCGCGGCGCAGGAGCGACGGGAGCGGTCGCGCAGCGCGCTCGCCGCACTCGAGGAGCAGGCTCCGCTGATCGCGGCCGACCGCGAGACGCTCGAGCGAGCCGTTGCCGCCGAAGCGCTGCGCGCGCCGATCGAGGCCGTGGAGCGGGCGCGAGACCGCGTGGTCGCCGCCGAAGGGCTGCTCGCGCACGCGCGCCGGGCGTGGGAGGCCATCGGCTTCGCGGATCATGCGGCTCCCGGTGGTGCAGACGCCGCGCCGGATGCGAGCGGCCTGCTCCGCCTCATCGACGACCTGACGGGCGAGCTGGCGCGGCTCCAGGCGGTGGCCGAGCAGGAGCGGGAGCTCGAGGCGGCCGAGCAGCGGCTCGAAGCCGACCGTGCGCGCGCGGAGGAGTTCACGACCGACCTCGCCGCGCTCGACGCGGGTCGCGCCGCGATCCCCGCAGCGATCGAACGCCTCGAAGCGCAGCTCGCCGATGCCCGTGAGAGCGCAGGAGCGCTGGAGGCCACGAAGGCGCAGCTGGACTCGGTCGAGACACGGCTGGCCGCGGCACGGGATGCCGCGCGCCTGGCCACGGTGCTCGCCGACGCCGAAGAGGCCTACCTCTCCGCGTCGGCCCGGCTCGATCGCGCACGCGCACACGTCACGGCGCTCCTGCAGCGGCGGGTGGCGGGGCGCGCCGGCGAGCTCGCGGCCGAGCTCGTCGATGGCGAGCCCTGCGTCGTCTGCGGCTCACTCGAGCACCCGCATCCGGCGGCGTCGAGCGACGACGTCGCCACCGACGACGAGATCGGCCACGCCGAGCGCACGCGCGACGTCGCCGCTGCGGCGGAGTCCGAGGCCGCCGAGGCGGCTCGGGTCGCCCGGGAGGCGCACGCCGGGGCCGCCGCCCGCGCGGGCGGCGATTCGGTGGAAGTCCTGCAGGACGCGCACATCACGGCGAAGGCTGCGCACGCCTCGGCCCGCGAGGCCGTCGATCGCCGGGATCGGCTCACGATCCAGCGTCAGGACCTGCTCGATGCCGACGCAGCGGTGGCCGAGGAGCGTACGCGGCTGGCCGCCGAGCTCGAGGCCGTCAGGATCGCCATCGCCGGCGCCGAGGCCGACGTGCGGACAGCCCGCCGCGCCGTCGCCAAGGCGCGGGGCGACCACGCGAGCGTCGCCGAGCGCATCTCGGCGCTGACGATCCGGCGCGACGCCGCTCGACGGCTCGCCGACGCCCTCGCGAGCACAGCGGTCGACGTCGCTGCTCTCGGTGAGGCGGAGGCCGACTGTGATGCCCGGGTTGCGGCATCCGACTTCCCCGATGCGGCTGCGGCAGCGCAAGCGCTGCGCGACCCGGCGACCCGAGCCCTCCTCGACACGCGCATCCGCGAGCACGAGAGCGCGCTCCGCTCCGAGAAGGACCGGCTGCGCGAGCTCGAGCTGGAGCTCGCAGGGGTTCCCGATGAGCTCGTCGATCTCGACGCCACCGCGACGGCGCTCGCTTTGGCCCGCGACCGCTGGAGCGCCGCCGTCGACGCCGCCGCCCTGGCGGAGCAGGTCGCCTCGAATCTGGCGGGCCTCGTCGAACGCGCGCGCACGCGTCAAGAATCGCTCGCCGGTCTTGCCGACGAGGCCGCCGTCGTGACGCGTCTTGCCGACACGGTCGCGGGCCGCGCTCCGAACACCCATCGGATGACCCTCGAGTCGTTCGTGCTCGCCGCGGAGCTCGAAGAGATCGTCGGCGCCGCCAACCTCCGGCTGAGCGACATGTCAGCGGGCCGCTACGTGCTTCAGCACACCGACGCGCGGGCCGCCCGCAATGCCGCGTCGGGTCTGGGCCTCGAGATCATGGACGCCCACACCGGCCAGGCACGTCCGGCGCAATCGCTGTCGGGGGGCGAGACCTTCCTCGCCTCGCTCGCGCTCGCGCTGGGACTCGCCGAGGTGGTCACCGCCCGCGCGGGCGGAGTGCGGCTCGACACGCTCTTCATCGACGAGGGCTTCGGGTCTCTGGATGCCGACACTCTCGAACTCGCGATGCGCACGCTCGACGAGCTGCGCCAGGGCGGGCGGACGGTCGGCGTCATCAGTCACGTCGAGGCGATGAAGGAGCAGCTCCCCGCGCAGCTCGTCGTCGAAGCGACTCCACGCGGACCGAGCGTCGTACGGGTGAGCGGCGAGCCGGTCGGGCTGCCGTTCTCGTAGGCGGTCCGCGCCGGAAATTCAGTCATTGCTCTCGTCCGCGTGATCGGTATATCGTTTCCGCGGAGACCGGCCGACCCGACCGGTCCAGGCACGAGTCCGACTTCGCGCACGGCGACGCCGTGCACGCACCACCGGTTTCCTGTCCACACAGCAGTGTCAGGAAGCGCAATGGCGCTGGGGGAGAACGGCGCTTCGGGGGTTCCGCACCGAAGCGCCGTTTCCACGCGCCCCGACGTTGACGCCGGCACCCGTTGCGGGCCGGATGCGGCGGGTATACCGTGTGCGCCAGATCGGTCCGCCGGATCGGTTGCGCCCGAACCGCCGGCGCCGACGGAGACTCGAGGGGGAGTCCCTGCCCAGCCGACCTGGAGTTGTCCTGGGGGACTCAATGCGCATGACCAAGGCCGGGCGTCGCGCCCTCGCCGCACTGATCGCCGGCGCCGTCGTCGCCGGATCGCTGTTCGGATCGTCGGCCGCCTCGGCGGCGCCGCCGCTGCCCGCCCGCATGGCGGCGCTCGGTGATTCCATCACGCAAGCCGCGATGACGTGCTCCGCGCTGCTCTCGTGTCCGGCCAACAGCTGGTCGACGGGAACCACGACGTCGGTGATGTCCCAGGCTGCGCGCCTTCGCGCCTTGGGAGCCACGGAGCTCGTCGCGTACAACGACGCCGTCAGCTCCACGGCCTCGTCGGCCCTCGCGTCACAGGCCCAGCGAGCGGTCTCGCAGGGCGCGCAGTACGTCACGATCGAGATCGGCGCGAACGACGCGTGCACCAAGACGGTCGCCGGCATGACGCCGACCGTGATGTTCGCCGCGAACGTGCAGGCGGGCCTGGCCATCCTCGCATCGAGCGCGAACCAGCCCGAGATCTTCGTCGCGTCGATCCCCAACATCCAGCGGATGTACGACCTCAACAAGGCGAGCTTCTCGGCACGTCTGACCTGGTCGACCCTGGGCATCTGCCAGTCGATGCTCGCGAACCCGTCGAGCACGAAGCAGGCCGACGTCGACCGGCGCAACAGCGTCCAGCAGCGCGTCAACGAGTACAACGCGGCCCTCGCGCAGGCGTGCGCTGCGACCGTCAAGTGCCGCTTCGACAACTACGCCGTCGCGAACTACGCCTTCACGAAGGCCGACATCTCGACGCGCGACTACTTCCACCCTTCGCTCACGGGACAGGCGACGCTGGCCGCCATCACATGGCCGACCACGCAGTGGGCGTCCTAGCGCAGCCGGGGCAAGCCGCGGCATCCGTCCCCGCCGTCTCCGTCGGCTGATCAGGCGCGGAGGCGGAGGGGCCGCACCAGCAGACGGGGCTCGTCGCGCACCCAGCGGGCGCCCGTGGCGCGGAACTCCGCGTGGGTCGAGAAGCGGTAGTGGTACGAGACGACGCGGACGGCGCCCGGACGCCTGCCCTGGAACGGATCGTGCGCGAGGAGCCGGAGGGTCGCGGCATCCGCTTCGAGCAGCTTGATCAGGAAGACCATGAACCAGTCCTCGAGCGAGCGCCCGAGCGGCAGGAACCACATGAGCCAGTCGAGGCGCAGGTGGTACGGCGCCCACTGGCGGGGGATGCTGCGCACATCGCCCGGTTTGCCTTTGAAGCCGTACTCCAGCCAGTCGTCGTCGTCCGGGTCGTCCTCGGCCGTCCCCTCCACGACGTACTCGATCCGCCGCTTCGTCACGGTGCCGAAGGCGCCGTACGCATTGGCGAGCTGCCAGCGGTTGAAGCTCGCGTTCATGAGCTGTCGCCGGGCGGCGAGGTTCTGCGCGGCCGGCCAGCTGATCACGAGGTAGAGGACGAAGACGGCCGACGTGACGACGATCCAGGAGAGAGGCATCCCGTTCACGAGCCACGGGAGATCGCTCGGCGGGACCCGTGGCGCGGCGCCGATTCCGGGGATGCCGAAGCCCGAGAACGCGATGACGATCGTCGCCCAGTTGAGCCACGCGAAGTTGCCCGTCAGGACGAGCCAAGCCTGCGTGGCGATGACGATGGATGCCGCGACCGCCCCGACGATCGCCGGGACGGGTCCCGGGATCATGAGCCCGAGGATCGGCGCGAAGAGGAACCAGGGCACGATCAGCTGCGCGAAGTGGTTGCCGACGACCTCGCCCTTGTGGAACCAGCGGGGCAGGAGGTGTGCCTGCCGGCTCAGCGGTCCCGGCATCGGCTGCGTCTCGTGGTGGTACGTGAGCGCCGTGAGGTCCCGCCACTCGCGGCCGCCGCGGATCTTGATCATGCCGGCGCCGAACTCCAGCCGGAACACGAGCCACCAGAACAGCACGATGACGACGGTCGGCGGCGGCTGATCGTCCGACCCGAGGAAGGCGGCCAGGAACCCGGCCTCGAGGAGCAGCATCTCCCACCCGAAGCCGTAGAACGTCTGGCCGATCGAGGCGATCGACATGTAGCCGATCCAGAGGGCGAGGAAGCACAGCATCGGCACCCACGGCCACGCGAGCTGCGGGAGTCCGGCGACGAGAAGCGCGCCGAGGACGATTCCCGACCAGCAGAGCGCGGCGAGTCGCCGGTCGGTGTAGCCGAAGCGCAGGAAGAGGGTGGGACGCAGCATCCGTCCCCTCGCCCTCGAGGTGCGAGCCCAGCCGAGCAGCTCCGGGGCGGGGAGCAGTCCGTTCTCACCCAGCAGCGCGCGGAACTGATTGAGCGACGAGACGAACGCGATGACGTACAGCGCGGCGATGCCCCGTTGCAGCACCTGCCGGGCGAACTCGAAGTCGACCGCCGCGAAGCCGTCCATGACTCACGCGGCGGTGTCGCCGGGCCTCTCGCGTCTGGCCATGGCGGCAGTCTCGCACCAGGGGACGGATGCCGCGCCAGGGGTTGACGCGACGCCCACCCGCCGCCTGGCGGGACCGCCGAGGGCGGCGATTCCCCCGTGCGACGCGCCACTCGATGCGACAGGATGAAGGTGCGTCTCGCCCCCGAAGGAAGAGGTCTCTCGATGGAATCCGTGCTGCTCGACACCCCGTCCGGGATCGGCGCCCGCCTCGGCTGGGACCCCAAGCTCACCGAGCACGATCGCAAGCGCATCCTCGCGCGACAGCTCATCGCTTCGCGGATGGGCGTCTCCGAGGATGCCGTCCGCATCGAGCGCGAAGCGCCGGCGCAGTTCGGATTCCACACGCAGCTCTTCGCCGAGATCGACTCCGAGGAGGTGCCGCTCGAGATCCGCACGGCGAGCTTCCGCGCCGCCACCGTCGCCGCGATCGCCGAGCGAGGAGTGAAGCTCGGCATCGACCTGCGCGACGCACACCCCGATGAGCCGACGATCGCCGAGATGAAGCGTCACTCGCACCTCTTCGACGAGGACAACCTCGACTCCCTGCTCGCGCACTGGACCCGGGTGAAGGCCGTGTGCGAGGCGGACGGCCGGGGCGTGCGCATGAAGCCGGACTACGTGCGGCTCGACCTCTCGCGGAACAAGGGCTGGGTCCCCGACCGCCCCGTGCACTACTCCCTGCTCGACCTTTCGCGCGACGGCTGGATCATCACGCTGGCGTACGAGAACGAGCACTGACCCCCCTTTTCCCGCCGGTTTCGGGGCGGGAATCGGCGGTGGCACGCCGCGGCCGCCGGCGCGTCGACGACGGATGCCGCCCCAAACCGCCTCAGCGCTTCGAGGCGTACTCCGGCAGGGCCGCGTCCAGCTCGGCGAGCCACGCGCTCGCGTTGCCGTCGGACGGGGCGCGCCAGTCACCGCGCGGCGACAGCGATCCGGCGGGTGAGACCTTGGGGCCGTTCGGAATGGCCGACCGCTTGAACTGCGCGAACGCGAAGTAGCGCTGCAGGAAGACCTTCAGCCACTTGACGATCGTCGGCAGGTCGTACGCGTAGCGGTCTTCGTCGGGGAAGCCCGGCGGCCATGCCCCGGCATCCTGATCCTTCCAGGACTGCTCCGCGAGGAACGCGATCTTGGAGGGCCGGATGCCGAAGCGGAGGATCCAGTAGAGCGCGAAGTCGTGCAGCGCGTACGGTCCGATGCGATCCTCGGTGGACTGCATCTTGCCGTCCTGCCCGGCCGGGACGAGCTCGGGGCTGATCTCGGTGTCGAGTACCGACTGGAGCACTTCGCGCGCGCGGGCGCTGAGATCGGTGGATCCGCCCTCGTGCCCCTCCTGCGCGATGACCCACCGGATGACGTGCTGGATGAGGGTCTTCGGCACCCCCGCGTTGACGGCGTAGTGACTCATGTGGTCGCCGACGCCGTAGGTCGCCCAGCCGAGCGCGAGCTCGGACAGATCGGACGTGCCGATGACCATGCCCCCGTTCTGGTTCGCGAGGCGGAAGAGGTAGTCGGTGCGCAGGCCGGCCTGCACGTTCTCGAACGTGATGTCGTGCACGGGCTCGCCCTCGGCGAAGGGATGCCCGATCTGCTCGAGCATCTCGGTCGCCGCCGGGCGGATGTCGATCGTCTCGATCGAGGCGCCGATCGTCTCGGCGAGGGCGATCGCGTTGGACTTCGTGTGCTCGCTCGTCGCGAACCCGGGCATCGTGTAGGCGAGGATGTCGCTGCGCGGCCGGCCCATCCGGTCCATCGCGCGCGCGATGACCAGCAGTGCGTGCGTCGAGTCGAGGCCGCCGCTCACGCCGATCACGGGCTTCGGGTCGCCGATCGCCTGCATGCGCTGCATGAGCCCCGACACCTGGATGTTGAAGGCCTCGTAGCAGTCCAGCGCGAGGCGCTCGGGGTCGTCGGGCACGAACGGGAAGCGGTCGAGCGGGCGCCGCAGGCCGGTCTCGGTCGCGGGTGGGTCGAGCTCGAAGTGCACGGTGCGGAAATACGGCTCGCGCGTGCGGCGGTTGTCGTCGAAGGTCCCCTGCCGGATCCGGTCCTGTCGCAGACGGTCGAGATCGACATCGGCGATGCTGTGCCGCGGACCGTCGGGGAACCGCTCGGTCTCGTCGAGCAGCAGGCCGCCCTCGTAGATCATGGTCTGGCCGTCCCACGACACGTCGTTCGTCGACTCGCCCATCCCGGCCGCCGCGTAGGCGTAGGCGGCGAGGCACCGCAGCGATTGCGACTGGCAGAGGTTCTTGCGGTCCTCGGCCCGGGCGATCGTGATGGGGCTGCCCGACAGGTTGAGCAGCACGGTCGCGCCCGCGAGCGCGGCGGAGGACGACGGCGGGATGGGCACCCACACGTCTTCGCACACCTCTGCGTGCACGACGAGCCCCGGGACGTCGAGGGACTCGAACAGCAGGTCGGGACCGAACGGGGCCTCGAGCCCTCCGACGCGGATGTCCTCGCCGAGCTGGTCGTCGCCGGGCGCGAACCAGCGGCGCTCGTAGAACTCGCGATAGTTCGGCAGGTACGACTTCGGCGCGACGCCGAGCAGCTCGCCGCGGTGGATCACGACGGCGCAGTTGAAGAGGCGGTTCCGGTGGCGAAGCGGCGCGCCGACGACGATCACGGGAAGGAGATCGATGGATGCCTCGACCAGCCGCTCGATGGCCGCGACGACTCCGTCGAGCACGGCGTCCTGCATCAGGAGGTCTTCGATCGAGTAGCCGGTGAGGCAGAGCTCGGGGAAGACCGCGACCGCGACCCCCTCGTCGCTCAGCTCGCGCGCGCTCGCCAGGACGGTGTCGGCGTTGGCCGCCGGGTCGGCGATCACCAGGGGGATCGTGCACGCCGCGATGCGGGCGAAGCCGTGCCGGTATGCGCTCTCGAAGGGGAGGCTCATGCGTCCAGTCTGGCAGGAGAGGCGGGGCGGGCGCCGGGGTTGACGACGAAGGTGTCGGGGGCCGCGGCTAATGTCGAGGGCGGAAGGGGACCATGCGATACATCGAGGACGAAGGCCGGATCGTCTGGAGTGCGAGCGACCTCAAGGCCGCCGCGGAGTGCGAGTTCGCGTGGCTCCGCGCGATCGACGCGAAGCTCGGGCGGGTCGCCGCGGTCGAAGAGCCCGAAGACGCGACCCTCGTGCGCGCGGGACTGCTCGGCGGCGAGCACGAACGCCGGGTGCTGGCCGAGTACAAGGCGCGGTACGGCGACCGGGTCGTCGAGATCCCTGAGACGCGGTCGACGGATGCCGAGGGCCTCGCGCGCGCCGTCGAGCTGACGAACGCCGCGCTCGCGTCCGGCGCCGTCGTGGTCTACCAGGCCGCATTCGCGACCGACGAATTCGTCGGCTTCGCCGACTTCCTCCTGCGCGAGCCCTCGACGGTAACCGCGACCGACGTTTCGGCTGACGGCGAGCACGGTGAGCGCACCGGGCCGTGGATCGTGCAGGACACCAAGCTCGCGCGGCACGCCCGCGTCACGGCGCTCATGCAGCTCGCCGCCTACGTCGTGCAGCTCGACCGCCTCGGAGTGCCCCGGTCGGAGCGGGTGGAGCTGCTGCTCGGCGACGGCAGCGTCAGCGTCCACGAGGCATCGGATCTGCTTCCCGTCTTCGCGCTGCGGCGCGACCGCCTGAGGGCGCTCGTCGCCGACCGGCGGCTCGACCTCGGCGCAGACGGACCAGCGATCGCCTGGGGCGACGATCGGGGCGAGCTCGGGGTGATCGCGTGCGGGCGGTGCGCCACCTGCGATGCCGAGGTGATCGCACACCGCGATCTGCTGCTCGTCGCGGGCATGCGGCCCGTCCAGCGGGATCGTCTGCGGGCGGCCGGCATCCAGACGATCGATGCGCTCGCCGAGGCGCCCGGGTCGCCCGACCACATGAGCCCCGACACCTTCGCGATGCTGCGCACGCAGGCGCGGCTGCAGCTCGCGAGCCCGGCAGGACTCGGCATCCCGCCTCTCGTCGCACCCCTCGTCGAGGTGCAGCCGGTACCCGTCATCGAGCCCATCCCGGGCTTGCAGACCGTGGCGGAACTCGCCGAAGCCCCCACCGCGACGGCAATGCTGCTCGCGGAGCCGCCGGCGCCGATCCCGACCTACGAGGTCGTGCACCCCAAGGCGCTCGGTGCTCTGCCGCGGCCGGATCGGGGCGACCTCTTCTTCGACTTCGAGGGCGACCCGCTCTATACCGAGACGCCGGCACCCGGCGAGCCCGTGCAGTGGGGGATCGACTACCTCTTCGGCTTCGTCGATCTCGACGAGCAGTACTCCGCCATCTGGGCGCATTCGTTCGCGCAGGAGTGCGAGGCGCTCGAGCGGTTCATCGACCTCGTGAATCTGCGTCGGATGCAGCATCCCGGCATGCACATCTATCACTACGCGCCGTACGAGCCGACGCATCTGCTCTCGATGGCGGCACGGCACGGCACGCGCGAGGCCGATGTCGACCGGCTGCTGCGCGACGGCGTCTTCGTCGACCTCTATCCGGTCGTGCGGCGCGCGCTGCGCGTCGGCTCGCGCTCGTACTCGATCAAGAAGCTCGAGCCGCTGTACATGGGCGCCGAGGTGCGCACGAGCGACGTGCAGAAGGGCGACGACTCGATCGTCAAGTACGTGCAGGCTCGCGCTCTCGACGACGACGGTCAGGAGCTCGCGGCGCGCGAGATCTTCGACGACCTCGCCGACTACAACCGCTACGACTGCGTGTCGACGAGGCGCCTGCGCGACTGGCTGGTCGATCGAGCCCGCGAGGCCGGCCTCCGGCCCTCGCCGAATCCCGAGCCCGGTGAGACGACGTACGAGCCCTCGGTGCGCGCCTTGACGCTCGCCGCGCTCGCCCAGCGCCTTCCCGACGACTCGGCCGAGGCTCGTTCGCTCCGGCTCGGCGCCGCCGCGATCGACTACTACCCGCGCGAGGCGAAGACCTTCTGGGCCACCCACTTCCTGCGCCTCCGCGAGCCCGTCTCCGTGTGGGAGGACGCCCGCGATGTCGTCGTGCTCGACGCCGCGCGGTGCCGCATCATCGCCGACTGGCATCGCGAAGAGGGTCAGCGCACCGATCGCCGGGTGCTCGAGCTCCGCGGCGAGGTCGCGCCCGGCACGCGCCTCAGCGAGGGGTCCAGCCCCTTCGCGCTCTACGATCTCCCGGCGCCGTTCCCCTTCGAGCCGTCGCCGCGCTGGATCCACGCCGACCACCGCGTCAACGTCATCGACGTCCTCGACGACGGGGCGATCGTCGAGGAGTTCGCGATCGAGGGGCTCACGTGGTCCGAACTCCCGCTCGCCCTGACCCCGCAGGCGCCGCCGCGCGCCGGCAACCAGCAGGCCGCGATCGACGCCTGGGCCGACACCGTCATCGCGACATCGCCCGATCTGCCGCACGACCCGGCGACCGACATCCTCCGTCGCCGTCCGCCGAGGACGCGATCCGGCGGGCTCGTGCCGTCCGACGGTGACAACATCGACGCCATCACCCGCTCGATCCTGGATCTCGATCGCAGCTACCTTGCGGTGCAGGGCCCTCCGGGCACGGGCAAGACCTACGTCGGCTCGCACGTCATCGCCCGGCTCGTGCGCGACCACGGCTTCAAGATCGGCGTCGTCGCGCAGTCCCATGCCGTCGTCGAGAACATGCTCGACCGCATCGTCGAGGCGGGAGTCGCGCCGCAGCAGGTCGCGAAAGCGCCGAAGGACGCGTCCGCCACAGGCACCTCTTTCACGCCGATCCCGAAGAACGGCGTCGCGGCCTGGGTCGCCGAGCAGTCCGGCGGCTACGTCCTCGGCGGCACCGCGTGGGACTTCAGCCACGAGGGGCGCGTGCCGCGGAGCAGCCTCGACCTCCTCGTGATCGACGAGGCCGGCCAGTTCTCGCTGGCCTCGACGATCGCGGTGTCGCTCGCCGCGCCGCGTCTGCTGCTCCTGGGCGATCCGCAGCAGCTGCCGCAGGTGAGCCAGGGCACGCACCCTGAGCCCGTCGACACGTCGGCGCTCGGCTGGGTCATGGACGGCGCCGATGTCGTGCCGCCCGAGTACGGCTACTTCCTCGCGCTCACGTGGCGCATGCACCCGGCCGTCGCCGACCCGGTCTCGACGCTCTCGTACCAGGGTGAGCTCGCGTCGCATCCCTCCGCCGCCCTGCGCACGCTCGCCGGTGTGGCACCGGGGCTGCACGCCGTGCCGGTGCGGCACCACGGCAACTCGACGCAGTCGGTCGAGGAGTCCGCGACGGTCGTGCAGCTCGTCCGCGATCTGCTCGGCCGGGAGTGGACCGACCCGTCGGCGGCGACCACCGCTGAAGAGGCCGCACCCCCACGCCCGCTGACCGAGACCGACATCATCGTCGTCACGCCCTACAACGCGCAGCAGGTCGAGGTGGAGCGCGCGCTCGCCGAGGCAGGCTTCCCGAGCATCCCCGTCGGCACCGTCGACCGGTTCCAGGGTCAGGAGGCGGTGGTGGCCATCGTGTCGCTCGCCGCGTCGTCGGGGCGCGACGCGCCGCGGGGTCTGGAGTTCCTCCTCCTGCGCAATCGCCTCAACGTCGCCATCTCGCGGGCGAAGCACACGGCCTACGTCGTGTACGCGCCGGGGCTGCTCGACGACCTGCCCCGCACTCCCGAGGGGGTGGCCCGGCTGAGCGGCTTCGCGCGCCTCGTTCTGGACGCGATCGATTAACTGGCCGCTTCTCGGATGTCAACCCCTTAGGGACATTTTCGAGCGGCACATAGCCTTATAGGGCGTCATCACGACGCAGGTGCGGTACCCGTTCGGCGAGGGGCGGGTGCCGCACCACTTCTCTTTTGCGGGCCGTTCTGAAGGCCCTTGCGAGAAGCGCGCAATCATCGTCAGACGGTGCCGTACAGCCGGTCCCCGGCGTCTCCGAGCCCCGGCACGATGTAGCCCTTGTCGTTGAGGCGTTCGTCGAGCGCACCCAGCACGAGGGTCACGTCGCGGCCGTCGACCTGCCGCTCGATCGCAGCCACTCCTTCGGGGGCGCCGAGCAGGCAGATCGCCGTCACGTCCTGCGCTCCGCGCTTGAAGAGGAACTCGATCGCCGCGCCGAGTGAGCCGCCCGTCGCGAGCATGGGGTCGAGGACGAAGCACTGGCGGTCGCTCAGGTTCTCGGGGAGGCGCTCGGCATACGTCGACGGAGCGAGCGTCTCCTCATTGCGCACCATGCCGAGGAACCCCACCTCGGCCGTGGGGAGCAGCTTCACCATGCCCTCCAGCATGCCGAGGCCGGCGCGCAGGATCGGCACGACGAGCGGACGGGGCTCGCCGATCTTGACACCGGTCGTCGTGGTGACCGGAGTCTGGATCTCGATCGGCGACACCCGCACGTTCCGGGTCGCCTCGTAGGCGAGAAGGGTCACGAGCTCTTCGGTGAGCTGCCGGAACACCGGCGACGTCGTGCGCGCATCGCGCAGCACCGTGAGCTTGTGGGTGATGAGGGGGTGGTCGGCGACGTGCAGGCGCATACGCCCAGGCTACTGGGCCGTAGTCTCGGACTGTGATCCCCGATCCCGCCGATCTCGCCGCGATGGACCGTGCGCTCGCACTCGCCGCCGACGCGGGAGAGCAGGGCGACGTGCCGGTGGGAGCGGTGGTGACGGATGCCGCGGGCACGATCATCGCCGAGGGGCGCAACCTCCGCGAGGTCACGGGCGATCCGACGGCCCATGCCGAGGTGGTGGCGCTGCGCGCGGCGGCTGCGGCGCTCGGCAGCTGGAACCTCTCGGGCTGCACGCTCGCCGTGACGCTCGAGCCGTGCCTCATGTGCGCAGGCGCTCTGCTTCAGGCGCGCGTCTCGCGGCTCGTCTTCGGCGCCTGGGACGAGAAGGCCGGGGCGGCGGGGTCGGTGTACGACGTGGTGCGCGATCGGCGGCTGCCCTACCGTGCGGAGGTCGTCGCGGGGGTCCGCGAGGCCGAGGCATCCACTCTCCTGCGGCGGTTCTTCGACCCGCTGCGCTGACCCGCTCCGCTGAGACGCGCTCCGGATCAGCGCGGGAGCCCGGGGAGCACCTCGGCGCCCAGATACTCCACGTGGTCGACGTCCTGCAGATCGAGCAGCTGGAAGTACACGCGGTGTATGCCGAGCTCGGCGTAGCGGGCGATCCGCTCGCCGATCTCATCCGCGTCGCCGACGATGTTGACGCCGTCGCGCACCTCTTCGAGTGAGCGGCCCAGCTTGGCCGCGCGGCGGGCGACGGCGGCGTCGTCGGCGCCGGCGAAAGTCGACATCGCGAGCGAGAACTTCAGCGTCTGCGGGTCCCGTCCCACGCGCTCGCACGCGGCGCGGAGGTTCGCGAGGCGCTCCGGGATCTCCTCGAGCGCAGGGAAGCCGAGGTTGAACTCCGTCGCGAAGCGTGCCGCGAGCTCCGGCGTGCGTCGGGGCCCCCTGCCTCCCACGATCAGCGGTACGCGCGGCTGAGCCGGCTTGGGGAGGGCCGGCGAATCCTCCAGGCGGTAGTGGCGGCCGTCGAACGAGAACGTCTCGTCGACAGGTGTCGCCCACAGGCCCGTGACGACGACGAGCTGCTCCTCGAGCAGGTCGAACCGCTTCGCGGGGAACGGGATGCCGTAGGCCCGGTGCTCCTGCTCCATCCAGCCTGCGCCCAGGCCGAGCTCGACGCGGCCGCCCGACATGTCGTCGACCTGGGCCACCTGCACGGCGAGGATGCCGGGGTGGCGGAAGGTCACCGATGAGACGAGGGTGCCGAGGCGGATGCGGGATGTCTCGCGGGCGAGTCCGGCGAGCGTCGTCCAGGCGTCGGTCGGCCCCGGAAGCTGCTGCGACCGGCCCGAGCGCATGTAGTGGTCGGAGCGGAAGAAGCCGTCGAACCCGAGGCGCTCGGCGGTCTGGGCGAACGCCAGCTGGTCGGCGTAGGAGGCCCCGAGCTGCGGCTCGACGAAGACGCAGTACTCCATGTCTCGCGGGGTCAGTTCTCGGACTTGAGGACGATCTGCTCGGTGGGCGTCGGCCCACCCGGCGTCCGCAGGATGTCGGGCTCGAGATAGATCACGCGCGCGGCCGGAACGGCCTTGCGGATCCGTTCCTCGATCGCGTCGATGTCGGCCGCGACCTCGCCGAGGGCACGATCGGCAGCGAAGCTCAGCTTCGCCGCGACGAGCAGCTCATCGGGTCCGAGGTAGAGCGTCTTGATGTGGATGAGCTTCTCGATCTCGGAGCCGCCGTGGATGGCCGACACGATCTTGTCGTAGTCGCCCCGCGTCGCGCCTTCGCCGACGAGGAGGCTCTTCGTCTCGATGCCGAGGACGATCGCGACGAGCACGAGGAGCGTGCCGATCATGAGCGTGCCGATCGCGTCGAAGACCGAGTTGCCCGTGATGGCCGTCAGCCCGACGCCGAACAGGGCGAACACGAGACCGGTGAGCGCCGCGACGTCCTCGAGCAGCACGACGGGCAGCTCGGGAGCCTTCGCGTGCCGCACGAACGACACCCAGGACTGTCCCTTCGTGCGGAGGTGATTGCTCTCGCCGACCGCGGTGCGCAGCGAGATCGACTCCAGCACGATCGCGATGCCGAGCACCGCGAGGGGCACCCACACGTTCTCGAGCTCGTGCGGATGCGTGAGCTTCTCGACGCCCTCGTAGATCGAGAACAGGCCGCCGACCGAGAAGAGGATGATCGAGACGACGAACGCGTAGACGTACCGCTCGCGTCCGTAGCCGAACGGATGCTCCGCATCGGCCTCACGCCGCGCCTTGCGGCCGCCGAGCATGAGCAGGAGCTGGTTGCCGGAGTCCGCCACGGAGTGGATCGCCTCGGCGAGCATCGAGGACGACCCCGAGATGAGCCACGCCACGAACTTCGCCAGGGCGATGCCCATGTTCGCGAGGAACGCCGCCAGAATCGCCTTGCCGCCGCCGGAAGCACTCATGCGGAGAAGTCTACGGATGCCGCGGCATCCATCAGCGCCCTTGACGCACCGGCCAGCGGCGCGGCGTCAATCCGCCGAGCGGAGGATGATGGTCTCGGTCGGCGGTGAGGGCTCCGCGGGGCGCCCCACGTAGCCGATCACCTGCAGGAGAGCGTGACGGAATTCGGCCGGGCGCTCGAGGTGAGCCGAATGCCCGACGCCGTCGAGCGCGATCTCGGTCACGTCGCCCCCTTTCGCCGAGTACGCGTCGAGCACGTCGCGGGTCTGCGAGACCATCTGCTGTGCCGGGGCGATGTCAGCCCCCGGCCACCCTGGGATGATCCCGAGGGCGCCGAGGTGGTTGTAGTCGTAGAAGGAGGCGTCGGAGACGATGGCGTCGGCGGTGCCGTGGATCCAGAGCACGGGGGGCTTGGGTTCGAGGTCGACGACGGCCGACACGTCGAAGTACTGCGGGGCCATCGTGTTGAGCACTCCGACCGTGCCGGCGCCGAAACCAGGCCAGTTGTCGCTGTGCACCGAGTCCCCGGGGTAGTTGCCGGTCGCCGTCGAGGTCGAGAGGATCGACTCGACCCAGACATCCTCGTGCTCGGTCGTGTAGCCGGGCGCGACGTAGCCGGAGCGGAAGACGTTACGCGGCGACGTGGGCGCTTCGTCGGACGTGTCGTGGGCGATGAGGCGCTCGACGAAGTCGGGGTTGGCCGCCCCGCCGCCGCAGCCCGCGTCGTCGTCGGTGAGACGGCTGCCGTCGCGACGCGTGCCGCCGAAGCCGTACGGCGACACGGGCGACTGCAGGGTGAGGCTCAGAGCGGGGTGCTCGAGGGCGTACTGCATGATCATGCCGCCACCCATCGACCAGCCCACGAAGTGCGCGGTCGGGATGCCGAGGGCCTCGAGGGTCGCGAACACATCGTCGCTGAAGTCCCGGACCCCGCGCGTCGCATCGATGGGGGAGTGCTCGGTGCCGCCGTACCCGCGCAGGTCGACGGCGATGACCCTCAGGTCGTGCGGGAGATCCTGCATGATCTCCTGCCAGAACAGCGAGGAGGAGCCGTTGCCGTGGATCAGCACGACCGTGCGCTCCGGCGGTGTCGCCGGGTCGTCGCCGTCCCTCTCGAGGATGTTGACGGTGAGTCGAGGAGTGTCGATAAGCCGGGCGGTGATGCCGTCGAAGAGAGTCATGACGCGTCCTTCGGATGTCCCCAGGGGAGCGTCGGCGCTCCCGTCTGCCTCGACTATAAACCCCCCTCGATCGAGGTGAACGAGCTTTCAGGTTAACCCCCGCACGCGCATGGCGAGGGTCGCGGGCACCCGTCACGCCTCGGTGCTTCCGGCGTCTCCCATGTCGGTCGGCATCTCGCCCATGTATGCCGCGGCCGTGGCGTCGGCGGCTCGGGACGCGACCTCCGGGTCCGCGCCGTCGCCGATGTGGGCCTCTCGCCACGCGTCGGCCGACGCGCGGGTGAACTGCTTGCCCTCGTCGGTGAGCATCCACGCCTGGCCCTCCTCCGGCGACGGCCCGTCCACGGCCGAGCCGAGGTGAAGGGCGAGTCCGAGCAGGCCGGAGTCCCAGCCGATGCCCGTGGCGCCGGGACCGAACTGCTCCCACATCTCGTCGGGCACCTCCGACACGGCTGCAACGTGCTCGAGCTCGAAGCGCGTCCGGTCGGCGCCGGCTTCGGTGACGCGGACGGTGATCCACGTCACGCCGCCCGCGTACTCCCACGTCGCGCGGTACGACGCCGTGCCGCCCGACGGCGGTTCGCAGGCGAGCACCTCGCCGCCGGCGTTCCCCTCGAGCTGGTACCGCCCGCCCAGGCGCAGGTCGCCCGACACCGGCAGGAACCACCGGCGGATGCGGTCCGCCGTCGTGACGGCCTCCCACACGTCCTCGAGGCTCGACGGATACTCCTGCGCGAGCCGCTGCACGCGGACGTCCTCACCGTCTTGCTGCGTCGTCTCGACGCCGCGCTCGACGGCCGCGATCTGTGCGTTGACATCAACCATGGGTTCTTCTCCTTGTCGGTGTGGTCTCAGGTGTCGGCGTCTCAGCCGTCTTCCGGGTCTTCGGGGTCTGCGGGCGGTTCTTCGGGGAGAGGGGATGCCGCGGCATCCGTCTCCTCGTCCGCCTTCTCGCCGTCGAGCCGACGTGCTCGACGGCCACGGGCGAGCTCTGTGCCGAGGGCGTCGAGCCGTGGCTGCCAGAACCGGCGGAAGGGGTCGAACCACGCGTCGGCGGCCTCGAGGGGCCGCGGGTCGACGGCGTACAGCCGACGGGTACCCTCCGCCCGCACCGTGGCGAAGCCGGCGTCGCGCAGGACCCGCAGGTGCTGCGACACGGCGGGTTGCGAGATCCCGAATTCGCGCTGGATCACGCTTCCGATGTCGCCCGCGCTGAGCTCGCCGTCGGCGAGCAGCTCGATGATCCGGCGGCGGACCGGATCACCGAGGACATCGAGCGCGTGCATGACTAAATGATTGCGCCGATACTTATATAAGTCAACACTGATTCTGTGGTTCGACAACACCGCGCCGCAGGTCGTTCACCCGCGGCTCATAGGATGGCGGGCATGCCCGACTCCCTCCCCTCCATCGCGATCCTCGGCGCCGGCTCGATGGGCGGCGCCGTCCTTCGCGGGCTCGTGCGCTCGGGTCTCGCGACCTCCGGTCTGACCGCCACGAACCGCAGTTCCGAAAAGGCCGGCGCACTCGCCGACCTCGACGGTGTCTCGTCGATCGCTCTCGAGGAGCAGCCGACGGGGAACGCGGATGCCGCGTCCACCGCCGAGATCGTGCTCATCGGCGTCAAACCCGCCATGGTCCCCGACCTGCTGCGCGAGATCGCCCCTCGGCTCCGCCCCGGCACGATCGTCGTGAGCCTCGCGGCCGGCGTCAAGATCGCGACGTTCGAGTCGATCCTCGGTGCCGGCATCCCCGTCCTGCGCTCGATGCCCAACACGCCCGCGCTCGTCGGCAGGGCGGTCACAGGCCTCGCCGCCGGGACCGAGGCGACGCCCGAGCACTTCGCCGTCGCGCGCCGCCTCTTCGAGACGGTCGGGACGGTCGTCGAGGTCCCTGAGGACAAGATCGACGCCCTTTCGACCATCTCCGGCTCAGGGCCCGCCTACGTCTATCTCCTCATCGAGGAGCTCACCGAAGCCGCCGTCGGCAAGGGCTTCACGGAGGAGCAGGCGAGGCTCATGGCCGAGCAGACCTTCATCGGCGCGGCCGCGCTGCTCGAGGCATCCGGCGAGGAGCCCGCCGAGCTCCGCCGCCAGGTCACGAGCCCCAAGGGCACGACCGAGCGGGCGGTCGCGGTGCTGCAGGGGGCGCACCTCGCGGGGCTCTTCGCCGAGGCGACGGATGCCGCGCTCGCCCGCGCCCGAGAGCTCGCCGCCGGCGCATAGGCCTCGCACGACGCAACGGCGGGCCCGCACCCCTGAGGGTGCGGCCCGCCGTTTCGGTCGCCCGGTCAGCGGAACTTGCGGCGGTAGATCACCATCGAGATGACATATCCGATGACGAGGATGCCGACGCACCACGCGAGAGCGATCCAGATGTCTCCGCTGACCGGCCTGCCGGCGAGAAGGTCGCGCAGGGCGTTCACGATCGACGTGGTCGGCTGGTACTCGGCGAAGAACCGCACCGGACCGGGCATCGTCTCGGTGGGCACGAAGGCCGAGCTGATGAACGGCAGGAAGATGAGCGGGTAGGCGAAGGCGCCGGCGCCGTCCATCGTCTTGGCCGAGAGGCCCGCGATGACCGCGAGCCAGGTCAGCGCGAGGGTGAAGAGCGCCAGGATGCCTCCGACCGCGAGCCACTGCAGCACGTCGGCGCCCGACCGGAAGCCCATGAGCAGCGCCACGGCGATCACGACCACCACCGAGGTGAGGTTCGCCACGACCGAGGTGAGGACGTGCGACCACAGCACCGACGACCGGGCGATCGGCATGGACTGGAACCGCTCGAAGATCCCGCTCTGCAGGTCGGTGAACAGGCGCGCCGAGGTGTACGCGACGCCGGAAGCCACCGTGATGAGGAGGATGCCGGGCAGGAGGTAGTCGACGTAGGCCACTGAACCCGTGTCGATGGCGCCGCCGAAGACGAACACGAAGAGCAGCATGATCGCGACCGGGGTGATCGCCGTCGTGATGATCGTGTCGAGGCTGCGGGTGATGTGGCGCAGGGACCGGCCCGTGAGGACGGCCGTGTCGCCGATGACGTGCGTGGTCATGGTCGTTCCTTACTTCTCGGTCGCGCCGCCGCCGGCGGCGGTGTCGCTCTTGCGGTCGTCTCCGACGATCGAGAGGAAGACCTCTTCGAGCGTCGGCTGCTTCTCGACGTACTCCACCTGAGCGGGCGGCAGGAGCCGCTTCAGCTCGGCGAGCGTTCCGTCGACGATGATGCGCCCCTCGTGCAGGATCGCGATGCGGTCGGCCAGCTGCTCCGCCTCGTCGAGGTACTGCGTCGTGAGGAGCACCGTCGTGCCGCTCGCGGCGAGCTCCCTGACGGCGTCCCACACCTCGATGCGCGCCTGCGGATCGAGGCCCGTCGTCGGCTCGTCGAGGAAGATGACGGCGGGGCTCCCGATGAGGCTCATCGCGATGTCGAGGCGCCGGCGCATGCCGCCGGAGTAGGTCGCGACCTTGCGGGACGCGGCATCCGTCAGCGAGAACCGTGCCAGCAGACCGTCGGCGATCGCCGCCGGGTTCTTGAGATGCCGCAGCTTGGCGACGAGCACGAGGTTCTCGCGGCCGCTCAGCACCTCGTCGACGGCGGCGAACTGGCCCGTGAGGCTGATCGCCTCGCGGACGTCGTCGCCCTGCGTCGCGACGTCGAGGTCGTTGACGCTCGCGACGCCGGCGTCGGCCGTGAGGAGGGTGGACAGGATCTTGACCAGCGTCGTCTTTCCGGCGCCGTTCGAGCCCAGCAGAGCGAAGATCGAGCCGCGCTCGACGTCGAAGTCGACGCCGCGCAGGACGTGGAGGTCCTTGTACGACTTCTCGATGCCGCGCACGCGCACGGCGGGTGAGGCGAGGGATGCCGTGGTCATTTCTCCTGCGCTCCTTCCGCGTCTTCGATCGCCTTCGTGAGGCGGGCGCGCTCCTTGTCGATCCACTGCGCGCCGCCGTACGACTGCGCGAACGTCTCGGCGAACTCGACCGGGTCGGAGCCGACGATGTCGCGGACAGGGGTGCCGTCAAGGGCGGCGCGCTCCCACAGGTCGACGAGGTCCTCGAACATCCTGATGAGGTCGTCGCCGTCGGTGATGCCGCCGTAGTACATGAAGTACCGGTGCATCGCCTTCGCGGAGGCCCCGTAGGGCTCCGGCAGCGCGTCGAGGCGCGCCTTGGTCTGCTTGTACTGCTTCTTCTGCTCGAGCGATCCGGTGAGCGCTTCGATCCACTTCGCGGCCATGGTCACTTCTCCTTCTCGCCGATCTCGTCGGCGTCGGTCTTGCTAGGGGATGGGGTGTCGTCGGTGCGGAGCTTGTTCAGCCGGTCCGTGAGGAAGCTCCACGTCCTCCAGAACTCGTTGAGGTAGTCCCGTCCCTGCGCGTTGAGGGAGTAGACCTTGCGCGGCGGGCCCTTCTCGGAGGGCACCTTCTCGACGTCGACCAGCCCGCGCTGCTCGACGCGGACGAGGAGCGCGTAGATCGTTCCTTCCGCGATGTCGGCGAATCCCTGCTCGCGCAGCCACGCCGTGATCTCGTACCCGTAGGCATCGCGCGTGGACAGGACGGCGAGGACGACGCCCTCGAGGATTCCCTTGAGCATCTCGGTCTCCTGCTTGCCCATGGTGATCCCTCCTTTCCACTACTCGGTATTGCTGACTACCACTAGATAGTAACGCCGAGTACCGGTACTTAGCAAGAGCGAATACCGACGGATCTTCGGTTGGGCGAGCGAGCACAACGGCGGGGCATGTGGGTGACACGCCGGCGACGGATGCCGCGCCCCGGCGCGCCGCGGAAACCGCCCGCCGTTGTGCACGGCCTACCGACCGCCGGTCGCGGGGGAGCGCGGCTCTCGGAGCGTTAGAGTCACGCCATGGCGACTCGACCGCGTCGGCCCGCGCAGCGGGCGGGCCGGCGCCTGCGACCCGCCCGCACCGTCGTCGCGGCCTTCGGCATCGCCGTCCTCGCCGGCACGGGCCTGCTCATGCTGCCGATCTCGAGTCGCACGGGCGAGGTCGCCGATTTCTTCGACGCGCTCTTCACAGCCACCTCCGCGGTCTGCGTCACGGGCCTGACCGTCGTCGACACCGCGACCTTCTGGTCGCCCTTCGGTCAGGCCGTCATCCTGCTGCTGATCCAGATCGGCGGCCTCGGGATCATGGTGTCGGCATCGACCATCGGGCTCGTCCTCGCGCGGCGGCTCACAGTCGCCGGCCGGCTCACCGCGGCCGCCGAGGCGAACGCGGTCAGCTTCGACGACGTGCGCGGGCTCGTCCGCAACATCGTGCTGATCTCATTCCTCATCGAGGCCTGCACGGCCTTCGTGCTCTTCCTGCGCTTCGCCGGGGCTTACGGCTACCCACCCGGCGAGGCCGCCTGGTACGCCCTCTTCCACTCCGTCTCATCGTTCAACAACGCCGGCTTCGCCCTCTTCAGCGACAACCTCATCGGCTTCGCCTCCGACCCGTTCATCTGCCTTCCCATCTGCGCCGCGATCATCCTCGGCGGGCTGGGCTTCCCGGTTCTCATGCAGCTGAGGCGCGAGTTCCGCCACCCCCTCCGATGGACCATGAACACGCGCCTGGTGCTGTCGATGTCGATCGTGCTCCTGATCGCCGGCACGCTCTACATCACGATCCTCGAGTGGTCGAACCCGCGCACGCTCGGCGGCTACGACCCGGCTGCCCGCATCCTCATCGGCTTCTTCCACTCCGTCCAGACGCGCACCGCCGGCTTCAACTCGGTCGACATCGGCCAGATGCGCGACGAGACCTGGGTCGGCATGGACGTCCTAATGTTCATCGGGGGCGGCCCCGCCGGCACGGCGGGCGGCATCAAGGTCACGACCTTCGCCGTGCTCTACTTCATCCTCCTGACCGAGCTCCGCGGCGAGGCATCCGTCCACATCTTCGGCAAGCGGCTCTCGCGCGCCGTACACCGGCAGGCGATCTCGGTCGTGCTGCTCGCGATCGCCGTCGTCATGGCGGCGGTCATCGCGCTCATGCTGATCACGGGGCATCCGTTCGACAAGGTGCTCTTCGAGGCGGTCTCCGCGTTCGGCACCGTCGGACTCACGACCGGCATCACCTACGGCCTGCCCCCCGGGGCCGAGGTCATCCTGGTGATCCTCATGTTCATCGGGCGGCTCGGACCGCTCACGATCGGCTCGGCCTTCGCGCTCCGCGATCGCCGCGTGCTCTACGAATACCCCGAGGAAAGGCCCGCCATTGGCTAGATTCGCACTCTTCGGCGACACGTCCCGCCGCATCGCCGAGGCCGATTCGGTGGCCGTCATCGGCTTGGGGCGCTTCGGCAGCGCTCTCGCCCTCGAACTCATGGCCTCGGGCACCGAGGTGCTCGGCATCGACCGTGACGACGAGCTCGTCCAGGCGCACAACGGCCAGCTCACGCAGGTCGTGCGTGCCGACTCCACGAAGGAGGAGGCGCTGCGCCAGCTGGCCGTCGACGAGTTCGACCGCGTGGTGGTGGCGATCGGCGCCGACGTGCAGGCATCGATCCTGACCGCGTCGATCCTCCTCGGCATGAAGATCCCGGTGATCTGGGCCAAGGCCGTCACCGAGCAGCACGGCAAGATCCTCGAGCAGCTCGGTGTCACCCACGTCATCTATCCCGAGAAGGACATGGGCCGGCGGGTCGCCCACCTCGTGCGGGGTGCCGCGATCGACTATCTCGAGATCGAGCCCGGGTATTCACTGGCCAAGATCGCCCCGCCCGCCGAGATCCTCGGGATCCCCCTCGGACGGACGACCCTCCGGCAGAAGCACGGCATCACCGTCACGGCGTTCCGCCCGGCGGAGGGGGAGTGGCAGAACGCCGACAACGAGACGGTGCTGGGCGAGGGATCCACCGTCATCATCGTCGGCCCGACCGACCGCGTGGAAGGCTTCGCGCAGCTGCGGTAGGTCGACTGCGGGAATTCTTCGGGAAACGCCGGTGATGGATGCCGCGCGCAGGCGCGTCGCCGGGACCTCCCGCCGGTGTGCACGGCAGGGGCGTAGCGCGGTGGTCGGCGTGAAGAGCCCCGGCCCCGGGCGGAGGCTAGCGGTCGAGGGCCGCGAAGCGCTCGATGTCGCTGTTGGTGCCGGACACGATGATGAGGTCGTGGTTCGTCACGACCGTGTTCGCCTCCGCGTACCGGAACGGCTTGCCGGGGCTCTTCACGCCGACGACGGTCACGTGGTACTTCGTGCGCACGCCCGACTCGTTGAGGCCGACGCCGCGGATGAACTTCGGCGGGTACATCTTGGCGAGCACGAAGTCGTCGTCGAAGCGGATGAAGTCGAGCATCCGTCCGCTGACGAGGTGCGCGACGCGCTCGCCGGCCTCACGCTCGGGATAGATGACGTGGTTCGCGCCGACGCGCGCGAGGATCTTGCCGTGCGACTGCGAGACGGCCTTCGCCCAGATCTGCGGCACCTTGAGGTCGACGAGGTTGGCGGTGATGAGGACGGATGCCTCGATCGACGACCCGACGGCGACGACGGCGACCTGGAAGTCCTGCGCGCCGATCTGCTTCAGCGCGTCGATGTTCTTCGCGTCTGCCTGCACGGTGTGGGTGACGCGCTCCGACCACTTCTGCACGAGCTCGAGGCTCTCGTCGATCGCGAGCACCTCGCGGTCCAGCCGGTCGAGCTCGCCCGCGCACGCGGCGCCGAAGCGCCCGAGTCCGATGACCAGGACGGGTGCGTCGCCGCGGATCTGCTCAACCAACGATCGGCCTTTCCACCGGCAGCGAGTACAGCTGCGAACGGGATGTCGCGGCCACGGCCGCGGCGAGAGTCACTGTACCAACGCGTCCCATGAACATCGTCAGCGCCATGACGTAGATGCCGGGGTCGGGGAGCGACGCCGTGAGCCCGGTCGACAGGCCGACCGTCGCGAACCCCGAGATCACGTCGAAGAGCACGTCCTCGACGTGGGCCTTCGTGATGTGCGAGATCACGATCGTCGAGAGGGCGACGATGGTCGCGCCCCACGCAACGACCGAGAGGGCGACGCGCTGGACATCGCTCGGGATGCGGCGGCCGAAGGCCTGCACCGACTGCCGGCCCTTCGCCTCCGACCACACGGCGAGAGCGAGGACGGCGAGCGTCGTGACCTTGATGCCGCCCGCCGTGGACGCCGAGCCGCCGCCGACGAACATGAGCATCGACCCGACGATGAGCGACGACCCGTTGAGGTTGCCGATGTCGACGACCGAGAAGCCGCCGGAACGAGTCATCGCCGAGAGGAAGAAGGACTGGAAGACCGTGTCCCAGGCATCCATGCGGCCGAAGGTGGCGGGGTTGTCGAACTCGAGCGCCAGGAAGGCGCCGGCCCCGACGAAGAAGAGCAGCACCGTCGTGATGAGCGTGAGCTTGGCGTGCAGGGTCCATTGGCGTACGTGCCACTGGTTGCGCCACAGCGTGTAGATGACGGGGAAGCCGATCGACCCGAGGAAGACGCCGGCCATCATCACGGTGAGGAAGAAGTAGTCGGTCGCGAAGGGTTCGAGGCCGCCCGGGTTCGGCGTGAAGCCCGTGTTCGTGAAGGCCATCGCCGCGTAGTACGGCGCCTCCCACAGCGCCACGAGCGGGTGCACGCCGGCAAGCAGGATCGACGGGTAGAGGAGGACGGCGAGCCCCGCCTCGATCACGAGCGTCGAGAGTGCGACGGTGCGCAGCAGCACACCGACTTCGCCGAGCCGTACGGTCTGCCCCTCGTTCACGGGTCCGCCGTGCGCCCGCATGGGGTTCGTGTCGCCCGCCGCGATGAGCTTGGCGCGCAGCCCCAGCCTCTTGGAGATGATGAGGCCCAGGATCGACGCCAGGGTCAGGACGCCCAGGGCGCCGACGTTGACGCCGATGAAGATGACGACCTGTCCGAACGGCGACCAGTAGGTGCCCATGTCGACGGTCGAGAGGCCCGTGACGCAGATGGTCGAGACCGCCGTGAAGAGGGCGTCGGCGAGAGGCGCGCGCTGACCTGTGGCCGTCGCCGCAGGCACTGAGAGCAGTGCCGTGAAGGCCAGGATGAGGATCGCGAAGACCAGGACCGCGAAGCGTGCGGGGGACGATGTCGTGAGCGATCGCAGGTCGTCCCAGAAGCGGCTCAGGAACCGGCGGAGTCCGGTGCGCGAGAACGGACTGACGGGATCGGCCGTCATGTCTCGCCCCCTTTATTTGCGGAAACCCCAGTCATGGTACTCCGCCGGGCGCGCGGCTAGTCTGTCGACATGGCGGACATCTTCGACGTGATCGCAGACGGCACACGGCGCGAGATCCTGCAGCTCCTGCTGTCCCGGTCCGCCGATGGGGAGCGGGGCACGAGCGTCTCCCACATCGTGCACGAGCTCGGCGTCAGCCAGCCCACGGTGTCGAAGCACCTCAAGGTGCTGCGCGAGGCATCCCTCGTCTCGGTTCGCGAAGAAGGACAGCACCGGTACTACAGCCTGTCGCCGGCCCCGCTCGACGAGGTCGACGACTGGCTCGTCCCGTTCCTCATCGACGATGAGGAAGAAGAGGAGTACGACGCCGGCGCTCCGGTGCTCACGGAGTCGGCGGCGCATGCGGCCGAGGTCGTCGGGCGCGCCGCAGCGTCTGCCAAGCACGCCTTCGAGAACGCGCTGAAGAAGCTGCCTGGCCGCTGAGCCCCCGGGCTCGCCGTGCGGGCTCAGGAACCGCTGTCGTCCTGGCCGGTGTCGTCGTCTTCGTCGTCCTGGCCGTTGTGCCCGTTCTGCTGGCCGTGGCCGTTGTGCCGGCCGTTGTCTCCGGGCTGACGGTCGCCCCAGCCGGGAGGCTGCTGGCCGTTGTGCATGGCCGGCCCGTACATGACCGGACCGCCGAGGTGGGACCCCGCCCACCATCCGACCGCGGCGCCCCCCGCGAACGTGAGTCCGAGCAGCAGCAGACCGCCCACGATCGAGCCGACGATCACGCCGACGTGCGACCGCCGGCCGTCGGGGGGCGGGGGCGGGTACGCGGCATCCCTTGCGGCATAGCCCGGGGGAGGCGGGGCAGCTGCGTAAGGGGTCGTCGGGTAGGCCTGCGGATGCGGGGGAGCGGTCGCGTGGGCCGCCGGCGAAGGCGCGGTGGGGTACGCGAGGGTGGGCTGATCCGAGGCGGAAGGCCCGGACGAGGGATGCTGCGGACCGGCCGGCTCCGATGCCGCCGGAGGAGTCTTCTCTTCCATGGGAAAAGTGGAGCCCCACACCCGATGTTTCGGAAGAGGGCAGGATATGAATCGGCTGAGAGTTTCGAGCTCGGGCACGGGAGTCGAGGTTCCGAAGGGGCTCGCGGGCCTCGTCTCAGGATTCACACCGGCAACACCGGTTTACACGCGTCGCGCGCAGGCTCTAAAGTGGCGGTGCACAATGCATACGCCGAGGGGAGGCGAGGGACATGGCCGAGCTGCCCGACGTCCGCTTTCTCACCGTCGCCGAGGTCGCCGAACTCATGCGCGTCTCGAAGATGACGGTGTATCGGCTCGTGCACGCCGGCGAGCTCCCGGCGGTGCGGTTCGGCCGCAGCTATCGCGTGCCCGAATCGGCGGTCACCGAGGCCCTGCAACGGCCGGTCGCCGACGTCGGCTAGACTGATCCGAGGCATTTTTCGTTCTGCCCGATCCCGGGCGCGCCACGCACCGCGCCCAGACCCCGACATAGTGAGGTTTTCCGTGGGTTCTGTCATCAAGAAGCGCCGCAAGCGCATGGCGAAGAAGAAGCACCGCAAGCTGCTTCGCAAGACTCGCCACCAGCGCCGCAACAAGAAGTAAGCGGCCGAACACCAAGCGCCTGTCTCCGGACGGGCGCTTCGTGTTCTCGCGACGACCCGCGTCCCGACCTCGGAGGCACCATGCAGTCCATCACGGTCCACGAACTGCGTCAGCGCACCGACGTGCCGCTCATCGACGTCCGCGAGCCGTACGAGTTCGAGACGGGGCACGTCCCGGGCGCCGTGAACCTCCCCATGTCGACGCTCGGCGCTCACCTCGATGAGCTCCCCGAGGGCGCCTTCGACGTCATCTGCCAGGTCGGCGGCCGCTCGGCGCGGGTCGTCGAGGCTCTTGAGGCACGCGGCTACGACGCCACCAATGTCGAGGGCGGCACGGGGGAGTGGGCTGCGGCCGGCTATCCGATCGAGCGCTGACCCTGTGGGCTCGGGGCGCTCCTACGATGGAGAAGTGACGACTCTCACCCTCATCTCGAAGCCCGACTGCCACTTGTGCGACGTCGCGCGCGAGATCGTCGAGTCCGTCATCTCGGACCTTCCGGAGGGCCGCGTCGAGGTCGACGAGAAGTCGATCCTGGACGATCCCGCGCTCTACGAGCTGTGGTGGGAGAAGATCCCCGTCGTCCTCATCGACGGCACGGTGCACGCCCACTGGCGTGTCTCTCCCGACCGGCTTCGGGCCGCGCTCGGGGCCGCCACGGCCTGAGCCTTTCCTCGGCGAGGGGCGACGGATGCCTCGGCTCAGCCCGCGATCCGGCGCTCGAGCGCCGCGAGCTCGTCCTCGCTGAGTCCCCCCGACCGCAGGTAGGCCGCGGCGCCGCCGCGCTCGGCGTCGAGCCAGTCGAGTGCGCGCTCCAGCTCGGGGGCCGGTGACCCGGCGACGAGGGTCTGCAGGGGCGGCGTGAGCGGGATGCCGAACTGCGTCAGCATCGCGAACATCCCCTCCGCCCACGCGCCGGCGAGGTTGTCTGCCGAAGAGGCGTAGTCCGCGACGACGGCCGAGCACGCGGCCCCCGCGGCGAGCAGGACCACTGCGGTCGCGACCCCGGTGCGGTCCTTCCCCGCCGTGCAGTGCACGAGCACGGCGGTCGGCTCGTCATCGCGGCTTGCCGCGACGAGCCGGGCGGCTGCGGCGAAGGTCGAGGCGCCGTGCTGCAGCATCCCGAGGTACAGGTCGCCGAGGGTCGGGAGATTCTCCATCGCGGCTGTGAGGGCCGAGGCATCCGTCGTCCCGGCCGCCGCCTGAACGGCGTCGCCCGCCAGCCGGCCGAGGGCGCCCTCGAGGAGGGGCAGCTCGATGAGCTGCACGGGACGGTCCGCGGGAAGACGGTCGGGCGCCAGCTGTCGCTCCTCCGGCGTGCGGAAGTCGACGACGACCCCGATCGGCGTCTCTGCAAGCGCGGTCACGCCGTCCGGCGTCAGGGCGCCGAGCGCGTCGGAGCGGTAGAGGACGCCAGGTCGGGTCTCGCCGCCGCGGCGCAGCGCAATACCGCCCGTGTCGCGGAAGTTGTGCAGGCCGTCGATCGTCGTCACAGCCCCACCCTAGAGCTGCGGACTGAACGGCCCGGATCGGGTCGCCGAAGCGGAGCAGCCCTTTCGACCGCGGCTCAGGGGGCGAGGCGGGTGGGCCCTCGGAACAGATAGGTGACCTCGCGGATCGAGTCCTGCCCGAGCAGCAGCATGAGCACGCGCGCGAGCCCCATGCCGAACCCGCCGTGGGGCGGGGCGCCGTACCGGAAGAAGTCGAAGTAGAAGTCGAGGTGCTCGGCTCCGAGCCCCTTCTCCTTGGCCTGCTCGATGAGCACGTCGACGCGGTGCTCGCGCTGGGCGCCCGTCGTGATCTCGACGCCCTTGAAGAGGAGGTCGTAGCTCTTGGTGAGCCCCGTCTCCTCGTCGCGCATGTGGTAGAACGCGCGGATCTCGGGGTGGTAGTCGGTGATGAACACGAACTGGTGCCCGTACGTCTCTTCGACGTGCGCCGAGATCTGGCGCTCGCCCTCCGGGTCGAGGTCGCCGTCGGTGCGCGGGATGTCGTAGCCGCGGCTCTTGACGATCTCGCGGGCCTCGGCGAGCGGGATGCGCGGGAACGGGATCGCGGGAACCTGCACCTCGACACCGAAGAGCTCTTCGATCTCGGCGCCGTGCTTGTCCTTGACCGCCTGGAAGGCCGACTGCAGGAGCTCCTCCTGCATCGTCGCGACGTCCTCGTGCGAGTCGATCCAGCTGATCTCGGCGTCGACGCTCGTGAACTCCGTCGCGTGGCGGCTCGTGAACGAGGGGTCGGCGCGGAAGGCCGGCGCGATCTCGAAGATCTTGCCGAAGCCGGCGACCTGCGCCATCTGCTTGAAGAACTGCGGCGACTGCGCGAGATACGCGGTCTTCTCCTCGAAGTAGGGCACCTCGAAGAGCTCCGCGTTCGATTCGGACGCCGACGCCATGAGCTTGGGGGAGTGCACCTCGATGTAGTCGCGCTCGATCCAGTACGAGCGGAACGCGTGCTCGAGCGTCGTCTGCACGCGGAAGATGAGGTTGTTGCGCCGCTGGCGCAGGTCGAGGAAGCGCCAGTCCATGCGCTTGTCGAGACCCGAGTCGGCCGCGATCGGGGTCTCGGGAAGCGCGGCGGCCGCGATGTCGAGCGTGCCGATCTTGATCTCGACGCCGCCGAGCTTGACGCGCTCGTCGTGCTTGAGGTCGCCGCGCACCGTCAGGAACGTGCCGGTGGAGAGGTTCGAGATGGTGTCGGTGAGCGCGAGGGCCGCGGCATCCTGCGGAGCGTCGGTCGCTGAGCCGGTCGAAGGGTCGACCGGACGCGTCGCGGGGTTCACGAGCTGGACGGCGCCCGTCTCGTCCCGAAGGATGACGAACTGCACCTTCTTCTGGTCGCGGACCGTCTCGACCCACCCGGAGACGACGACGGGACCGTCGGCCAGGGACTGCAGCTGTTCCACCAGGACGCGTTCACTCACGAGCAACCATCCTACGTGGAGGACATTCACCGCCTTTCTTCACGCCGGCGTAACCGACGCACAGGACCTGGTCATGTTGACTCCCTAGCGTCGAGGGCATGGCGACGGCAACCGATGGCTCCTGGCTCACCGCGCTCGTGGACTGGTCTGTCTCGCTCATGGAGGTCGTCGGCCCGGCAGGTGCGGGCCTCGCGATCGCCCTCGAGAACGTCTTCCCGCCGCTGCCGAGCGAGGTCATCCTCCCCATGGCCGGGCTCACCGCGAGCCGGGGAAGCTTCACCCTCTTCGAGGCGCTCTTCTGGACGACCCTCGGCTCGATCGTCGGCGCCTTCGCCCTCTACGGGCTGGGGCGGTGGCTCGGCGCGGATCGCCTGCGCCGCGCGGCGGCGCACATTCCTCTCATGCACGCGGAGGACATCGACCGCACGATCGGTTGGTTCGATCGCCACGGCGGCAAGGCCGTCTTCTTCGGCCGAATGATCCCGATCTTCCGCAGCCTGATCTCGATCCCGGCGGGCGTGACGCGCATGCCGCTGTGGAAGTTCGGTCTGCTGACCGCCTCGGGCAGCTTGATCTGGAACAGCATCTTCGTCTTCGCGGGCTTCTTCCTCGGCGAGCAGTGGCACGTCGTGGAGATGTACGCGGACATCCTGCAGTACGTCGTGATCGCGGCTGTCGGCATCGCTGTCGGGTGGTTCGTCTGGGTGCGCACACGGGCGCTCGTCCGCCACCGGCGCGAGGGGCGGGGGGATGCCTCGACCGCCACGGGTGATCAGGGCTGACGCCGAGGCATCCGCCGTCCCTAGGATGACCGCGTGACCACACCTCCGCCGTCCGCCCCGCCCCCGTACGGTCAGCCCGCGCCGGGACAGCCCGCGCCCGGACAGACCGGCTACCCCGGCTTCGCGCAGCCGCCGGCGTACACCGGCCGCCCACCGGCCTACCCCGCCTACGGTGCGCCCGCTCCCGGCCGCAAGCCCCGCCAGCCGGTGCAGGTGTGGGACGTCGTGCTGACGATCGTGCTGCTGGTGGCCCTCGTCGTGTACACGGCGCTCGCGTCCTTCGCCGGGCTCTTCCTCGTGATGGCGTCCGATCCCTGCGGCGTGCGCGACTGCAGCACCGAGCTCATCACGACCGGCTGGCTCATCGGCACGCTCGTGCCGTGGGCCGTGCTTCTCGGCGCGGCCATCTGGGCCATCGTCTTCATGGTCAAGCGGAAGCTCGCCTTCTACATCCCGCTCCTCGGCGCGGTCGGCGTCACCCTCGTGCTCGTCCTGGCCTTCTTCGTCACGGCGGCGGGCGTGCCCACGAACTGAGCCGCCGCGCTCAGGTCGCCCACAGAACGGGCCACCGTAGACTGGACGGGTGCCCGCCGATCGCCTCCATCTCGTGCGTCACGGGGAGGTCGACAACCCCCGCCGTGTGCTCTACGGCCGCCTTCCCGGCTACGGTCTGAGCGCGGACGGGCGCCGCATGGCGCAGCAGGCCGCCGACTACGTCGGCCGTCTCTCGCGCCCGGTGACCGGCCTCGTCTCGTCGCCGCTGCAGCGCACCCGGGAATCGGCCGAGCCGTTCCAGGCGAAGTTCGAGCTCGAGCCGGCGATCGACGACCGCGTCATCGAGCCGACCAACATCTTCGAGGGGCGCCGCATGGACCGGGCGCTCCTCAACCCCTGGAACTGGCGCCACCTCTCGCAGCCGGCGATCCCCAGCTGGGGCGAGCCGTACGTCAAGGTCATCGCGCGCATGGACTCCGCGATGAGGGATGCCTGGTCCTCGGTCGAAGAGGGCGACATCGTCATCGTGTCCCACCAGCTGCCGATCTGGGTCACGCACCTCGCTGTGGCCGGTCTGCCGGCGCGGCACGACCCGCGCCGTCGGCGGTGCGCGCTCTCGAGCGTCACGAGCTTCGAGCTGCGCGACGACCGCTGGGTCGAGGTGGGGTACGCCGCGCCCGCGTCGACCGCGGGCGCCGTGGATGTGGGCGCCGTCTGATGCGGATCGCCGGGAAGAACCGGATGCTGCGGGCCGCGGCATCCGTCATCGCCGCGGGAGCCCTCGTCGCAGGGCTCGCCGCATGCAGCGCCGACCCTCTGGCGGAGCAGTACCGCGCGGGCGACAACAAGGGGTTCATCGCCGGGGACTCGCGGGTCGTCGAGATCGAGCCCGCGGACCGGGGCGAGCCTGTCGACTTCAGCGGCTCGACCGAGGCGGGCGAAACCGTGACCAGCGCAGACTACGAGGGCGGCGTGCTCGTCGTGAACTTCTGGTACGCCGCGTGCGGTCCGTGCCGGGCCGAAGCGCCGCTGCTCGAAGAGGCCGCTGCGTCGTTCCAGGGCCAGGATGTCGCCTTCCTCGGCGTCAACACGAGCGACTCGGCCGAAGCCGCCGCCGCCTTCGCGCAGAACTACGACGTCACCTACCCGAGTCTCATCGCGGCCGAGGACGGCGCCATCAAGCTCGCCTTCGCGGAGCGCACGCCCATCAACGCGACGCCCACGACGCTCGTGCTCGACAAGCAGGGCCGCGTCGCGGCGCGGATCATCGGACAGCTGCTGGATGCCTCGATCCTCGAGACCCTCGTGCGCGAGACGCTGGAGGAGTCGTGAGCATCGACGCCGTCATGGCGGCCGGAGCTCTCTGGGTCGCCCTGCCGATCGCGCTGCTCGCGGGACTCCTCTCCTTCCTCTCGCCGTGCGTGCTCCCGCTCGTGCCGGGCTACCTCGGATTCATCGGGGGCGCGGTCGCGCCGAAGCGTGTGCCGGAGGTCCAGGGCGTTTCATCTCGCTCCGCTCGCTCGACGAACGGTCATCCTCGGTCGTCGAGCGAGGAGCGGGGCGACGAGACGAAACGCGCCGAGCCCGCGGACGGCGTCGAGCCAGGGCGCGCGCGCCTGCTCCTCGGGGTGCTCCTCTTCATCGCGGGCTTCACGGTCGTCTTCATGGCCGTCACGATCCTCGGCGGCACGCTCGGCCAGTTCTTCCTCGCCTACAACGAGGTCATCACGCGCGTGCTCGGCGTGGTGGTGATCCTGCTGGGCCTGGTCTTCATCGGGGTCTTCGGCTTCGCGCAGCGCACGGTCCACCCCCAGGTGCAGAGCAATCTCGGCCTCATCGGGGCACCGCTCCTGGGCATCGCGCTCGGCATCGGCTGGACCCCGTGCATCGGCCCGACGCTCGCCGCGATCCTGTCGGTGTCGTGGAACCTCGGCGATCCGGGTCGTGCCGCCCTCCTCGGGCTCGCGTACTCGCTCGGCCTCGGCATCCCGTTCATCCTGCTGACCCTCGGGTTCGGCTGGGCCACCCGCTCGGTCGCGTTCCTCCGCCGCCACATCCGCGCCGTGAACATCATCGGCGGCCTGCTGCTCATCGTGCTCGGCGTGCTCATGGTCTCGGGCGTCTGGAGTGCGATGATGACGCAGCTGCAGGGGGTGTTCACGAGTGTCCCCCTCCCGCTCTGATGCCCCGGACGACGTGACGGTTCCCGAGCCTGTCGACGGGCCGCTGCGGCCCTCAGACCACGCGGACGGAGCGGATCTAGACGACGTGACCCAGCCCCGGCTCGGACCGATCGGCTGGCTGCGGTGGGGATGGCGTCAGCTCACGAGCATGCGCACGGCCCTCGTGCTGCTGCTGCTGCTCGCGATCGCGGCTGTTCCGGGGTCCATCGTTCCGCAGCGCAGCGCCGACCCGAACGGGGTAACGCAGTACTTCAGCGACAATCCGGGCCTCGCGCCGATCCTCGACAACCTGCAGCTGTTCGACGTGTACACGTCGGCGTGGTTCTCGGCGATCTACATCCTGCTCTTCGTGTCCCTCATCGGCTGCGTCATCCCGCGTACGAAGCACCACTGGAAGGCCCGGCGGTCGCGGCCGCCGCGCACGCCGGCCCGGCTCAGCCGCCTCGACGATCACCGCGAGTCGATCGTCGAGCTGTCCCCGGATTCGAATCGGGATGCCTCGGCCGAGGCATCCGTCGCCATCGACCTGGCGGCCGAGCAGCTCAGGCGTGCGGGCTACCGCGTCGAGAGGTACGACACCGCTCGGTCGTTCTCGGTCTCGGCCGAGCGCGGCTACGCCCGTGAGACGGGCAACCTCGTCTTCCACACCGCACTCATCGGCGTTCTGCTCGCCGTCGGGATCGGCGGGGGGCTGACCTACACCGGACAGACGGTCATCATCGAGGGCCGCACCTTCGTCAACACGATGCTCGACTACTCGTCGTTCAACCCCGGCCGCTTCGTCGACGAGGAGCGGCTGACCCCCTACTCCGTGACGCTCGACAGCTTCGGCGTCACGTATACGCCGGCAGGTGAGGCGGGAGCCGGGCAGGCGGGCGACTTCGCGGCGCACGTCACGACGCAGCTCGGCAGCGGCAGCGAGGACGGCGTCGTGCGGGTCAACCACCCGCTCGAGATCGCGGGCGACCGCGTCTACCTCATGGGCAACGGCTACGCGCCGACCATCACCGTCAAGAACGCGGCCGGCGAGGTCGTCTTCGACGAGTCGGTGCCGTTCCTCCCGCAGGACGCCAACATGACCTCGCTCGGCGTGGTCAAGGTGACCGACGGCCTGCCTGAGCAGCTCGGCATGATCGGGTTCTTCTATCCGACGCAGGCCCCCCTCTCGTCGGGTGCCTTCACCTCCGCCTACCCGGCGCTCATCAACCCCGTCCTCACGCTCAACGTCTACGAGGGCGACCTGGGCATCGACGACGGCACACCGCGGTCGGTCTACACCCTCGACCCGACCGAGATGACCCAGCTCACCGGCGGCGACACCGGCGTCGACTCGATCGAGCTCGCTCCCGGCGAGACGCAGGACCTGCCCGACGGCCTCGGCACCATCACGCTGCAGAACGAGGCTCCCGCCGGCGCCGAGGGCTATGACCGGTCGGTGAAGCGATACGTGTCGCTCTCGATCCACCGGGATGTCGCGGCACCGTGGGTGCTCGCGTTCGCGGTGCTCGCGCTGCTCGGCCTGCTGGCCGCACTGTTCGTGCCGCGCCGTCGCATGTGGGTCAAGGCGACGCCGGAGGGCCACACGCTGCGGATCGAGTACGCCGGCCTCGCACGCGGCGAGGACCCGACCCTCCCGGCCGCCGTCGACCAGGTCGTGCAGAAGCACGGCGATGCCCTCGAGTCGTCGCTGCGCACCCGCTGAAACGGGGCCGGACCGGCCCTGAGAACCCCCGCGTAGACTGGAAGCCATGCCCGACACGATGACGCTGGACTCCGTGTCCGTGCTGCTCGTCTGGACCGCGATCGCGGTCTACGCCCTCGCGTTCATCGCCTACGCCGTCGACCTGGCGCGCCGCGGGGCGCAAGCCGCGGACGCCAAGGACGCGGTGGGCGCGAGCGAGCGCGAGCTCGTCGTGGCGGGCGGCGCGACGGCCGGTTCGGCGGCCGCGGGGGACGCGGCATCCAGCTCATCGACGGGCACCGCCGCAGCCCGCCTGAAGGCACAGCAGGACGGTGCCGAGAGGGCGCTCGACGCCCGTCCCGGCCACCGTCAGCGGCTCGTCTGGGCGCGCATCGGGACGTCGCTCACCGTCCTCGGCTTCCTCTTCCACCTCGGCGGAGCGGTCACGCGCGGGATCGCGGCCGGCCGCGTGCCGTGGTCGAACATGTACGAGTTCGCGCTGACCGGGACGCTCCTCATCGTGGCGGTGTACCTCGTCGTGCTTCTCCGCTACGACCTGCGATTCCTCGGAGCGCTCATCACCGGCATGGTCGTGCTCCTGCTCGGCGGTGCGACCCTGTCGTTCTACGTCGAGATCGTACCGCTGGCCGACCCGCTGAAGTCGATCTGGCTCGTCATCCACGTCTTCGTGGCATCGCTCGCGACCGCGCTCTTCTCCCTCGCCTTCGGCCTTTCGGTGCTGCAGCTCATGCAGGCGCGGCGGGAGCGCAAAGCGCTCGCTGCCGAGACCGGCACGGACGTCGGACAGGGACCCCGATTCCTCCGCACGCTGCCCGGATCGGACGCCCTCGAGTCGCTCGCCTACCGCTTCGCGATCCTCGGGTTCATCTTCTGGACCTTCACCCTCATCGCCGGCTCGATCTGGGCGAACGACGCGTGGGGCCGGTATTGGGGCTTCGACACGAAGGAAGTGTGGACCTTCGTGATCTGGGTGCTCTACGCGGGCTACATCCACGCTCGTGCGACGCGCGGCTGGCGCGGCAGCCGATCGGCCTGGCTGTCGATCATCGGGTTCTCGGCGGTCATGTTCAACTTCACGATCGTGAACATGTTCTTCAAGGGCCTGCACGTCTACAGCGGCCTGAACTGACCCCGGTCGATCCCGCTCCCTGACTGGCGGTATGCGCTTGCCGACACGCCGCATGCCGGAGACGGCATGCGACTGCGGAGGTCCCCTGCGTCGGGACCGCGCGGAAAAAAAGGTTGACGACCGGCTGGTGCGGGTCTAGCTTTCCCCCGGGATGATCCATTTCCGTCTGACGGAAGCGGGTCAGGCACTGATGGGGAAACGCCGGGGTTCGGGGGAGCCACCGTAGTTTTGGTGTGGACACTGGCGCTGAGTCCGATTCGAGGACAGGCGCAGGGATGACTGGGGACGACGCTAAGGGGCGCTCGGCGCGCGCGATTTTCCGCGCGCTGGCCTTCACGACGTCGCTCGCGCTCGGGATCAGCCTTTCGGCACCGGGGGCGACGCGGACGGTGTCGTTCGTCACGTCTGCCCCGTCCGTCGCCGCTGCAGCTCCCGGAGGACCCGCGGATCTTCCGGTCTCGGTCGAGGGCGCGGCCACCTCCACGGACGACGCCGAAGTGGTCGGGCAGCCCGCCGTCCTCGACGTCCGGCCGTTCGACGCCGCGGCCGATCCGGCCGCCGACCCGGCCCCGGCGGAAGAGGTCGCCGCACCGGTCGAGGAGCCCGCACCCGCGCCGGCCGAGCCGGCGCCCGTGCCGGACCCGGCGCCCGCGCCCGACCCGGCTCCTGTCGAGGTCGCTCCCGCGCCCGCGCCCGCAGACCCGGGTCCGGCACCCGCCGACCAGGCCACGCCGGCGGCAGCGCCCGCCGAGGCGCCCGCGCCGCAGGCCGCGGTCGTCGCTCCCGCCGCATGGTTCATCACGATGACCGGCACGAGCGGTTCGCTCGTGTTCAACGGCGACGGCACCGTGACCTTCGCGGGCGAGACCCGCTCCCTCGCCGAGATCTCCGAGATCCGCGTGACGGGCACATCGGGCGACGACACGTTCACCACCGACTTCAACGGCGCCGACCCCGGCATCACGATCGGGTTCGACGGAGCTGCCGGATTCGACACGCTCGTCACTCGGAACGCGGCGGGCTTCGTGTCGAATCCGGTCAGCTCGTCGTCGGGAACGATGTTCTTCGGCGGCACGACCGTCGTGTACGCGAACATCGAGCCGATCACCAACACGGGCGGCGGCGGCAGCGTCACCTTCAACCTCGGCGACTCGGACGACGACGACGCCGTCCTCGACGTCGACCCGACCAACGCGCTGCTGCTTCGCATCCGCAGCCTCAACTCGAAGTTCGAGACGACGAGCTTCTCCGCCCCGACCGCGGCGGGGCAGACGCTGAGCATCTCGGGCGGCGGCGGGCACGACAAGCTCACGATCCAGGGCACGATCAACCTCGGCATCGCGGCATTCCTCGCCGCCTTCGAGCGGATCCTGGTCGACGGCGCGACGATCAACGCCGGCTCGGTCACGCTGAACGCCGCGGACTCGAACACCGACGGCATCCCGCTGAACGTTGCGAGCTGCACGAACTTCGACGACTTCAGCATCCTGGGATGCCTCGACCACGACGCGACCGCAGAGGTCATCGTGGACGGCGGCACGATCAACGCGGGCAATGTGACCATGACGGCGACATCGTCAGTGATCCCGGATGCCTCGGCCGCCACGGCCTACGCCGTCATCGTCAACTCGAACGCGACGGTCGACGTGCGCGGCGCTTCGCACATCAACGCGACGGGTGACTTCACGGCGACAGCTGCGTCCACTGTCGGGCCCTTCACGCTCAACAAGCAATACGGCGACGCCGCCTTCGTCACGTCCAACGCCACCGCGAAGATCGGCGGCTCGTCCGTCCTCGACGTCGACGGCGCCGCGACGATCAGCGCGACGTCCACCGTGACGGCCAGCGCGACCCCGCAGGCCGACGCGTCGAAGCAGGAGGCGCCCGGCAGCTACGACGCGGCGGTCGCGATCCTCACGGTGTGGTCGACGGTCGTCGGCAAGGTCACCGACACGGCCCGTGCGGTCATCGGCGGTGCCCTCGGCATCGGCGCCTCGAACGTCGCAACCCTCACGGGCGTCGGCGACGCGAAGGACGCCGCGAGCGGCGCCGGCGTCGCGGTCGTGTATCTGCAGCAGAACACCGAGGCGGCGATCGACTCGACCGACGCGACGGGCTCGTCCGCGGCATCCGTCGCGATCCTCGCCAACCAGCAGTCGACCATCACGGCGCAGTCCAAGGCGGGCAAGGGCGGCGCGACGCAGAACAACAAGAACGCGAACAGCTCGGGGCGCGGCAACGGCCAGTCGTCGACGAGCGACGGCGCGATCGACGTAGCCGGAGCCATCTCGGTCGCCGTGCTCGACAACGACACCCGCGCCCACATCACCGGCGCGAAGGTCACGACGAGCGGCGCCCAGTCGATCACGGCGACGGCGAAGAACACGGTCGTCGCGGACGGCGACGGCGGCACGACCGACGGCTCGGGCGGCTCGAGCGGATTCGGGCTCGCGATCGGCGTCGGCATCATCATCGCCGACCTGCTGACGCAGGCGTTCCTGCTCAACGCCCTCCTCGACGCCACCGGCGGAATCACCGTCTCGGCCTCCGAGCCCGCCACGGCCGACTCGACGTACATGGCCACCGGCATCTCGGGCAAGAAGAGCTCGGGCAGCGTCTCGATCGCCGGCTCGCTCGCGGTCGTCAAGAAGGATGCCCGCACCTCCGCGCAGCTGCGGGGCACCGGCTCGTTCGGTGACAGCGCCGTGACGCTCAGCGCTCGCGGCAGCCACAAGAGCACCGCGAAGGCCACGGCCAAGCAGGCGGCGGCCGGCAGCAACGGCAGTGCCGTCGGCGCCGGCGCATCGGTCGCCCTGACCCTCGTCCGCACGACCGTGGAAGCCGGCGTCGCGGACGACGCGTCCCCAGCGGGGATCTCTTCCCTCACCGCGACGGCCAACGGCGCGGACGACGCGACCACCGAGACGATCGGCGGGGCCGACGGCGGCACGACCGCTTCGCTCACGGGTGTAGCGAGCATCGCGATCCACAACGTCAAGACGATCGCGAGCATCGGCACGGGTGCCCTTCTCGCGGTCGGCGGCGCGATCACCGCGACCGCCTCGCAGACGGCCAAGGCCACGACGTCGGCGACCGGCTCGACCGGCGCGGGCGCCGGCGCGACGCTCGGCGCCGCCATCGCCTTCGCCCTCACGTCGGCTGACCACGAGGCCCGCTCGACCATCGACCGGGCGGTCACGGCGCAGGGCGCGGTCACGATGACCGCCGAGGGCGTCTCGACCACGGCGACGTCGGCCGAGGCGAGCGCACAGGGTGCGCCCGGCGAGTCGGGCGGCGGCAAGGACTCGACCGGCAAGGACGTCAACCAGAAGTCCAACGACAAGCTCGGCAACGCGTCGGGACGCACGACCGGCGGCGCCGGCGGCGGCTCGACCACGCCGAAGGCGCAGAACGAGGACGGCACGAGCATCAGCGTCGCCGCCGCGATCGCCTTCAACCTCGTCCGCTCCGCGACGATCGCCATGCTGAGCGACGGTGCGTCGCTACAGACGACGGGCGCGGCATCCTTCATCACCCGGAACAACACGGATGCCTCGGCCACCGCCAAGGGCACGGCGACCAACTCGAGCTCCGTCGGCATCGGTGCGGCGCTCGCCGTCAACAAGGTGCGGCTCATCAACCAGGCCGGCATCGGCGTCGGCGCATCGCTGCAGGCGGCGGGACTCACGCTCAGCGCGACCGTCAAGCCGGTCGCGGCCGACGACACCCACACGTTCCAGGCGACGGCCGAAGCCGGCGCCGGCAACACGAGCGGCACGCTCGGTGTCGCGGGCGCCTTCGCGCTGAACCTCGTCGAAGAGGACACGCGCGCAGCAGTCGAGGCGAAGCCGGCTCCCGGACCCGGCGCCCCCGGACCCGGCGTGGCGATCGTGGGGAACAACGCCGTGAGCATGACCGCGGGATCAAAGACGGCCGACAAGGCTTCGGCCAAGGCGACGCAGTCCGGCGGCTCGACCGTTGGCCTGGGCGCCTCGCTCGCGCTCAACCTGCCGACGCACCGCGTGTATGCGGGCATATCGCAGGTCGCCGATCCGACGCGCGGACCTCCGCTCACGGGAGCCGGAGCACTCACGCTCACGGCGACGCACGACGTCGCGCTCACGACCACGGCGGAGGCCGGAGGCAAGTCGGGCAGCGTCACGATCGTGCCGGCGGTCGCCATCGTCCTCGCCATCATCCACACCAACGCCTCGCTCGGCGGCAGCAGCACGACGCTCACCGCCTCGAGCATCACCGCCTCCGCCACCCAGAACGTCAGCGCCACGACCTCGGCCAAGGGCTCGACCGTCGTCGGCAGCACAGCCGGAATCGGCGTCTCGCTCGCACTCGCGATCCTCGATGACATCCTGTCCGAGGCATCCAGTGCTCGAAGCCTCGCGGTCACCGGCGACGTCTCGTTCCAGGCCAACCAGCGCGTCGACGTCTCGACCGTCGCAGAGGCCGCCTCGAAGGGCGCCCCGGCCGCCTCCGACGGCGGGGACGGCAAGAACGTCAACAAGAAGGCCGACGACAACCTCGCGAAGGCGAACGAGAGCAAGCAGCAGAACGCCGGAGGAGCCAACTCGACGTCGTCGACGCCGAAGGCCGCGACCAACGACGACAACGGCGCATCGCTCTCCGTCGCCGGGGCCATCGCGATCAACGTCGTCTCGGCGTCGGCGCTCGCGCGGTTCCTCAACGGCATCACGGTCAACGCCGGCGGGATCGTCACCCTCAAGGCCCTCGGCGACACCGATGCGAAGGCCGAGGCGAAGGGCGACTCCGCGGCAGACGCCTCGGTGGGCGTCGGCGCCGGCGTGGTCGTGCAGGCGGTCGGCATCGACATCCGCGCGATCACCGGCGATGTGACGATCCACGCGGCGGGCCTCGTCGTGACGGCCGGGATGCTGTCGGGCGACACCGACGACGTGGTCCGGCGCTGGACGGGCACGACGTGGGAGGTCGTCCAGGAGGGCAAGGAGCTGCCCGGCCCGTCGAACGGCGACGTCGCCTATGTCAAGGACGCGGCCGACGACGGCCTGTACACCTTCGACGGCTCGTCGTGGAACCTCTCCACCGACGTCACGATCGCCTCGGGGGCCACTCTTCCCGGCTCGCCGAGCAACGGAGACCGCTTCCTCCTGACCGTCAAGAAGGACGGCAAGCCGGCGAACAGCGTGTGGCAGTTCAACGGCACGACGTGGGTCTTCGTGACCGCCGACGTCTACGCCAAGAAGGACGACCTGCCCAAGGACATCATCGAGAAGGACACCTGGTTCCGGCTGACCGACACCGACGGCGCCAACGCACCCGGCTTCTACAAGCGCAACGACAGCCACGCCTGGGTCGTCCAGTCGGTGAGCTTCACGCAGGGCGACACGCTTCCGGCGAGCCCCGCGACGGACACGTTCTTCCGGCTCTGGTCGCACGAGATCACCTCGATCGCCCGAGCGGGTGCGAGCAAGGCCTCGTCGGTCGGTGTCGCGGGTGCACTCGCCATCAACATCCTCGACACCACCGTCGAAGCCCTCGTCTCCACCGGTGCCGACGTCGTCCTGACCGGCGGCACGGCCACCGTCTCGGCGCTCAGCAACGAGCGCGACTTCGCACAGTCGTCGGGCAAGGCCGAGGTCGGCAGCGCGACGGGCGTCGGCGCGTCGTTCGCACTGCAGGTGATCGACGGCAGCAGCGTCCGCGCCGAGATCGAGAACGGCGCCGCCTTCACCGGTCCGGGTGCCCTCACCGTCCAGTCGACCGCCACACGGGACCTCTTCACCAAGGCCGAGGGCGGCACGACGGGCGGCACGGCCGTCACTCCCGTGGTCGCGCTCGTCGTGAGCGTCGACGACACGGCGACCGCACGCATCGGGACCGCGGCATCCGCCCTGGTCGCCACCGGGGCCGTCACCGTGAAGGCGACGCACCTGACGTGGATCATGACCGAGGGCAACGCGGATGCCGCGGGCAAGAGCACCGCCGTCGGCGCCGACGTCTCGGTTAACGCCGTCGTCGGATGGGCGACGCTCGCCGAGATCGCACGCAGCCTGCAGGGCACGTCGGTCGACGTCATCGCCGACTCCGAGATCCGCAGCGTGGCCAAGGCCGTCGCCAGTGCGAGCGGAGCGAAGGAAGACGGCAAGTCCGGTGACAAGGAAGGCAAGGACCAGGTCACCGGCGCGGACAACAAGAACCCGAACACCCAGGGCACGAACGGCTCGACGTCGTCGATGCCGACGTCCAACGGCGGCACCAACGGCAGCAACGGGGCCACCGGGGCGAACTCGCAGTCGAGCAGCCAGTCCGGCACGGGCAGCGGCACGACGGCGGTCGCGGCGGCCGTCTCGGTCAACTGGGTGGTCGCATCGAGCACGGCACGCATCGCGGCGAACGTCACGGTGACCTCGACGACGGGCGCGGTGACCGTCCGGAGCACGTTCGCGGCGGGGGCGAAGGCCCTGGGCACCGGCTCGGCGCTCGACTTCTCGACCGGCGGCGATCGCATCAGCGCCGCGATCGGCCTGAACGTCGCAGACCTCGACAACATCGCCGAGATCGGGACGGATGCCGTGGTCACCGGCCAGACCGGCACCACCGTCGAGGCGACAGTGCCCGTCGTGAGCGGGACGCCGAAGACCAACGAGTTCGTCGTGTGGGGCTTCTCCGCCAGCGGCGGCAAGAGCACGTCGTTCGCCGGAAGCGCCGCCGTGCAGATCCTGCTCCTCACGACCGAGGCGCGCGTCGGCGCCGGCGCCGACCTCTCGGCCCCGGCGGGCGGCATCACGGTCAACGCCCTCCAGAAGTACGGCACGCAGAACCTCGCCATCTCGGGTGCGCTCTCGCAGAGTAGCAACGCGGCGATCGGCGGCTCGTTCGCGGTCGACTACTTCGAGATCACGACGAAGGCGTCGATCCAGTCCGGCACGGGCGCGGGCTCCGTCTCGCATGCGGATGCCTCGGGCGCGATCGCCGTGACGGCGAAGACGACCCTCGTCGCCCTCAAGCCCGAGCTGCCGAAGGTGCTCGCCGACAAGCTCGAGTGGCTCAGCCTCTCGTCCGTCGCGATCGCGGGAGCCGCGAGCACGGGCGGCGCTGCCGTCACCGGCGCATTCATCATCGAGATCATCAACCTCGACACGCAGGCCTGGATCGGCGACGGCGCCCAGGTCAACCAGGAAGGCTCGATCGGCGGAGCCGGCCAGACGGTCACGGTCCGGGCCGAGGACTCGCTGCAGCTCATCGACATCGGCGGCACGCTCTCGCTGAGCCAGAGCTCGGCGAGCGTCGGCATCACGATCGTCGTGGTCGTGGCCAACTCCAACGTGCGCGCCTGGATCGGAGACTCCGGCGCGGTGCGCGCGGGCGGCTCCGTCACAGTCCAGGCGGCCGCCGCCGAGGACTGGTTCGTCCTCGCCGTCGCCGGCGGGCTCAGCCTCAACTCGGCAGCGGTCACCGGCTCGGTCGTCGTCCTCGTCTTCAACCAGGGCGGATCGGCGCCCAAGGTGGCGGCCCACATCGGCTCGAGCGCCGTGCACGCGCAGGGCGCGGTGCAGGTGCTCGCCTCTCGCACGGCCAGCGGCGCACTCGCGTCGGGCAACCTGGCGATCGGCGGCGGATCGGCCGGCGTGGGGGCGGCCGCCGTCGTGATCGTCCGCGATTCCGACGTCGACGCCTGGGTCGGTGGGGGCTCCGACATCCAGGCGGGCGGCGCCGGTCTCACGGTCAGCGCGATCCAGTCCGGCGACTGGAAGTACGTCGCGGTCGCGGGGGCGGGCGGCAACACGGCCGGCGTCGCCGGCGCGGTCGTGGTCGACGTTCTGAGCGACACGACGTGGGCGCACATCGACAACGGCGCGACCGTCTCGATGCCGACGACGAACATCGCGGTCCTCGCGCAGGACACCACGACTGTCCTCTCGCTCGCCGGCACCCTCACGGTCGGCGGCACCGCCGGCGTCGGCGCAGGCGTGGACGTCGAGGTCATCGGCAAGGACACGCAGGCCTGGATCGGCACCAGCACGTCGATCAGCGGCTCGGGCAACCTCATGGTCGACGCGAAGTCCCACGAGACCGTCACGAGCATCTCCGTCGGCGGCGGCTTCGGGGGCACCGCCGCCGTCAACGTCAACGCCGCCGTCTCGTCGCTGACGATCGTGACGAAGGCCTACATCGCCAACGCGACGGGGGCGGGCACGGCGGCCGTGGTCAACGTCGACGGCAGCGTGCGGGTCGCTGCCGACGAGAGCCTCGTGCTCAACGTCATCGGCGGCAACATCTCGGTCGGCGGCACGGCGGGGGTCGGAGCATCCGTCGCCATCCCGGTGACCTCCAAGGACACGCACGCCTGGATCGGCGACTTCGCGCGGGTCAACGCGAAGGGCCTCACGCCCGTCACGGTCAAGACCGGCAGCTACACCGTGTCGACCGTCGACCTGCGGTTCGCGCCCTCGAACGTCAACACCTCGTCCGACACGATCACCGTTCCCGGCCACGGGTTCCAGAACGGCCAGCAGGTGCAGTACGACGCCGGCTGCGACGTCTCGTCCGACCCGAACTGCGGCGCCGGCGGGCTCATCCACCGCGGCATCTACTGGATCGTCAACGCGACGGCCGACACGTACCAGGTCTCGCTCACGCAGGGCGGAGCGCCGGTCGACATCACAGACCAGGGCTCGACCGAGAACCAGCGCTTCTTCCGCATCGACCAGGCGAACGTGCCCGTCGACAACACCCCGCGGTTCAACCCGCAGACGTCGGTCTCGGGCAACCAGATCACGACGCCCTACTCGGTCGGTGCGGCGAACGACGACGCCGTCGTGTACTCGGCGGGCGGCGGAGTGGCGATCGGCGGCCTCGTCGACGGTCAGACCTACTTCTACAAGAGCCTCGGCGGCAACACCTTCCAGCTGCTCGACCGCAAGAGCACCGACGGCGGCACGCCGATCGCCCTGTCGCTCACGGGCACGACGGGCCGCGGCCACAGCATCACCAAGTCGGGCACGGCCCCCGCGGGCGACCCGAGCGCCATGGGCCCGCGCACCATCACGTCGCCCGAGGCGCCCTTCTCGGGCGTCGCGGTGACTGCCACCAACAGCGACGACGTCGGAGCGTTCGGTGTCGGCGTCGCCATCGGCGGCACGGCGGGCGTCGCGATCGCCGGCTCGGTGGCCGTCAACAACGTCCGCACGTCCGCCCACATCGGCCACGACGCGCAGGTCAACTGCGGTGCGACGTGCGCCTCGAACATCACGGGCGCCGGCACGGCCCAGGGCGTGCGGGTCGCGGCCGCGAACCAGTACTACGAGCTCGGGATCGCAGCATCCCTCGCCATCGGCGGAACCGCCGGCATCGCCGTTCCCGTGGCCGTCCGCGTCGTCAACCTCGACACCTCGGCCTGGATCGGCACCGGAGCCACCGTCAACGCCCGCGACGACATCACCGTCACGGCGAACGGCAAGGACACCGTCGTGTCGGTGGCCGTGGGTGCCGGCGGCGGGACGGTCGGCATCGCGGGCACTGTCGCGGTGACTGTGCTCAACGTCAACACCTTCGCGTGCACCGGCACGCCGACCGGCGCGAGCGCGTTCGAGTGCCTCGGCAACGGGCCGACGCTGCGGGCGGGCGACAACGTGCTCGTCTCGGCGAACGACGACTCGCGGATGCTCCTCATCACCGTCGCGATCGCGGGCGGGTACGTCGGAGTCGGCGCGGCCGTAGGCGTCGCGGTCATGAACAAGAAGGTCGCGGCGTACCTCGGCCCCAACGGCACGGTCTCCGCATCGGCCGGAGGCGCCGCGATCGGACAGGTAGCCGACGGCACCGTCAGCGCGGGCGGCTTCGGGCGCAAGAACTTCTCGGGCGTCATCGTGCGCGCCGACTCGTCGGAGAACATCTTCGGCCTCGTGCCGGCCGTCGCGGGCGGCTTCGTCGGCGTCGCGGGCGGCGTCGCGGTCACGCTCCTCACGATCTCGGTAAAGGCGGCGATCGGCGCGGGCGGCAGCGTCACGTCGTCCGGCGGCGTCAACGTCTCAGCCACCGACCGCTTCACCTCGCTCACGATCGCGGGCGGCATCGCCGGCGGCTTCGTCGGCGTGGCCGGCGGCGTCGACATCGGCGTGGCGAACTCGTCGGTCCAGGCATCCCTCGGCTCCGGCCTCACGGTCACCGCCGGCGGCGACGTCGAGGTCTACGCCCTCTCGAAGAAAGACGTCTCGACCTTCGCGGTGAGCTTCGCCGGCGGCTTCGTCGGCGTCGCGGCAGCCGTCTCTGTCTGGACGATCGGCACGACGCCGACGGGTGAGTACAACGCGGCCGGCGGCGGCGAGGACCGCGGAACGTGGAATGCCGGCACGACGTACCGCAAGGGCGACGTCGTGACCGACCCCAACGACGGGAAGAAGTACTCCGCCAAGGAGGACAACGTCGTCGGGGGCGCATCGCCGAAGAACAACCCGGCGAAGTGGCTGGGAGCCACGAGCGCCCTCGGCCGCGGCGACTACTCGGCCGGCCAGGTCTACAACAAGGGCGACGAGGTCAGGGGATCCGACGGCAAGTACTACACCGCCAAGAAGGACGGCCTGACGGGCATCGACCCGGTCTCCGACCACGACACGTTCCACTCCGACAACAGCGACGACTACGTCAGCGCGAACTGGCGTCCGGGCGGTGCGCTGAACTCGGTGCAGCAGGGCGGCGAGGTCGCCAAGGGCGACGGCGGCTACAAGGACGCGCTCAACGGAACGACGGTCGGATCGGTCGCCGCGTGGAACGCCCTGACCGACTACGGCGAAGGCGCGCTCGTCTCGTACAACGGCTCGAACTACTCGGCCAAGGTCGCCATCACCGGAAACGCCGCCAACGCGACGCCCGACACCGCGCCCGGTCAGTGGAAGCTCAACTCGGGCTCGGAGTCCAAGACCAACGACCGTCTCAACGGTCAGCTCGGCGGCGTCAACAGCGCGATCGCCGGCGCGGCGCCGACGACCAACCCCGGAACCGACGCGCTCGGCACCCCGCCCACCGGCGGAACCACCGCCACGGTCGGCGCGATCATCTTCGCCGGCGGCCACGTGCACGTGTTCGCGATCGACCGGCTCACGATCCTCGGCGTCGCGGGCGCAGGCGCGGTCGGCGCGGTCGGCGTCGGCATCTCGGTGCTCGTGCTCAACATCAAGAGCGTCACGGATGCCGGGGTCACCTCGACCGCGCAGATCACGGCGGGTGCCGGCGGTGCCGGCAGCGTCGCCGTCAAGGCCGAGATGATCGAGGACTCGTTCGGCTTCGGGTTCTCGGGCGCCGTCGGACTCGTCGGCATCGGCGGCCAGGTGGTCGTCATCAACGACAGCGGCACGCAGCACGCGCACATCGACGGCGGCGCGCAGGTCAAGCGGGCCGGCGGCGGGGTCACGGTCTCCTCCAAGGCCGACCGCACGCTCGAGAGCTGGTCGATCGGCCTCGCGGTCGGCGCGATCGCCGCGGGCGTCTCGGTCTCGGTCGTGAACGTCAGCGGCGACAACCGGGCGGACACCGGCACCGTCGCCGTGGGAGCCACCGGCAACGTCCAGAGCTTCAACGCCTCCACCGTCGACGACATCCACGTGACGGGCCGCGGAGTCAGCGTCTCGGGCGGAATCGGCGCGATCGGCGGCGTGCTGACCTTCGTGAGCCTCGAGGGCACAGCGGCCGCAGGCGCCTCGCCCTCCGGCACCGTCGGGTCGGGCGGCGTCCACGTCACGGCCACCGGCACTCGCACGGTCGACGCGAAGACCCTCAACGTGACGGTCGGCGGCGTCGCGATCGGACTCACGGTCGCCCGCGCCAACTCGGCCCGCCATCTCGAGTCGGCCGTCGGCGGCAGCGTGACGACGAGCGGCGCGGTCGAGTCCGCGGCGACCGCGACGAACACGGCGAACGTGCGCGCACCCGGCGTGGCCGTCGGCGGCGTCACGATCGGGATCACCGTCGTCTTCTCGGAGCTCTCCGGGCACACGCTCGCGAAGGCGACGGGCACCGTCACCGGGGCATCGTCCATCGATGTCATCGCCACGGCCGCGAACACGGCGGACACCCGCACCGAGCTCTACGCCGGCTCGCTCGTCGGTCTGTCCGGCGCATGGGCGAGCGCCAGGATCACGACCGGCGCCTACATCAAGGCGATCGCCGAGACGGGGTCGAGCCTCGGATCGACCGGCACGATCACGATCAAGGCGCAGACGCAGAACGACGGCAACAAGGCGCAGGGCATCATCGACTCCGCCTCGGTGGCCGGTCTCGCAGACCTCAAGGCGTTCGTCGCCATCGCCAATGTCATGAACGCCACGACGGCGACCCTCGACGGCGCCATCACGGCGGCCGGCGCGCTCATCGTCCGCGCCGACGCGCACAACACGGCGATCTCCGACATCCAGACCGGCTCGGTCGCCCTCGCGTCCCTCGCGATCGGGTCGAGCGACGCCAAGGTCACCGGCGAGACGAAGGCGTCCGGCGGCGGCTCGCTCTCGCTCGCGGGAGCGGATGTCGACATCCGCGCGATCAGCCACAACTCGGCCGACGCGAAGTCGAACGTCATGACCGGCGGCATCCTCCTCGGCGTCGCGGTGAGCGCGCCGACGGCCGATATCTCGGCGCCGACGACCGCCCGCTGGGACGGGTCGGTCACGGCGGCACGGAACGTCAACGTCGAAGCGGATGCCACGAACGCGGCGACCTCGACGCTCAAGGTGCTGGCGACCGGCCTCGGCTCGGTCACGGGCGGCTCGGCCGATGCCAAGATCACGACGAGCACGCTGACCTCGGCGGTCCTGGGCAGCGGCGCATCGGTCAACGGGGTGACCCAGCAGCTGCAGGTCTACGCACACGCCGTCAACCGCTCGACCGCGGTAGCCGGCGGCAAGGGCTTCGGCGGCATCAGCATCAGCGTCATCTACCCGAACGCCATCGACAACGCGAAGACCAAGGCATCCATCGACGGAAATGTCGGCTCGACGCACTTCGACCCCGCCGTGAACGGCACCGTCGGCGACCCGGGTGCGGGCAGCATCCTCCTGAAGGCGATCGGGGACGACGCGACGAACTCGAGCGTCTCGAGCCTCAGCGTCGGTCTCGTCGCGGTGTCGACCTCGACCGCCGAGGCGAACACGCAGCCGGAGGTCGCGGCGTCGCTCGGCGGCGGCCACGTCACCGCCGGCGGCAACCTGACCGTCCTCGCGCAGTCGCTGACGGATGCCGACTCCTACGCGAACGCGACGTCCGGCGGGGTCATCGACATCCAGGCGGGCTTCACCGCCAAGGCCGTCGCCAAGCCCACCGTGTCGGCGACCATGACCGGCGGGTTCGCCCAGGCCGGCGGGCTCTTCTCGCTCACGGCGCAGCACGGCGCCGCGCTCACGCCGCTCTCCGACGGCACCGTCCAGTCCATCAACTGCAACGGCGCGGACACGATCTGCTTCGCCCTCCCGCACGGCCTCAACACGGGAGCCACGGTCACCTACAGCGCTCCCGCCTCGGACGACGAGGACGTGCAGAACGGCACGATCCCGAACCCGAACTCGATCGGCGGCCTCGGCGACGGACGCACCTACGGAGTCATCCGGGTCGACAGCAACACCCTGCGGCTCGGCGTGGAGTTCAACGCTGCGGGAATCGTCCAGGCATCCACCGCCACCCTCCACTTCCCCGGCGGCCACAACCTGCGCACCGGCGACCGCGTCGTCTACAACTGCAACGGCGGCACGGCACTCGGGACGCTGCCGATCGCGGGCCTCACTTGCGGGAACGCCTACTACGTCTACGCCGTGGACGAGTTCGACCTGCGCCTCTCGACGACGCAGCTCACGCAGGCCGGCACCACCGTCGTCTCGCTCCCGAACCCCACGATCACAGGCGGCAGCGTCTTCACCGTCGGCAGCACCGCCGGCCTCGACGGCGCCGCGGTCGTCTACCACGCACCGGCCACCATCGACTTCAAGTCGAGCCTCGTCGACGTGCACACCGACGGCGCCGGCGTGCTCGACCAGACGAACGGCGCGATCACCCACAACGCCTCGTGGAACACGATCTACGCACCGAGCCACGGCTCGATCGGCGGCACCGAGTGGATCTACAGCGTCGCCAACGGCTCGGCGATCGCCGGTCTCTTCAACGGCCAGCACGTCTGGATCGTCGACCCGTCGATCAACGTGGCCGGGTTCCCGTCGGGCGCGCACACGATCCGCCTCGCCGACTCCGCCTGCCACGCGGGCTACGGCACCTACGACCCCACCCCCGGCAGCTCGAACCACACCGACGACAACACGCCCTGCAGCACGAACGTGCAGATCATCGGCCTCGCACCCGACACGACGGCGGCGGGCCTCAAGGCCGACCACAGCCTGCGCCGCGTCGGCTACGAGTCGATCGGGCTCGTCGAAGGCAACATGTACTTCATCCACGTCCTCAACGGCACGCAGTTCGAGCTGCGCGACGCGAACGGCGTGACGCAGACGGGCCTCGTGAGCAAGTCCGGCCCCCACCGCCTTGTGAACGAGGGCATCGCGACGATCTCGAACGGCACGGGAACGCAGCAGCTGTACGTCGACCTCACCGGCTCGCTCACCGGCACGCCGCACGTCCTCATCGGCGTCGGCGGACCCGGAGCCCTGCTCGCGGACCTCGCCGGCGGCGCCAACGGCGTGGTGAGCGCGACTTCGACCGGCATCGGCGGCGGCCTCTTCCGCTTCAGCGACGTCTACTCCGAGGTGGACGTCCGGCCGACCGTCACGACCGAGGTGTTCTCGGGCACCATCCGCGGCGGCTCGGTCAAGATCGGCGGCACCAACTACGCCAACGCTGCTGTGAGCTCGGTGGGCAAGGGCGGCGGGTTCCTCGGGTTCGGGGCCTCGAACGCGAACGCCGACGTCGTCGACACGGTCCACACGAAGGTCGACGACGGCGCGAGCATCTTCTCGTCGAGCGACATCGCGGTGACGGCCTTCGGGTTCGCAACCGCCAACGGCGAGGCCGTGAACCGCACCGGCGGTCTCATCTCGGGCGCCGACACGGACGTCGACCTCGAGATCGGCTTCGACGTCTCGACCGAGATCGGCGGCGACCTGTCGGCGAACCGCACGGTGCTGGTGGATGCCGCGGCGGGCGCCGACGCGACGGCCCGCGCCTCGTCGGGCTCCGGTGGCCTGGGAACCAACGCCGACGCCAACGACGACGAGAACCAGGGCGTGCAGATCGGGCACGACCACAGCGCCAAGGTCACCACGACACTCCTCGGCACGGGCAGCATCGTGACCGGCGGCCGCATCCAGCTTTCCGCGGCCTTCGGACGGTCATACGCCGTCAACGACCTCAACGGCCAGATCGTCGACACGGCCGTCGACGTGCGGGGCATCGCCCGCTCCGACTCCGACGCCTACGCCCTCGGTGCCGACTCCGACGCCGGCGCGTACGTCCGCTTCGCAGGGCAGAGCAAGGTCGAGATCCAGACCGGCTCGACCGTCGAGGGCGCCGGAGTCTTCCTCCGCGCGGCGAACGAGAGCCTCAACCTGCAGGCCGACGCGAACTCGAACTGCGGCTGCGGCGGCGGCGACACCGACGCCCGCGCGAAGGTCACGGTGCAGTCGAGCTCCTCGGTCGTCGGCGCCGACGAGTCGGTCGTCCGCACCGCCGACCTCCACGTCGCCGCTCTGCAGTACTACACGAAGCTCTACGTGCACGCGCACCGCTCGGGGGGCCTCTTCGACTTCGGCAGCGCCGACGCCGACCTGGTCTACGAGCCCGGCCGCGACATCCTGTGGGAGTCGACGGTCTACCTGCTCGGCGAGCCCAACCCCGTCCTGATCGTCGACGCGAGCGGGCGCATCGTCGCCAAGACCGACAACGTCACGGTGCGCGAGTCGATGTTCGGACCGGCGCTCAACGTCGGCGACGTCATCGGCTCCGGCACGATCTGGATCGACCCGATCCTCTACGACGAGAAGCCGGAAGCGCTCTTCGAGGCGAACCACCCCGACAGCTGCACGGGCCTGTGCAACGGTCTCATCCACGGCGCGCTCGGCATCTTCTACATGCAGGAGACGTGGAACTCGGTACGCATCATCAACTCGTCCGACAAGGCCGTCTACCTGAAGGGCACCGGCGGCATCCCGAGCATGTCGATCAACACGGTCAACGCCGACCTCTCGGTGACGCCCGAGGCGATCATCAACGTCTCGGTCGACAACGGACCGCACGCGCCCCCGTCGACCCAGTGGTTCTGGAAGATCGAGCACATCTTCCCCGCGACCGACGTCGTCATCGAGAGCCTTCGCGGTTCCGCGACGACCGGCTACGACGTCACCATCGACGGCGACATCTACAACCCCCTCGGATCCCTGACCATCACCAACGACCGCGGCTCCATCCTCCGCGGCAGCGACGCCGGCGGCGAGACCTTCACCGCGAACCGCGTCACGCTCGACTCCGAGCTCGGCTCCATCGGCACCGTCGCCCAGCCCATCACGCTCGTCCTGCTGCAGATCACGCACAGCGGGGAGCAGGGAGTGCCGGCGACCCTCAAGCTCATCCACCTGGATGCCGAGGCCGGGAACGACGTCTTCCTCGACGTCACGACCCTCCGCCGCGATTCGCTCACTCCGAGCAACGCGCCCCTCCACCCCGTCATCGAGTCGATCAAGGCCGGCCACGACGCCGTCGTGATCCTCCGTGACAGCGCCGAGGGCAGCGACCCCGCGGTCGTCGGTGACGTGAACGTCCAGATCTTCACGCCGAACAACCTGCCCGGCGGCCCGGTTCTCGAATCGGTCCCGACCACCTGCTACTTCCGCCCCGACGGCGCCGGGTGCACCGGGGGAGTGGACGCGCCGGTCATCATCGGCGGCCGTGTCGTCCTGGTGGCCCTAGGCACGGTGCTCAGCCCCCGCAAGGCCGACTACGAGTTCAGCGACATCCGCGCGGGCCACAACATCTCGATCCAGCACCCGTCCAGCGCCACCGAGATCACGGTGCTCGCCTACACGGACGTCGACTCCACGTGGACGGACGACGAGACATCCGCGAGCCGCGGGCTCACCGACGGCTCGGGCAAGATCGACGTGCTGACCAACGGCAGCATCACCGTCGTCGAGCAGAGCAGCAAGGGCGATCTGCGGGTCGGGCACATCCACGCGACGGGCCTCTGCACGGGAGCGGTCGCAACGGCGTGCGCTTCGGCGACGATCGCAGCGGACGTCACGCTCCGCTCGCCGGCGCGGATCCTGGATGCCGAGCTCGACGCGGGCGTCATCGACACCGACGACGACCGCACCTGTGTCGACGCGTACGACCTCGACTGCGCGCCGGGCACGCCCAACAGCATCGACGTGACGGGCCGGAACATCACCCTCGTCGCCGGAGACAACGGCCTCGGCCAGGCGGGCAGCGTCTCGGGGATCGGCGGCATCGGACTTCCGACGAACTTCCTCGAGATCCAGGTGAACGCCGTCGGCGGGCCCCTCGGCGTGCTCAACGCGATCGACACGGCCGCCGACGACGACAAGACGCTCGGCATCTACCTCGACCAGGTCGCGGGCGATCTGTGGATCCACCTCGTGCACACGGCCGGCGATGCCTCGCTGACGACGGGCAACGTCTCGCTGCGCACACGGGCAGGCAGCATCCTCGAGGACGTCAACGACTCGCTCGTGAACGTCATCGGGCAGGCCGTCGACATGGATGCGCACGGCGGCAGCATCGGCACGCGCACCAGCTTCCTCGACGTCGACTCCCTCGTCGGCTCGCCGTTCGCATGCCTGCGCGTCAACTGCGCCGACGCGGCCGACGGCACACGTGACCCGGGACTCGAGGTCATCGCCGACGACGTCGCGCTCGAGGCATCCAACGGCATCTTCTACTCCGAGTTCGACGAGTACCTCCGACTCCTCCTCGCCCACGCGACGGCCGGCGACATCTACCTCAACGTCCGCGAGTCGGCTCAGACCGACGAGGACTTCTACCTGGTCCTCCACGGCACGGCACGCTTCGCAGAGGACGGCAGCACCGCACCCGGCGACGACGCCGATGCGCCGCGGGTGATCGACAACGGCACGATCTTCGCCGAGCAGGGACTCGTCGAGCTGTGGATCGGCGACGATGTCACGCTGCACCCGTTCACGCAGATCCTGGCCGATCTGTCGATCGACATCCGCGGCGACTACGGCAACGCCGACACCGGCGGCGGCGCCGGTGAGTTCGGCACGTCGATGATCCTGCGCGGCCGCATCATCGCCGACTGCGTCGTGGCGCTGGGAGCCTCCACCGGCTTCCCGATGGGGACGTGCGCGCCGTCGACCGCCAACCCCGTGCCGACCCGCCAGGTCAACATCTGGGGCGGCAGCGACGTCGACGTCTTCCAGCTCGGCGACAAGAAGGGCCTCGACCTCGCGCAGACGGCGAACCCGGCGCTCAACAAAGAGCAGTGGGGCGACGACGGATACATCTTCTTCGGCGCCAAGACGACAGTCCACGGCAACGCGACGCTCACCTCGACGACGGACGACGGAGAGGACGAGTTCACGGTCTGGTACCTCCAGTCGATGAACGTCGTGACGAGCCCGACCGGCCTCCAGACGGGCATCGGCGCCGGGCACACCCTCACGCTCGACGGCCAGGGCGAGACCGACCACTACTCGATCTACACCAACGGCAGCCACGGGAACATCCGCAACTACGTCATCAACGTCCTCGACACGGGCCTGGCGAACCAGGGCGTCGACGAGCTCGACATCTACGGCTACGACAACGCCGCCGCGGCGTTCAACGGTGCCAACGGCGGAGCGGATGACATCTGGCTGCTGCGGGCGCTGACCTGCATCGACAACGAGTCGCCGTTCACGATCTCGGGCGTCCCGGCGACGTGCGGCTCGCCGACGGAGCAGGCGGACCACCCGGCCTTCATCGCCCTCCTCGCGGGCAGCAACAGCGCCGACGGCGGCATCGGCAGCTACCGCGACCGCACGCAGGGCAACGAGCCGAGCCCACTCGTGCAGCGCATCAACTACGACCGCGCGCTGAACGGACGGATCACCGTCTTCGGCCTGGGCGGGAACGACGCCTTCTACGTCGACGACACGCAGGCGTCCATCACCCTCGACGGCGGCGCCGGCAACGACACCTTCCAGATCGGCCAGATCTTCGGCACGCAGCGAGACAGCCAGCCCGCACCCGACGGAGGCGCTCTGCTCTCCGCCGACACGTTCCCGGCCCTCGTTCCCACGACCCGCGGCTGGCTGAGCCCGGGCACCCACGCGCCGCTGCTGGCCACCGGCGGCACCGGCAACGACAAGTTCGTCGTCTACTCCAACCAGGCCGAGGTCCAGCTCAACGGCGACGACGACAACGACCTGTTCATCGTCCGGGCCTTCGCCGTCGCGGCGGTCTGCGACACGAACGCGGACAGCGTCGCCGGCTGCGGCCTGACCGACGTCGACTTCCGCCCAGCCGGCGGGGTCTTCCCGACGACCACGCCGTTCGGCTCCTGCGTCATCGGGACGTATCAGGGCATCTCGGGCTACACGCGGTACGACCGGAACGGCGACGGCGTCTGCAACAACGCCGACGCGCACATCACCTTCAACCACCTCCCGGGCAGCAACGTCGACCTCGACAACACGATGTGGCTCGATGACGTCATCCCGCTCGACGCGAACGGCGTGGCGGTGCCGGTGATCGGCCTCGGCTTCTCGACGAGCCGTCCGCTCGACATCCGTGCCGGTGGCGGCGAAGACGAAGTGCAGTACAACGTCAACGCACCGGTCAACGTCGACGGCGGCACGGGTTTCGACAAGATGGTCGTGCTCGGCACCGAGTTCGCCGACGACTTCGTCATCACCGACAAGGCGATCTACGGCGCCGGACTCAACGTCAAGTACACGACGATCGAGATCCTCGAGGTCGACGGGCTCGAAGGCGACGACCAGTTCTTCGTCCTCTCCACCGCGTACGGCGTCGCATACCGCGTGATCGGCGGCCTCGGCTCGGATCAGATCTCGGTCGCCGGCGACGTCACGTCCGACATCGTCACGCGCGAGCTCGAGGGCATCTCGGGTGCGGTCGACCACATCGTGCTCTCCGACGACCCGCGCTACAACGGCACGGTCGTCGACGGCGTGCCCTACAACCTGGCCACGCCGGACCAGGGGGTCGTGGTCATCAAGGAGCAGGGCACGACGACGAGCGTCCGCGAGGGCACGACGACCGGGCCGATCAAGGAGACCGCCTTCTACACGGTCGAGCTCAGCCACAAGCCGACGTCGAACGTCTACGTCACGGTCTCGGCCGCCCCCTCGCCGTCCGAAGAGGCGAGCGGCGCGCTGCACAACCCGACCGGATTCGGCCTGACCGACGGTCTCGGCGACACCATCTGGCTCTGCGTCGCCACCGGCCCCGTCGTCGCCGGGGAGTGCTCGACGATCGCGCAGTTCCAGCGCCACTACATCCGCAACGGGGTCGTCGTCGACGCGGCCGGGCGCGCCGTCGTCCTCACCTTCACCGACGGCAACTGGAACTCGCCGCAACGGGTGTACGTCCGCGCCGTCGACGACGAGCGCTCCGAGGGCGACCGCAACGTCGTGGTGCAGCACTCCGTCATCTCGCAGGATGCCTCGTTCAACGGCGCACTCGTGCGGCAGGTGAACGTCAAGGTCTACGACAACGACACCCCGGGCGTCTATGTGACGCACGTCGAGCCCGGCACGACGACCCTCGACGACCGCGGCGTCGTCATCGAGGGCTCCTCGACCACGCAGCGCACCGACGACCTGCTCGTGCAGCTCGCGAAGGACCCGTGCCCGGTGGCGAACCCCGCCTGCGGCCTCGTGGTGACGGTCAAGATCTCGATGGATGCCGACTCGCAGCGTCTCCTGCAGATCAAGGACCCGGGACTCGGCAGCCGCTGGACGCTCGTCCACGACGCCGACGGCGGCACGCACTACGAGCTGACGTTCGACCACTCCAACTGGAACACCCCGGTGCGCCTCACGGTGCAGGCGCGCAACAACCCGGACCCGGGCGACCCGACGACCGCCGTCATCTCGTTCGGGCAGGCCGGCACGATCACGACCGCCTACAAGTTCCCGAACCTCCGCTCGGGCGACCAGCGCGCCGACGTGCTCGTGTACGACGACGAGACGGCCCAGGTCGTCACGATCCCGACCGGCACCGACACCGTCGTCGTGAAGTGCGGCAACACGGCGTGCACCACGCCCGGCCTCACCGACGGCTACACCATCCGCCTGACGACCACTCCGACGGGCGACGTGCACGTCGTCATCACGCCGGACGGGCTCGTCGACGTCGTGTCCATCGGCGGAGTCGCCGTCACCCCGAGCCAGTACGTCAAGATCGGCGGCGACATCCCGTCCCGCGTCTTCCTGGGCAACCTGCTCTTCAGCGGAAGCACCATCACGCGCGCGAACGGCAGCGACACGGGCAGCTTCCTCGACGACGGTCTCGCGATCGGCCAGCGCATCCAGTTCGCCGCGTGCACGGGCACCTACACGGTGCAGAGCATCGCGCTCGACGGAAAGAGCTTCACCGTCTCCACGCCGCTCGCCTGCTCCGGCTCGGCCGTCACCGGCACCTCGATCAACGTCCTGACGCGTCAGGGCCTGTGGAGCGGCGCGGGCGCGAGCATCGCCGCAGCCACCGGCGACGACCTCCTGAGTCACTACCGCCTCACGCGGCCGGGTGGCGGCTGGCTCGCCGACGGCTTCCTCGAGGGCCAGTGGGTCGAGGTCTGCGACGGCTTCGGACACTGCGTCCGCGCGAAGATCCAGAACATCCGCGGCACGAACGCGACGCACGACGAGCAGCTCGAGTTCCGCCCGGTGTCGTACGACGACTTCGCGACCCTCGTGGGCTCGAGCTTCACCGTGACGCGCATCGCGGCCCAGGCGACCTTCACGACCGGCAACTGGATGACCGACCAGCTCGTCGAGCTGCGGGCGGATCTGGGCTACTACCAGCCGATCGTCCGCCAGGGCGTCAAGACGTTCCCGGCCTCGCAGCACCTGCTCACCCGCCTGCGCGGCCCGCTGGCCGTCGAGGGCGGCGTGACGGGAACCGACCGGTCGCTCGAGCTGGGGCTGAAGCTTCCGGGCGAGCAGGACGGACCGCTCTTCGGCATCGCCGCGCAGGCGCCCGAGTCGAAGCAGATCGACATCCTGAACATCTACGGCGACGGGAGTGTGGCGAACAACTGGGGCGTCATGACGTCGACGACCATCCGCGGTCTGGGCATGGCCAAGGACCTCGACTTCGGCGCCTCCTACGGCGGGACGCAGAACGAGACGTTCGGCGAGCCGCAGATCTTCCCCGGCGGCATCAGCTTCGGATCCATCTCGTTCGTCGACGGCCAGTACCAGGCCGACAGCGCCGTGAGCACCATCGAGGTCGTCAACCTCTTCCTCGGCTCCGGCAACGACCGCCTCGACATCCAGGGCACGCTGCAGCCCGATGTGCCGGTCAAGCTCGTCGGCACCGTCACGCTCACCGCCGCAGCCGGGCCCTTCGGCTCGACGCACCGGCTCACCCGCCCGACGCCGTTCGACTGGAAGGCGCAGGGCTTCCTCGTCGGCCAGACGATCACGGTGACCGGGGGTGCGACGTACAAGATCGTCGGCTTCGGCGACGACCACCCTGAAGACACGACGGAGAACACGATCGTGTACCTCGTGCTCGTCTCAGGTTCGCCCGTGACCGGAACGGCGCAGCGCACGATCACCGCGGCCGACATCGTCGTCAAGGGCGGCGTCGCGGCCGGCAACCCGACCGGCACGATCACGATCACGCCCATCGGAACCGATGGAGGCACCGTCACCCGCGCGACCGGCAGCTGGGCGGCAGACGGGTTCGTCGTCGGTCAGCTGGTCATGATCGACGGGCTCAGCGGCAAGTGGCGCCTCATGGGGATCTCGGCCGACGGCAGGACCCTCACCCTGCAGCGCGGCGACAAGATCGCGGCATCCGTCACCGGAACGCCGTCGGTCTTCGTCCCCGGACCGCACGGCGGCCTGACCACGGTCCACGGCGGCGGCAACGCGCCGATCCAGACCGTCTTCCAGATGGACCGCACCGCGACCGCCGGCGGAGGCATCAAGCTCACCCGCCGTGACGGACTCAACTGGGCCTTCAACGGCCTCCTCCCGGGCAGCGGATACTACGCGGGCGACCCGTACCTGCACGCGTACCAGCACGTCCAGCTCGTCGGCGAGAACTTCACGCGCACGATCCTCGGCTTCGAGGACGCCCCGTGCCCGTACGCCGACTCGTTCCCCGGCTGCGGCAAGGGCTCCGTGATGATCCTCAGCGGGCCCGACCTGCAGTGGACTCCCGCGCCCGTCGCCCTCCCGGCCGGCTCCAACCTCCTCACCGACGTGCGTGTCGCGCAGCCGGTCAAGGTCGAGGTCACGACCCCCGTCTACGTCAAGACGTCGAGCATCGTCCGCACGGATGGCGGCAGCTGGAAGGCGGCGGGCTACAAGGTCGGCATGCAGGTGCACGTGAGCGGGTTCGCGGGATCCTTCACGATCTCCGGCTTCTCGCAGACCGGCAACGAGATCTTCTTCGCGAACACCGCGTGGGCGCCGAGCATGCACCTGAACGCGGCAGGCGTCGCGGTCTGGGATGCCGTCACGCTGACCCTCACCGCCTGGGACGAGTTCCGCCAGTCCAGCGGCATCATGATCGGCGGCGACATCATCACGGTGTGCAACCGCGCGGCATCCGGTCTCCTCTTCAAGATCGCCGCGGACACCGACGGTCTCGTCAACGACCCGGTGACGTGCGACCAGTCCCACACGGCCGGCCCGAACTCGCCGCTCGTCGTCTACGGCGACACGTCGCAGGACGGCATCTGGTACTCCGGCCACCCGGGCGACAACCTCGGCATGGAGTTCGGCCCGAAGCCGTTCGATCCGTTCACGCACATCCCGGATGCCGAGAACGAGGACGACGAGTGGGTCTTCGGCCTGGCGAACCCCTACGACTACAGCGGCAACGACATCATCGATGCCTCGGGCCTGTTCGCCGAGCTCGCGCCGGGCAGCCTGCCCACGGTCGGCATCACGGCCTACGGCGGACTCGGCGACGACCTTCTCATCGGAAGCCAGGCGGGCGATCACCTCGCCGGCGGTTCGGGCGACGACGAGATCCGCGGCCAGCGCGGCGTCGACGCGATCTACGGCGACTCGGGCGTCAACGTCGACATCCTGACGCGCGCCCTCGACATCGCCACGACCAACCGCAGCCCGCGCCCGTCGGTCACCGGCGCCGGCGTCATCTCGAACGGCACCACGATCATCCCCGTGGCCGGCGGCATCCCGGGCATCGTCGACGACCTGCTCGTGGCCGGCTCCGACCTGCTCTACGGCGAGGGTGCGCAGGGCCTCGGACTCGGCGCCTTCACGGTCAACGCAGGTGCCGCGCCCGACACCGCCTACGACGACATCGTCTTCGGCGACCACGGCGCCATCGACCAGAACGTCGCCGACCCGAACGAGCCCGACACCCGCCTGCAGAAGATCCAGACGACTGCGCTCTCGACGATCATCGCGATCCGCAGCGTCAACCTCGACAAGGGCGGCGACGACGTCATCTTCGGCGGCCTGGGTCGCGATGTGCTCATCGGCGGAGCCGGCAACGACATGGCCGACGGCGATGAGGCCGACGACATCGTCTTCGGCGACTCGGTGTGGTTCAGCCGCACTCCGGGCGACTGGACGAACGGCCGCTTCCAGGCGCTCTGCGGAACGCTCCTCTACAGCCGCAGCGACATGACTCAGGGAGCCGCGAACCTCGCGAACCTCTGCAACGGCGCGCCGGTCCCGACCGAGAACAACTCGGGCGTCCTTCTCGTCGACGGTGTCGCACAGCCGTTCCGCGACCCCGACGGCGCACCGTGGTGGGCCGAGTACGACGTCGTGAACCTGTATCACGACCTCGCATCCGACACCGGCACGAAGTGGGCCGGCACGTGGGGCAACGACTACCTCGCCGGCGGTCAGGCGAACGACCTCGTCTTCGGCCAGCTGGGCGACGACGTGATCCAGGGCGATGGCGACATCGACCGCGCGTACGCCCGCTGGATCGACCAGCACCCGACGTTCCCGACGACGACGACCATCAACCCCACGACGGCCACGTTCCACGTCGGCGCCTCCCGCACACCCGCCGGCTGCACCGGTGCCGTCGGAGCGATGACCTGCGACTACACCGGCCTCCTCGTGATCGTGCCCGCGACCGAGCTCCCGACCGACGGCCAGGACTACCTCGAGGGCAACGCGGGCAACGACGTCATCTTCGGCGGCCTCGGCCAGGACGACATCGTCGGCGGCTCGAGCGACTTCTTCAGCCTCGTGAGTGTCGACCAGCGTCCCGACGGACTCGTCAACCCGGCCTACAACTACCAGCCGGGCCACGACCGCGGCGCCGACATCATCTTCGGCGGCTCGGGCCAGCGTGCGGGCATCAACGACCAGAGCTTCGGAACGGACGGCTCGGCCACCGTCGGCACGGTCACCGGTCAGACGGCACTGACGTCGACGGTCACCGCCGACCTCGACGCCCGCGACGCGGACACCATCGTCGGCGACAACGGCCGCATCATCCGGATCGTCGGGATCAACCACATCGACGGCGGCACGGCCGTCGCGGGCCAGGTCGGCGTCGCCCCGGTCGCGAACAGCACCCCCTATGTCACCTTCGTGTACGACACGTACGGGACGCCGGGAACCCAGCGCCTCATCGTCCGCGGCGTCACGCTCCTCGACTACACGGTGGGCGGCCCCGACTACCTGCCGCAGAACTTCGGCCTGGGCGGCCCGGGCGCCGACTGCAACGGCTCGCCCACGCAGCCGATCTGCTCGTTCGTCCTCAACACCGACACGGGTGCGTGGCGCAACACGTCGTTCCTCGGCGGCACGACGCCGTGGCAGACGGGCGGCCGCGACGAGGTGCACGGCGAGACCGGCGACGACACCGTGTACGGCGGAGCCGACCACGACGTCATCTACGGCGACGCCCAGAACGACGACATCATCGGCGGCTGGGGCAACGACTGGATCTCCGGCGGCACCGGCGACGACGGCATCCTCGGCGACGACGGCCGCATCTTCACGAGCCGCAACAGCTCGACGGGTGTGACGGCCGCTGGGGTGGCCTGCACGGGCAACAACAGCACGGCCGACTCCGGCAACGCGTGCTACAGCGAGCGGCTGTTCGGCATCCTGGCGCTCCTGCCGACCGATCCCGACACGAAGACCAGCCAGGGCAACGTCCTCAACGAGTTCATCTACACGCCCGGCCAGGTGCAGACAGCGACCATCAACGTGGGTGGCGCGCTGCTGAAGTCGGTCGATCTCACGGTCTACAACCTCGGCCCCGACGTGAATGCCGGCCTCAACAAAGTCGTGAACCAGCCGCTGTACGACGCCAACAACTCCGACGACATCATTTTCGGCGGCCTCGGCAGCGACTGGATCCACGGCGGCGCAGGCGACGACGCGATCAGCGGCGGCGAGGCGATCGGCGCCGGCCAGGCCGACTACACAGGCGGCGGGTTCGCGCAGCACTTCGACGCCGCCGGAAACCCGATCGGGCTCGAGTACATCGACTTCGCCCACCCGTGGAACCCCGGCGACGTGCTCCACTTCGGCGCCGACACCAACCCGTGGCACGCGAACCACCACAACGAGACGCGGCTCGGCGAGTTCCTCCTGTACGACGAGTACGACCCGCGCCGCGAGATCCGCTTCGATGCCTCCGGCAAGACCTGGGGCTGCACCTCGTGGTCGCCGAGCGGACACACCTGCACGGGCAGCTCGAACATCGCCCAGTTCCCGAACCAGTTCTTCCTCAACAACGAGGACCTGAAGGGCAACTACGTGACGGCGTGCATCGCCGTGGACAACCAGGGCAACTGCACGGCGACCACCACGACCCAGGCCTCCGACGGCAACGACGTGATCTTCGGCGACCTCGGCAACGACTGGCTCGTCGGCGGCACCGGTCAGGACACGCTGTGGGGCGGCTGGGGCAACGACCTCCAGAACGCCGATGACAACCTGCACTCGGGGTGCATCACCGCCCAGCCCAATGGAACGTGCACCCTCGCGGGCGACACCTGGCTCAACGACGTGCCCGACGGCGTCAACTCGAGCTTCCAGGACCGCGTGTACGGCGGCGCGGGCCTCGACATCCTGATCGGCAACACCGGCGGCGACCGCCTCATCGACTGGGTGGGCGAGTTCAACAGCTACATCGTGCCGTTCGCGCCCTTCGGTATCGCGACGGTCAGCCGCCAGAACGAGCCCCAGCTGCCCGAGTTCCTGTACGCGCTCAGCCGCAGCCAGGGCGTCGACCTCACCCGAGCGAGCGACGAGGGCAGCGACCCCGCCCGCAACGGCGAGCCCTTCGGCGAGCTCGGCCTCATCCGCCAGTCCGACCACGGCTACTGGCAGACGCAGACCGGCGGCCCGACCGACCCGCAGGCCGGGAACATCCCGGGCGGCCGGCGCGACACGCTTCGCGGCGTGGACTTCAACGACGGGACCAACGGCGGCTTCCTCGCGGACTCGGGTGTCTTCACGGTCTCGCAGGGCATGCTCCAGGTCGCGGCGGCCAGCAACACCGGCGACGCGGTCGCGGTGTGGCACAGCGATGCGTACCAGACCGTCTACTACGAGCTTGCGGCGAAGATCTCGATGGACAAGCCGACGTCGGGCTGGAAGGCCAACGCCTACGTGATCTTCGACTACTTCGGCCCGATGGACTTCAAGTTCGCCGGGATCGACCAGTCGACCAACAAGGTCGTGATCGGCTACCGCGCGAGCTGGGGCTGGGCCGCACTGGCGCAGGGCAGCGTTCCCGGCGGCATCAAGGCCGGGACCTTCTACAACCTCAATGTGGTCGTCAACGGCCTCGTCGTGACGGTGACCATCGACGGAAAGAACGCCCTGACCTATACCTTCGCCCCCCGGACGCTCGGCGGCGAGCAGGTGGCGCTCAACCGCGGCATGGTGGGCTTCGGATCGGACCAGGCGCACGGCCTCTTCGACAACATCACGCTCACCGTGATCTCACCGGCCATCACCATCGACCGCGTCGACTACTTCGAGGGCAGCGGTACCGCGATCACCGCCGACCAGTCGGGAACCTCCACCGTGACGCGCACCGGGCGTCTCGAGGTCACCGCCGCGAACGGCATGGGGGCCACGCTCATCGGCTTCGGCTCTCCCAACGCAACCCCCGCGGGCTCCGTGCCGCAGTTCGATCCCATGGCCTACGTCGAGCTCGAGTCGACCTTCCGGGCGATGGGAACGACGGGCTTCGTGTTCGACTGGTACTCGGCGAAGGACCACAAGTTCGTCGCCCTGGATGTCGCCGGCCAGCGGGTCATCGTGGGGCACGTCTCCGGCAACAGCCGCATCATCGACCTGGCCATCGCGCGCACCCTCGTGGCGGGCACCGACTACGTGCTCAACATCGTCCTCAAGGCGACGGTCGTCACGGTGACGCTGAACGGCTCGGTGCTGGCATCCGTCATCTACAACTCGCAGCTGGCCGACGGCAGACAGGGCGTCTTCGGCCTGGGGACCGGCACGGTCGTCTCGGTCGCCGACTATCGGCTGAAGACCGACGAGGCGAAGTATGCCGGCGCGCCGCCACCCGCCCCGACCGTCTCGATCACGGATGCCTCGGTCACCGAGGGCGCCGCAGGCACGACGAAGACCGTGTCGCTCACCGTGACCCGCTCGTCGTCGGAGGGATCGCTGACTCTCAGCTACGTCATCGAGGGCGCCCTCACCGGAGCGTCGGCGACCGCTGGCAGCGACTACACCGCCCCGACCGTCATGACCGTCACCTTTGCACCCGGACAGACCACCGCGACGATCACCTTCACGATCAAGGGCGACGCGGTCATCGAGCCCGACGAATCGTTCGTCGTGCGGCTCCAGCCGAACCCGGCCGTGAATCTGCAGCGGTCCGGGGGTGTCGTGACGATCGTCAACGACGACCGCTGACGGATGGCGCTTGGCCGAACCCGACGGCCGGGCCGCCGACGGGCGGCCGCCCGCTCATCCGTCCCGGGTGCGACGCATTGCCCCTCGCCCCGTGCGGCGACGGATGAGCGGGCCTTTTCCTGCTCAGGCGGTGGCGACGGATGCCTCGACCAGCGCCCGCGCCGAGACCGTCCGGCGCCGCGCCACCGCGAGGACCGTCGCGACGAACGCGAGGAGCGCCCACACGATCAGCCCGACGAGTGCGGCGGTCACCCCGGACGTGGAGGTGAGGGCCGAGACCATCGCGTTGTAGGCGGGCGCCGTGGGAAGGAGCGAGGCGATCGAGGCGATCACCGGGGGAACGGTCGAGACGATTCCGGTCGCGACGGCGAGGGCGCCGATGAGCGCGGCGATCCAGCGCCCCGCGCCCCCGAAGACGGCCACGAGCGCCTGGTTGACGGCCGCGAAGGCGACACCCGCCGCGATGCAGAGGGCGGCGAACACCGACCACTCGGCCCAGCCGTACGAGGCCGCGAGCTGCACGACCCCCGCGACGAGCAGGCCCTGCAGGGCGCCGAGCGCGGCGGCCGGGAGCAGTGCGCGCAGCGCGAGCACGGCCGACGGCCGTCGGGACGCGAGAGTGCGCCGGGTGACCGCCTGCAGTGCGACGAAGGTGGCGAGGCCCCCGAACCAGAGCGCCGCGGTGGCGAGGAGCGGGATCGCGGATGCCCCGAACAGGCTCGTGCCGTTGCCCTTCGCCGCGACAGGGTCCGCCACGACATCGGCGAGGCTCGACGCCTCCGAATCGGAGTAGGTCGGAATCTGCTCGACGGCCGTCGTCAGGCCGTCGGCGAGCGAGTCGGTGCCCGTCGCGAGCTGCGCCACGCCGTCTGCGAGGCTCTGCGAGCCCGTGGCGAGCTGGCTGCCACCGTCCGACAGCTGCGAGGCACCGGAGGCGAGCTGGCGGGCACCATCGGCCGACTGGACCGTGCCCGACTGCAGCTTGCCGAGACCGTCGGCGAGGCCGCGGGCGCCGTCCGCCGCGCTGGAGACACCGGCGCTCGTCTGGTCCATCAGGCTGGTGATCCCCGAGGCGGTCGGGGCGGCGTAGCCGCTCGCGTAGCCGGCGCTCGTCGCCGCATCGCCGGCCGCCTGCGCCGCGGTGCCGAGGGCGGCGGAGACCCCGCCGAGCTGTTGGCAGTACGCCGGGTTGGCACCGGACGCGAGGCACTGCTGGGCCAAGGCGCCGAGCTGCTGCGCGAGTCCGGGTTTGCTCTCATCCGGATTGCCCAGCGTCAGCGCCAGCGCCGCGGTCTGGTCCGCCGCGGTCTTGGCATATGACGCCGAGGCGTTCGCGGCATCCTTCAGCTGCTGGTTCTGCACGCCGGCCGCTGCCTGATCGAGCCCGTTCGCGAGGTCGGTGGCGCCGCCCGCGGCTCCGCCGATCCCCGCCGCGATCTGGTCGAGGCCGCCCGCGAGCGACGTCGCACCCGTCGAGAGCGACCCGGCGCCGTCCGCGAGCTGCGTCGCCCCACCCGGCAGCTGCGCAGCCCCGTCGGCGGCCTGATGCGCGCCGTCGGCGAGCTGCTGAGCGCCCGTCGCCGCGTCGCCCAGCTTGTCGCCGAGCGTCGTGAAGCCGAGGAAGACGTTCTCGAGGTAGACCTGCGACAGCTGCTGGCCCATGAGGCTCGCCGCCGCCTGCGTCACCTGCGCCGTGATGGCGTCGTCGACCACGAGCGAGTCGGGCGGGGTCTGCACCTGGATCGTCGCCTGCTCGGGCGTCTCACCGGGCTGCGTGGAGGTCGCGGCAGCCGAGAAGTTCGACGGGATCGTCACGATCGCGTCGTAGGTGCCGTCGGCGAGTCCGTCGGCCGCGTCGTCGGCGTTCGAGAGCGTCCAGTTCAGGTTGCTGTCCAGATCGTCCGAGCCTTCCACGAGGCCGGCCGTGAGCTGGCGCCCCAGCGGCACGGTCTGGTCGTTGATGGTGACGGGCTCGTCCTCGTTCACGATCGCCGCCGTGATTGAGTCGAGGCGCTCGGCCGGGTTGTAGAGCGATGCGACCAGGATGCCGCCGATCACCACCGGGAGCAGCAGCACCCCGATGAGGGTCAGCCACGTGACGGGGCGGCGCGAGCGTGCGCGTTCGATGTGGAGGGTCATGCCATCACCTCTGCAGACGAGAGAGCGGACGTTCGAGTGTTGTCGAGATCGAGGACGGATGCCTCTGCGCGGCCCGCCCCGATGAGCAGCGCCTGCGCGCTCGCGGCGTCGGCAGCCGAGACGACCAGGGTCACGGGCGACGCATCGCGCAGCATCCGTGCGGCCTCCCACCTCTGCGGCTCGGTGAGCGCATCGGCGCCGTCGATGACGGCCAGCGAGGTGCGCCCGCGGAGGGCGTCCCGGAGCTCGTCGAGCGGATCGGCCGACGCGTGCAGGAGCGCGACGCCGACGTGCGCGCGCACCCAGGCGGCGCGCTCGGGGAGGAGGTGGCCTGCGACGCGGAGGCGTCCGCCCGTGGCGGCGAGGCGCCCGGACAGGGCGAGGAGCACCGCGCTCGCGGCGACGGGGTCGCCCGTCACGACGAGCGATTCGCCGGGCTCGACGCTCAGCGACACGCCCCGCACGAGCGCGCGGCCCTCGTCGGCGACCTCGAGGTCCTCCGCGACGACCACCGCCGTGGAATCCGGACCGGGCCACTCGGCCAGCGCGAGTTCGCGCTCGACCGCCTCGCCCTCGATGTCGAAGTGGGGGAGCACGCGGTCGAGCCAGCGAGGCATCCACCATGCCTTGTCGCCCATGAGGGCCATGACGGCCGGCACGAGCGTCATGCGGACGACGAAGGCGTCGATCGCGATGCCGGCGGCGAGCCCGAGCGCGATCGGCTTGATGGCGGTGTCGCCCTCGGGGATGAACGCGGCGAACACGGCGAACATGATGATCGCCGCGGCCGTCACGACACGGGCGGACGCGGTGAAGCCGGAGCGGATCGCTCCGACGGCGGTCGCCCTGTCATCGACGCCGCCGTTCGCGCGCCGCTTGTGGACGTAGTCCTCGCGCATGCGCGAGACGAGGAACACCTCGTAGTCCATCGCGAGGCCGAACAGCACGCCCATGAGGATGATCGGCATGAAGCTGATGACGGGGCCCGTCTTGGCGACGTGCAGCAGGTCGGCTCCGACGCCGTGCTCGAACACGAGTGCGACGACGCCGAACGCCGCGAGCACCGACAGCAGGTAACCGAGAGCGGCCTTGATGGGGACCCAGATGGAGCGGAAGACGATCGTCAGGAGCACGAGCGAGAGCCCCACGACGAAGATCCCGAAGGGGAGGAGCGCCGCACCCAGGCGGTCCGAGATGTCGATCGCGACCGCGGTGAAGCCGGTGACCTTGAGGTCGACGCCGTACTCGTCGAGCCACTCGTCGTGGTGCGAGCGCAGCTCGCGGACGAGCTCGGCCGTCGCGGGGTCGTCGGGAGCGGTCGTGGGCACGAGCTGCACGATGCCGGTGTCGGCCGTCTGGTTGGGGGTCGCGAGCGCGACGGTCGCGACACCCGGGATGTTTTCGACCTCCTCGCCGAGGTCCTTCATGAGTCCGAGCGGGTCGGTCGAGGTCACTATCGTCCCGGTGAGGATCAGGGGACCGTTGAAGCCCGGACCGAAGTGCTCGGACGTGAGGTCGTACGCCTGCCGCGCCTCGCTCGACTCGGGCTGCATGCCCGCGTTCGGCAGCGCCAGGGCGAGGCTCGCGGCGGGGATCGCGAGCACGCCGAGTCCCACGACGACTGCGACGGTCGTGACGATGGGATGCCGCGTCACGCCCGTGACCCACCGGTCGGCGAAGCCGCGCCTGCGCGTTGCCTCCGCCGCGCGGGTCCGGGGCGTGGCCTCCGCCTCGGCGCTCGTCCTCGTCTCCACCGGCGCCTCGGCGGCGCTTCGGCTCGACCGCGGCGCTCGCCGGGCCCGGCGCTTCCAGCCGACGACGCGGCCCTTCGCGAAGCCGAGAAGAGCCGGGGTCAGCGTGATCGCGACGAGCACGGCGATCGCGACCGCCACCGATGCCGCGATCCCCATCGTCGTGAGGAAGGGGATGTTCGCGAAGGCCAGGCCGATGAGCGCGATGAGCACCGTGACGCCCGCGAAAACGACGGCCGAGCCGGCGGTGCCGGTCGCGCGGGCGGCGGACTCCTCGGGTGCGATGCCCCCGCGCACCTGGTCCTGGTGTCTCGCGACGATGAAGAGGGCGTAGTCGATGCCGACCGCGAGGCCCAGCATGATCGCGAGCAGAGGGGTGGTGGCCGAGATCGTGGCGAACGCCGTCGCGACGAAGATGAGCGCGATCGCGAGGCCGACGCCGATGAGCGCGCTGATGAGCGGGAACCACGCGACGGCGAACGAGCGGAACGTCACGATCAGCACGAACAGCGCGATGAGCACGCCCACGGCCTCGATGATCGAGATCGTCGGGATCGACTGCGAGAACAGGTCGCCGCCGATCGCGACCTGCGACCCGGCCGGGAGGGACTCTTCGAGCTGCGCGCTGATGTCGTGCAGGTCGGCTTTCGTCTCGGGCGTCACGTCGGTCGACTGCCCGTCGAACTGCAGACGGATGATGGCAGCGCTGTCGTCGTCCGAGACGAGTCCCGACACCATCTCGTCGAACGGGTCGGTGACGGCCAGGATGCCGTCGAGATCGTCGAGCTGGTCGATCGTGTCCGCGATCTCGCTCGCGTACGGGTCCTGGTCGATCTTGCCGCCGTCGGCTGCGACCACGACGAGCTGCGCACTGGTTCCGCTTGCCTGGGGGAACGAGCGGCTGAGCTGCTCGAGCCCGGCCTGGGCCTCGGTGCCCGGGATCGTGAAGGAGTTGTCGGTGCCCTGCATGAACAGGCCCGCGCTGCCTCCGGCGATGCCCAGGAGCAGCAGCCACGTCACGAGGACGCGCCAGGGGTGCCGGTACGACCAGCGGCCGAGCGCGTAGAGAAGTGTGGACACGGACCCTCCGGGTGGATTTCGTGATGCCGCGGAAGCTCAGTGCGAGCGACGTGCGGAAGAACCGATACGTCGCTGTATCCGATACATAGATGTATCGTAAAGTGATCGCCGGTCGCAAGGCTGAACGCGAGGTGTGAAAATCGAGGCGAGGAGGACGCATTGACCGATGTGGTTCCGACCCGTCGACGCGACGCGACGAGACAGCGACTGCTGGATGCCGCGGCCGAGGTGTTCGCCGAGGTCGGGCTGGACGCGGCATCCGTCGAAGCCGTCTGCGAACGCGCGGGCTTCACGCGCGGGGCGTTCTACTCGAACTTCGACTCGAAGGACGAGCTCTTCCTCGAGCTCGCGCGCCGCGTCACGCACGAGCGGCTCGCTGCGGTGCAGGAGAGGGTGGCCGAGCTCGAGAGCGAGGGCTCGCTCGAGGTGAGCGCCGAGAGCGCGCTCGACATCGTGCAGCGCGTGCTCGATGTCACCGGTGACGACCGGCTCGGCGTGCTGCTGCTGAGCGAGATCCGCATCCGCGCGCTGCGCGACCCGCAGCTGGCCGCCGCATATCTCGTGTGGGACGACGAGCTCCACCGCAGCGTCACGCAGATCGTCGCCGACATCGAGCGCACGAAGGGTCTCCGCCTGCGCGTGCCGGCCGCCGAGGCGGCCCGCATCCTCATCACCATCTGGGACAGCTCCACCGTGCGCGGCACGATGGCCGGGGTCGACTACGAAGAGCTCTGCCGGCGCACGAACGAAGACATCGCGCGCGCCGCGACGCTCGTCATCGACCTTCCCTAGGCGCGACCGGCCTCGAGCAGCGCGTGGCAGCGCGTCACTCGCGCAAGCCACCAGTCGCGTCGGTCGGCGGATGCCGCGTTCTCGTCGAGCAGGGCGGGATCCGGGATGACGCGGCCGACCGGAAGCACGCCGGCCCGCGGGGCGAGCGTGGGGGATGCGACATCCGTCGTGAACAGCGAAGCGGTCCCCAGGCCGCAGTCGAAGTCGAGGTGGGGGAGCGCGGCGGCCAGGGCCACGCCCATCCCCAGTCCCACGGAGGTGTCGAGGGCGCTCGAGACGACCGCCGGAAGCCCGGCGGCCTCCACGATCTCGAGCGCTCGCCGGACTCCGCCGAGCGGCTGCGCCTTCACGACCAGCAGATCGGCCGCACCGGCTCGTGCGACCGCCAGGGGGTCGTCGGCCTTGCGCACGCTCTCGTCGGCGGCGATCGGGACGCCCATGTACTTCACACGGCGGCGGAGCTCGACGAGCTCGTCGACGCTGGCGCACGGCTGCTCGACGTATTCCAGGTCGAACTCGGCGAGGGCGTGGATGGCGTGCTCAGCCTCGTCGAGGTTCCATGCGCCGTTGGCATCGAGGCGCACGCGACCCTCCGGTCCCATCGCCTCGCGGACCGCGCGGACGCGCGCGACGTCGTCGGCGAGGGTCTGCCCGGCCTCGGCGACCTTGACCTTGGCGGTCCGGCATCCGTCGTATCGGGCGAGGACGGAGGGGACGGATGCCGCGGCCACCGCCGGCACCGTGGCGTTGACGTGCACCTCGTTCCGAACTGGCGCAGGCTGCGGCATCCATCCGAAATCGAGCGCCGCCGCGAGCCACGTCGCGGCCTCGGCGTCGCCGTACTCGACGAAGGGGGAGAACTCGGTCCAGCCCTCGGGCCCCTCGAAGAGCACCGCCTCCCGCACGTCGACGCCTCGGAAGCGGCTGGCGAGGGGGAGCGACACCACGCGCGCGGAGGCGAGGATCTCGGGAAGCGGGGGGACAGGAGCGGCGTCGGTCACGCGCCCATCCTCTCGCACCCCCGCGCCGTCCCCGCCCCGGTCGCCGGGGCCGTCGAAGGGTCGACCCCCGGCCGCGGCACATCACTGTGCGCTTGCCTATAGTGTGTGACACACAGTACAGTGTCACTCATGACCGAGAACGAGGCGCTCGAGACCCACCTGCAGGAGCTGCGGCGGGGCACGGTCGTGCTCGCGTGCCTGCGGCTGCTGACCACCCCTGGCTACGGCTACGGGCTCCTGGAAGAGCTCGAGGCCCGGGGGTTCGACACCGATGCCAACACGCTCTATCCGCTCCTGCGCCGCCTCGAGAAGCAGGGCCACCTCGTGAGCGAGTGGAACACCGACGAGGCGCGGCCGCGCAAGTTCTACCGCACGAGCGCCGCCGGCGACCGACTCGCCGCCACCCTCACCGACGACTTCCGCGCCATCTCCGCCGCGATCGCGGCCCTCCCCGAGAAGGACTGACCATGAACGCCACCCTCACCGACCGCTACGTCGACGCTGCGATGCGCAGCGTCCCCGAGAAGCAGCGCGACGATCTCTCCGCCGAGCTGCGGGCATCCATCCGCGACCAGATCGACGCGCGCATCGATGCCGGCGAGCCGCAGGACGCCGCCGAACGCGCCGTGCTCGTCGAGCTCGGCGACCCGGACAAGCTGGCAGCGGGCTACCTCGAGCGACCCCTCTGGCTCGTCGGTCCGCGCTACTTCCTGGACTGGTGGCGGCTCCTCAAGCTCCTCCTCGCGATCGTCCCGGCGTGCGCCGCGTTCGGCGTCGCGGTCGCGCAGACCATCGCGGGGGCCACCCTGGGCGAGATCATCGGCGCGGTCATCGGCGTCGTGATCTCGGTGATCGTGCACGTCGCGTTCTGGGTGACGCTCGTCTTCGTGATCCTCGAGCGCACGGGCCACGAGACGATGGACCCGAGTCCATGGACTCCCGAGAAGCTGCCGGAGCCGAAGGCATCCGGAGCGAAGTTCAGCGACCTGATCGGGTCGCTCGTCTTCCTGGCCATCGCGGCGGGGGCCGTGCTGTGGGATCACTTCGTCGGCTGGCCCATCGGGGGCGGCCAGACGATGCCGTTCCTCGACCCGGCGCTCTGGCCGTGGTGGATCACGGGCTTGTTCGTGCTCATGGCGGCCGAGGCCGCGCTCTCGATCGCCGTATACGCGAGGGGCCGCTGGACGACGGGGCTCGCCTACCTCAACCTCGTCCTGAACGTCGCGATCGCGCTGCCGGCCCTGTGGCTGATCTCGCGGGGGCTCTTCATCAACCCGGACTTCTTCCCGGCCGTCATCACGGACGACGGCGCGGTCGTCGACGGCATCCTGAACGTCGTCCTCGGCTTCCTCTTCGCCGGAATCGCGGTCTGGGACTCGATCGATGCCTTCCTGAAGGCGCGCCGCGCACGCTGAGTCGAAACGGACGGGAGGGATGCCGCGGCGCCGGGTCGCGGCATCCCTTTCGCGTCCTAGGCTGGCGGCATGCTCCTCGACACGCCCGTCCGACTCGGCGTGCAGCTCCAGCCCCAGCATGTGTCGTACGCGCAGCTGCGCGACGCCGTGCTGCGGCTGGAAGACGCCGGCGTCGACATCCTGTTCAACTGGGACCACTTCTTCCCGCTGTCGGGCGAACCCGACGGCCCCCACTTCGAATCGTGGACGATGCTCGGCGCGTGGGCGGAGCAGACCGAACGCGTCGAGTTCGGCGCCCTCGTCAACTGCAACAGCTATCGCAACGCCGACCTTCAGGCCGACATGGCGCGCACCGTCGACCACATCTCGGCGAAGGGCGGCGACGTCGGCCGGTTCATCTTCGGGACGGGTGCGGGCTGGTTCCGCCGGGACTACGAGGATTACGGCTACGAGTTCGGCACGCCCGGCACGCGCCTGAACGACCTCGCCCAGGGCCTCGAGCGCATCACGCAGCGGTGGGACAAGCTCAACCCGCCGCCGACCCGCCGCATCCCGATCCTCATCGGCGGGAGCGGTGAGCAGAAGACGCTGCGGCTCGTCGCGCGGTACGCCGACGTGTGGCACAGCTTCGCGTCCGCCGAGCAGCTCGAGCACAAGGTGTCGGTCATCGAGCGCTGGGGCGAGCGCGACGGGCACGACACCTCGCACATCGTCATCTCGAACGAGCTGCAGCGGCGGGACGCCGCCGCGGCGGACGAGATGTTCGACGCCGGCGTGCGGCTCTTCACGCTCGGGTTCGGCGGCCCGGACTACGACTACGACGTCGTCGACCGCTGGCTCGCGTGGCGCGACGCCAAGAACGGAACGGCATGAGCGTCTCGGAGCTGTTCGACGAGGGTGCGTGGAGGGCCGCGCCCGGCTCCGAGGCATACACCGACATCACGGCGCACATCTCGACCGACGGCCGGATCGCGCGCATCGCGTTCGACCGGCCGGAGGTGCGCAACGCCTTCCGCCCGCACACCGTGGACGAGCTGTACCGGGCGCTCGACACGGCGCGGCAGGACCCGCGCATCGGTGTCGTGCTCCTGACGGGCAACGGCCCCAGCCCGAAGGACGGCGGCTGGGCGTTCTGCTCCGGCGGGGACCAGCGGATCCGCGGCCGCGACGGCTACCAGTACGCCGACGACGACCCTTCGACGAGCTCAGGGACCGGGGGTGGAGGGTCAGGGACCGGTGGGGGAAGCCCAAGGACCGGGGGAGTGGATGCGTCGCGCACCGGGCGCCTGCACATCCTCGAGGTGCAGCGGCTGATCCGGTTCATGCCCAAGGTCGTCATCGCGGTGGTCCCCGGGTGGGCGGCCGGCGGAGGGCACTCGCTGCATGTCGTGTGCGACCTCACGATCGCGAGCGCCGAGCACGGGCGCTTCAAGCAGACCGACGCCGACGTCGGCTCGTTCGACGCCGGCTACGGCTCGGCGTACTTCGCCCGGCAGATCGGGCAGAAGTTCGCGCGCGAGGTGTTCTTCCTCGCCGAGGAGTATTCGGCTCAGCGCGCGTACGAGATGGGCGCCGTCAACCGCGTCGTGCCGCACGACCGGCTCGAGGCCGAGGCGCTCTCGATGGCCCGGACGATCCTGACCAAGTCGCCCACGGCGATCCGCATGCTCAAGTTCGCGTTCAACGCCGTCGACGACGGGCTCGTCGGCCAGCAGGTGTTCGCGGGCGAGGCGACGCGGCTCGCGTACGGCACCGACGAGGCGGTCGAGGGGCGTGACGCGTTCCTCGAGAAGCGCGACCCCGACTGGGCGCCATACCCTTGGCAGTACTGAGCTCGGCCATGGCGATCGCACCTCTCCACCGCGGCGCATGCCGCCTGTTCCTCCGCGCGTCGTCGCTCGCGCGCGGCATCGCGAGGAGCTCCGGCACGGCATGAGACTCGAACCCGTCGTCGGCGACGATCCGCGTGAGATCCTCCGGGCCCTCCGCTCCGCGATCCACGGCGCCGGTCCCGCTCTGGGGCTCGGCATGGTGCGGGCGATGCCCGAGTCCGTCCGCGCCGGGACAGCCGTGGTCGTCACGACCTCCGGCTCGACCGGCGTCCCCAAGAGCGTCGTCCTGAGCCGCGACGCGCTCACCGCGAGCGCCCTCGCGACCGCTGCCCGCATCGGCGAGGGCGCCTGGCTGCTGGCCCTCCCGGCGAGCTATGTCGCGGGGCTGCAGGTGCTCGTCCGCGCCATCGTGGCCGACCGCGAGCCGGCGATCCTCAGCGGATCGTTCACGCCGCAGGCCTTCGCGGCCGCCGCGCTCACCATGGCGTCGAGCGAAGGCGGCATCCGCGTGCCCACGTACACGTCGCTCGTGCCGGCCCAGCTCGCGCGACTCCTCGACGCGGCCGACGAGGATTCCGGCGTCGCGACGGCGCTGCGCTCGTTCGAGACGATCCTCGTCGGGGGTCAGGCGCTTCCCCCGGTCCTCCTCGAGCGCGCTCAGGCGCTCGGTGCGCGCATCGTCCGCACGTACGGCTCGACCGAGACGAGCGGCGGGTGCGTGTACGACGGTCGGCCCCTCGACGGGGTGGGGGTGCGGCTGGTCGACGGCGAGGTGCAGCTGTCGGGTCCGACCCTCGCGGACGGGTACCTCGGCGAGCCGGAGCTGACGGATGCCGTGTTCCTCCGCGACGGCGTGGGACGGCGCTGGTATCGCACGGGCGATGCCGGCCTCATCGAGGACGGAGTCCTGCGGGTGCGCGGCCGCATCGACAACGTCATCGTCACCGGGGGGATCAACGTGTCGCTCGACCGCGTCGAGCGGATCGTGCGATCCGTCCCGGGTCTTTCCGGCGCCGTCGTCATCGGCGTTCCGGATGACAAGTGGGGCGAGGCATCCGTCGTCGTCGCCACCCGAGGCGAAGCCCTGCGGCGCAGCGAATCCGTGCAGCTCGAGGAGGCGCGGGCGGCCGTCGCCGACGAGATCGGTCCGCACGCACGGCCCGCGCGGCTCGTGCTCGTCGACGAGCTCGCGACGCTGCCCTCGGGCAAGCCCGACCGCGAGGCGATCCGCCGCGCCGTCGCGGCCCTGCGCTGAGCTAGCCGTCCCCCAATCGGCCGACATCGCAGCGTGCGTGATGTTGCTAGCGTCGCGAGCGGCGGTGCAACGACGCACCACCGCAACGAAAGGAATCTCTTTGAAGATCCGCAGAATCCGTAGCCGGGTTGGTGTGGCGGCGCTGACTGGCGCATTCATCTTGGGGAGCGTGTTGGCAGCCGTACCGGCCTCTGCCGCGGGAAAGAGCGACCCGGCCGACCCTGTGCAGCAGCACGTCAGCCAGGTTGGCTCTCAGATCCCGACCGGTGATCCGGCTCCGGTATTGGCTGGTGTGGCACCACAACCCTCAGGCGGAGTGACGATCGCGGCCGCCGGGTACACAGTGACATGTACGCCTGACGCACAAAATCCCCACATCTCATCGGGTGCCGGTGGCGTGATCTACAAGACACGCGTCTCTTGCCTGGGCACGGGCGCTTTTCCTCTGCAGGTGACTATCCGCGTGCGGGGCGCCCTCATGTTCGATAGCGCCGCCTACAGCGGGGACACCTCTAACGGGATCAATTGGTACGCGATCCGCTCAAGCACTGAGTCGCGCATCGTGCAGGTCAACGGGGTGTGGAACACGTTCTACACTCCCCAGTCAGGCACCCCGGGCGCCGGATCGACTGGACACTACCAGGGCTCGAGCACAGTGGAAATCACTTCTCCCACCGGACAAAAGGTGGGGTCCGACATCTCCCAGGTCGTTTTTATCGCTCCTTAGTGGGCGGTCGCGCCCGGGCGGCGGGAGAGGAGCAAGACTAGACCAACCCCGCCGCTCGGGTCGGAAACTTTCGCGAAGAGCTCGAACGCCTCGTCATTCTGCAGCTCATTTGCCCAATCCAGTGCACCGACGACGTTCGGCGTGTCAAGATCGAAGGTTTCTACGCGCTCCCCGGCGCGGAAGATGCTGACACGGAAGCCGTCGGCGTTTGCCTCCCAGAGGGCATCCCGCTCGTCGACCAGCCTTGCTTTCATGCTGGCAGTCTATGGTGGTGTGTCGGCCACAGCGACTGGGGACCACGGATCTCGGCGGTAGCAGCCGTGGGTCGTATTCGAGCCCGGCGAGGGCCGGCAACAGCCAACTGGGAACGGCGGAATATCGCGCCACTTGAGTGGTACGACATTCGTCGTGGCGGGGATGTTTGGGGTCTGTTTTGGCCGGACTCACCGTCGGCTTCGTCACCGTGCTTCGGAATCGGTCGGCCTGGAGAAGTCCCCGATCCGAACGACGCGCGGACCTGGAAACCGCGGGTGCGCGTCGAGCGGAGCGCTGGCGGACGCGGACACTCGTCTGAAGCGCGTTATCGCATCCTCGTCTGGCATAGCGGTCGCCTCAGTCATCGCGTCCCTCTGGCGAGGCGGAGTCGACTGGGCATTACTGCTTCTCTGCGGCATAGTGTTGCTCATTTCCGCGGCGTCATTGCTGGTGCTGATTTGGCGCCGAGCCAAGAACTAGTCGCCCGCCCCGTCCTCGTCGGAGCGCGCGTCGACGACGCAGAACCGGTTGCCCTCGGTGTCTTCCAGGACGACCCAATCGGCGTCCTCGGGGTACTTGTCCCAGTCGACCTCGTGAGCACCCAGCCCGAGCAGGCGTTCGATCTCCGCGGCCTGATCGTCGGCGTACAGGTCGAGATGGATCCGCGGCGGGTAATGCTGCGGATAGCCGGTGACGGACAGCGCGATGCTCGCCCCCGGAGCCTTCCAGTTCTCCTTGTACGGCGGGTCGAGGACGACCCAGTCGTCCGACGGCTCGCTCCGGTTGACGTACCCCAGCGCGGCGCGCCAGAAGGCGCCCGCCCGCTCGATGTCCTCGACGGTCAGCACGACGGTCCCTACGCTCAGCATGCCGTCATTGTGACGACAGACGGGCGCCGCGAACAGGGGTTGCGCGTGCGTCATGAGCGCGGCATCTATGATTTCCCCTCGTGGCAGGCACCCCCAGCAAGAACCGCAGGCAGACGGGCCCCAAGAAGCAGCCCCCGCGCGGGAATCCGCAGAAATCCGGCGAATCGCGCGCTCCGCGGCCCCTTCAGAAGGCGACCGCCCGCGACTGGATCGGTGCCGCGCGGCTGCGCACGCTTCCCCTCGCCGTCACCCCGGTCCTCATCGGCACGGGGGCGGCGCACCTCGTCGACGCGCAGTTCCACTGGGTCCTGGCGCTCTTCTGCCTTCTCGTGTCCGTCAGCCTGCAGATCGGCGTCAACTACGCCAACGACTACAGCGACGGCATCCGCGGCACCGACGACCATCGGGTCGGCCCCGCTCGGCTGACGGCGTCGCGCAAGGCGAAGCCGCGCACCGTGCTGCTCGTCGCCTTCGCCTTCTTCGCGCTCGCGGCGCTCGCGGGGCTTGCGATCGTCATCCGTACGCAGCAGTGGTGGATGCTTCTCGTCGGCGCGGTCTGCATCCTGGCGGCGTGGTTCTACACCGGCGGCAAGCGGCCGTACGGCTACTACGGTCTCGGCGAGCTCTTCGTCTTCGTGTTCTTCGGGCTCGTCGCGACGGCTGGCACGACCTATGTGCAGGTGCTGTCGGTCCCGCAGGAGGCGTGGTTCGGCGGCGTCGCGGCGGGACTCCTCGCGTGCGCGGTGCTCCTCGCGAACAACCTCCGTGACATCGACCAGGACCGCGCCGCGCGCAAGCGCACCCTCACGGTGCTCATCGGCCGCCGCGCGACGCAGTGGCTGTTCACGGTCTTCGTGCTGGTGCCGTTCGGCATCGCGGTATTCCTGGCGCTCTTCTACCCGATCGCCTGGCTGACGCTTCTCGTGCTGCTCGCGGCGCTCCCCGCGATCCTCATCGTCTGGACGTATCGCGTGCCGAAGGAGCTCCTCGTCGCCCTCGCCCTCACGTCGCTGACGTCGATCGCCTACGGTGCGGCGCTCTTCTGGGCGTTCATCGGCTGACGCTCCCGGCCCGGGGCTTCATAGGCAGACGCGCGCGCCGACGGGCGTCGTGCGACGCGCCCGTTCGCGTCAGCGCTGTTCGCGCTCGGAGGAGTCGACGGCGTCGGCCGCGGCATCCTCCGCTTCCTCGTCGCGCACGGCGTCACGCCGCCGCGTGCGCTCGCGACGTTCGGCGAGGCCCGAGGTCGCTTCTTCGAGGGGCCGGCGGAGGAAGAGGAGCGAGAGGCTCAGGCCGATGAGCGCCGCGAAGATCGCCGCGAGCCAGTACAGCTCGCGGAAGACCGGGAACAGCATCAGGATGCCGAACGGCACGAGGAAGGCGAGGAGCCGCAGCACCGTGTAGAGGATCGCGGAGCGGGCTTTCACCACATCATCGTAATTCGGTGGAACACTCACCGGTCACCGTTCGGTCACGCCCAGGCCATGTACAGCCCACGCGCCTAGGATGAGTACGTGGTGAAGCTGCTGCTGATTCTGGCCGTGGTGGCGATCGCGTTCTGGGTCTTCACCATCGTCGATTGCGCCGTGCAGCCGCCGGTTCGACACCGGGGCGTCAGCAAGCCCGTCTGGGTGCTGATCGTGGTCCTGCTGCCGGTGCTCGGCGGCATCCTGTGGCTCCTCGTCGGCCGCGTCCGCGGCAGCCTCGCAGCCGTGCGTCAGGCACCCGACGACGACCCGGAGTTCCTCGGACGCATCGGCACCGTGAGCGATCAGGACGAGCGCATCCGCCGCCTGGAAGAAGAGCTCGCGCTCCTCGATGCCGAGGACGACGATCCCAAGTGGCACCCGCCGGCTCCGCCCGCGCCCGGACCGGCAGCCGCCAAGCCCGGCGAGTCGGCCGCTCCCGGCGAGCCCACGGGCCTCGGAACAGGTCCCGACGACGACGAGACCCGCGGTCAGCGCGGGGCCCTCGGCTGACGGTGGATCCCGAGGCTGACGGCGAGCACGTCGCCGCGACCGACGATGAGCCCGCGCACGATCCGCGCCGGCTGGCCTCTCCGGCGACGGATGCCGCGGCCGCCCTCCTCGGAGCGCTCGTCGACCAAGGGGTCCGGCATGTCGTGCTCAGCCCCGGCTCGCGGTCACAGGCCCTCGCACTCGTCGCCGCTGAGCTCGAACGCCGGGGCGTGCTCCAGCTCCACGTGCGGCTCGATGAGCGTGTCGCGGGGTTCACGGCGCTCGGCATCGGACGCGAGACGCGGATGCCGGCGGCTGTCGTCTGCACGTCGGGCACCGCCGCTGCGAACCTCCTGCCGGCTGCGCTCGAGGCTCATCACGCCGGTGTGCCCCTCCTGCTCCTGACGGCGGACCGCCCGCCCGAGCTGCGCGGCGTCGGCGCGAACCAGACGACGCGCCAGCCCGGCATGTTCGCGCCGAACGTGCGCTGGGAGGCCGACCTGCCCGTGCCGGAGTCCACCGACCCCGAGGGCGGCTCCGAGCAGAGCCTCATGCTCCGCGAGGTCGCCGAGCAGGCCGTCGCCGCGGCCCTCGGTGAAGGGACGCGCTCCTCCGGGCCCGTGCACCTCAATCTGCCGTTCCGCGAGCCCCTCGCGGGAGACGTTCCGACCTGGCTCACCGTGCCGGTCGCCGAGCTCACGGTCGAGCCCCTGGACGACCCCGACCTCGCGCCCGTTCCTGCAGACGCGATCGACGAGCCGTCGGGCGCGCTCTACCAGGGCGGGGGAGGCATCGGCGAGTCCGACCTGCCGATCGAGCCCGAGCGCGTTCCCCACATCCTCGACCGCGGCCCGCGCACCGTCGTGCTCGCCGGCGCCGATGCCGGGCCGGAGGCCGAGGAGCTCGCACACGCGGGCGGCTGGCCCCTCGTTGCCGAGGTCGTCAGCGGTGCGCGCTTCGGGCGTCACCTCGTGCACGGCTACCGCGAGCTGCTCGCCGACCCCGAGCTCGGGGGGCGCATCGAGCGGGTCGTCGTGCTCGGGCACCCCACGCTGAGCCGCGAGACGGCGGCGCTGCTTGCCGATCCCGATGTCGAGGTCTACGCGCTCCGCGGACCCGGGGAGCCGATCAACCTCAACGGCGCGACCACGCCGCTCGACGCCGTGGGGGTCGCCGTCGGAGAGATCGACCGCGACTGGCTCGGGCTGTGGCTGCGCGCTTCGCGCGAGGCATCCGTCGACCTCTCCCCGCCGGCTCCCGACGCCGACGGCCTCGCGTCCGCCGTCCCGAGCGAGCGGCTCGGCGCCATCTCAGCCGAGCTCGACGCCATCCGGGCGCCCATCGACCGGGCGACGCTCGTCGACGCGGTGTGGCGCGCCACGTGGCCGCACGACCGCCTCATGTTCGGGTCGTCGCGCCTCGTCCGGGTGGCCGATGCGCTGCTGGGCGGCAAGAAGATCCCCGTGCACGCCAACCGCGGCCTCGCCGGGATCGACGGCACGCTGGCGACGGCGTTCGGCATCGCCCTCGCCAGCCAGACGGACGGCCGGCCGGGCGTCACGCGCGTGCTGCTCGGCGACCTCGCGTTCCTGCACGACGTGGGGGCGCTGCTCCTGGCGCCGGGGGAGCGGGAGCCTCGCCTGCAGGTCATCGTCGGAAACGACGGGGGCGGAACGATCTTCGACGGGCTGGAGGTCGCGCAGGTGGCCGAGCGCGATGCGATGGACCGGGTGCTCTACACGCCGCACACCGTCTCGCTCGAGGACCTCGCCCGCGCCTACGGCTGGGGGGTACGCGCGGGCCGCGACCCGGGCCGAGCTCGATCAGGTGCTGACGGCTCCGCCGTCCGGCCGGCAGCTGGTCGAGGTGCCGCTGCCGCGCTGAGACGCGGCATCCGTCCCAGGTCATGACGCGATGCGCAACCTCTCGTGTGCGAGGCGAGCGCTCCGCCATGATGAACGCATGACCGCGAAGAGTCAGAAGAACTGGACCGGTGAGCCGTCCGAGCTCCTGCGCGTGGGCGAGGGCTTCCGGCTCGCCGATGTGGACCCGTCCGCGACGCCGGGATACGACGGCGGGAAGAAGTCGGCGCAGCAGGATCTGGAGTCGGGTGCCGCGGAGCTCGACGAGTACCAGGAGCGGCTCTTCGCCGAGAGCCGGTCCGACGCGACGAATGCCGCGGTGCTGCTGGTGCTTCAGGCGATGGACTCCGCCGGGAAGGGCGGGATCATCCGGCATGTCGTGGGTTCGGTCGATCCTCAGGGCGTCGCGCTCGCGGCCTTCAAGGCGCCGACGAAGGAGGAGCTCGCGCACGACTTCCTCTGGCGGATCGAGAAGGAGCTGCCCGCGCCGGGCTTCATCGGCGTCTTCGACCGCTCTCACTACGAGGACGTCCTCATCGCCCGGGTGCGCGATCTCGCCGAGCCCACGGAGATCGACCGCCGCTACGACGCGATCAACGACTTCGAGAAGCGCGTCTCCGACGGCGGCACGCGGATCGTCAAAGTCATGCTGCACATCTCGCCCGACGAGCAGCGCGAGCGGCTCATGGAGCGGCTCGAGCGACCCGACAAGTACTGGAAGTACAACCCCGGCGACGTCGACGAGCGGCTCCTGTGGCCGAAGTACATGGATGCCTATCAGCTCGTGTTCGAGCGGACGTCCACGCCGTGGGCGCCCTGGCACGTCGTCCCGGCCGACAGCAAGTGGTACGCGCGCATCGCCGTGCAGGCTCTGCTCCTCGAGGCGCTGGAGAGGGTCGACCCGCGCTGGCCGGCCCCCACGTTCGACGTCGAGGCCGAGAAGGCGCGTCTCGCCGCCAGCTGAGGCTCACACCGTGCCGCGGGCGGCCCACGCTGTCGCGCTCACCGTGAACGGTCCCTGACCGACCGCCTCGATGGCTTCGGCGCGCACGCGGGCGACGGCCTCGTCATCCAGGCCGTCGAGTGCGCCGGCCACCGTGCCGGTGCCGTGTGTCTGCACGCGCCACCACCCGTCGAAGTCCGGGTACTCCACGGCCACCGTCAGCGCCGTCTCTCGCACGGCGCTGCATCCGGCCTCCTCGAGCAGTCTCACCAGATCGCCCTGGCGGGTGCCCGCTCGACCGGGTAGTCCCGCCGTCGATCCGGTCTCGCGGCGGGCCGCACGCGCGAAGGCCGAATACGGTGCTCGCTCGTTCTCGAGATCCCAGACGCAGGCGGCCACGACACCCCCGGGCCGCGTCACGCGGACCATCTCCCGCGCACCCGCCGCGGGATCGGCCATGAAGTGCACGACGAGTTCGGCGAGCGTCGCGACGAAGAGGTCGTCGTCGAACGGGAGGCTCTCTGCGGCCCCGTGACGGATGTCGGCCCAGGGGAAGCGCTCGGCCGTCGACCGGACGAAGGACTCCGACGGATCGACGCCCGCGACCTCCGACGCGCCGTAACGCCGCACGAGCACCGACGTGAGTGCACCCGTGCCACAGCCGACGTCGAGTGCCCGGCCGTCGGCGGGCGGATCCACCCAGTCGACGAACTCCTCGGCGAGCGGGAACGAGAAGCGTCCCATGAAGTCGTCGTACGTCGCGGCGGGCACGTCGAAGCTCATGCGCGGACTCTACGCCGGAGCATCCCGAGCCTGAAGCAACCTTGTGTGGGCAAGTACTTGATGTGGTACAGTACTTGCCATGACACAGGACGACGCCTTCGCAGCCGACCTGCTGCGCGGCCACACCGACACGATCGTGCTCGGTGTGCTGCGTCGCGGCGACCGCTACGGCTTCGAGATCTACAAGACGATCCGCGATGCGACCGGCGGCGACCACGAGATCAAAGAAGCGACCCTCTACGCGACTTACCGGCGCCTCGAGAAGGACGGGCTCGTCGAGTCCTACTGGGGCGACGAGACGCAGGGCGGCCGTCGCAAGTACTACCGCATCACCGACGCCGGCCGCGCCGTCTACCGCTCCAAGGTGGCGGCCTGGGTCGCCACGCGCCGCATCATCGACTCCCTCCTCGACGTGAAGGAACAGCAATGAACACCGACATCCACCGCCTCCTCGACGAGGCGTTCCAGGGCGTCGAGATGACCCCCGACGCGCAGGACCTGAAGGAGGAGGTGCGGGCCAACCTCGTCGCCCGCGTCGATGAGCTCGAGGCATCCGGCGTCTCTCCGTCCGTCGCGGCGCAGCGTGCGATCGCCGAGCTCGGCGATGTCCGCGAGCTCCTGGGGGAGACGGATGCCTCGGCCCGGCCCGCGGCCGGCAGCTCAGGCGCATCGTCCGGCCGTGAGACTCCGCAGGCGGCCTTCCTCCGCCACCGCGTGCGTCCGAAGAGCGGCTTCGTCGTCCGCACGGTCGCCCTGAGCATCGTCGCGGCGATCGCACTCGTGGTGCTGGTGCTCGGCGTGTTCGCCATCGTGCCCGCGGGCATGGTGGGGCTCATCGCCCTGGGGCTCGCCTTCTCGGCACCGCTCGGGTTCGTCACGGCCGACGCGCTGCGGCAGGAGACGACGACGAACCATCCGCTGCCGACCGGCCGCGCTGTCGGCTTCGGCGCGGCGACCTTCGGAGTGCTCGAGGGACTCGCCCTCGGCGCCGTCTTCGCCGTCTATGTCGAGGCGGTATGGCTCGTGGTGCTCGCGGCGCTGCTGTTCGTGGCATCCGTCGTGCTGTTCAGCTGGCTGGGTGCGACGCAGACCAACCGCAAGAAGGCTTGGACGCGCACCGCGTGGGACCACGAGGTGAGCAACCGGTTTGAGGACGAGCCCGAGACCGCTGCCCGTTTCGGGATCTACACCGCCGTCATCTGGATCATCACGTTCGCCGTCATCGTGCTGCTCGTCTTCACGGTCGGCTGGTGGTGGGCGCCGCTCGCCTTCGTCGGCGGCTTCGCCGTCATGATGCTCGTGCTCGCCAACATGATGTTCGGCGCGCGCAAGAAGCCCTGACCTCGGCCCGTTCAGGCCCGTCCACGCGGTCTCCGGCCGCTTCTCACCCGGCCCCCGCCGGCCCCGTTCGAACCCATTCAGAGAGAAGGGATGCCTCGCCATGCCTGAAAACGACAGTTCGGCCGCCTCGCGGTCGGCACTCCTGGCCCCCGCCGGAGCGGTCCTGTTCACCGCCGCCTGGCTGATCCTCGGCGCCGCGAGCCCGGGCTACGAGCTCTTCGGCCACGTCATCGCGCCGTACTCCTGGATCAGCCAGCCCGTGAGCGGGCTCGGACTCGGGGTCACGGGCCCCTGGATGAACGCAGCCTTTATCGTCGGCGGACTGCTGGTCATGGCCGGCACCCTCGCATCGGCGCGGCAATGGCTCAGCCGGGGCGGACTCTCGACGACGGCCTTCGTTCTCATCGCGCTGACCGGCGTCGGGATGATCGTGTGCGGCGTCTTCACCCTCGAGTCGATGATGCTGCACCTCCTCGGCTTCCTCCTCGCCGTTCCGCTGCCCGCCGCCGGCTTCCTGCTCGCCGCCGTCGCCCTGCGGCGCTCCGACCCGCGGCTCGCCGTGGTCGGTGTGGTCGGTGGCATCGTCTCGCTCGCGCTGTTCGCCGTCTTCATGGCGACCTTCGACGCGACCGGTGCGGGCGGCAACGACGGCATCGCCGGGATCGTGCAGCGGGCGCTCATCCTCGTGGTCCTCGCCACGCAGTCGGCGCTCGTCGTGGGCGTCACCCGGCGGCCCGCGGGCGGAACGGACATGCAACACCGAACAGAGAAAGAAGGGATGCCTCGCCATGCCTGAGAACCAGAACCTCGCGATCGTCGCCGAAGACCTCGTGAAAATCTATCCCGGCCGAGCCCGAAAGCCCGCCGTGCGGGCGCTCGACGGACTGAGCTTCACCGTTCCCGCCGGACGCGTCTTCGGCCTCCTCGGCCCCAACGGCGCCGGCAAGTCGACGACGACGAAGATCCTCACGACGCTGTCGAAGCCGACGAGCGGCGCTGCACGGGTCTCGGGGCACGACGTGCTCCGCGCTCCCGATGCGGTGCGCGCCGCGATCGGCTACGTGTCGCAGGGGTCGAGCACCGACCCCGTCCTCACGGCGACCGAGAACCTCGAGATCGCCGGTCGCCTCCGCGGCATCGGGTCGGGTGATGCCCGCCGGCGCGCAGCGCGCCTCCTCGACGACTTCGGCCTGGCCGAGGCATCCCGCCGCCCCGTCTCGACGTTCTCGGGGGGCATGCGCCGCCGCCTGGATGTCGCGGCCGCCCTCGTGCACCGCCCGCGGGTGCTGTTCCTCGACGAGCCGACAACGGGCCTCGACCCCGAGGCTCGTGCCGCGATGTGGTCCGAGATCCGCCGCCTGTCCGGCGAGGAGGCGCTCACTGTGGTGCTCACCACGCACTACATGGAGGAGGCGGATCGTCTCGCCGACGAGCTCCTGCTCGTGAACGGCGGCCGTGCCGTCGTGCAGGGCACACCCGAGGCGCTCAAAGAGGCCCTGCACGGCGACTCGATCCGCGTCTCGCTCGTCGAACCCGACCCCGCCGCCGTCCGAGCCGCCGTTGCGCGCGTCGCGGGGCTCCGCGACGTCGTGGTCGAGGCATCCGGCACCGACGGCGTCCTCGCCGCCCGCACCGACGACGCGTCCGGCGCGGTCGGAGCGGTCATCGCCGCGCTGGATGCCGCGGGCATCCGCTACGGGCAGGTCGCGGCCTCCCACCCCACCCTCGACGACGTGTACCTGCACTTCGTCGGCCACACCTTCGGCGACCCCTCGACGAGCTCGGGGGCCGGCGGCGGTGCGACCGCCGGCGACGCAGACACGATCACGACAGGAGCGGCAGCATGAGCACGATCGCGCTCACGACCACACGCACGACCCCGGCCCGCTCGGGCTGGTTCACCCAGACCGGGCAGGTCCTGCGCCGGTGGCTCATCTCGAGCGTGCGGCAGGCGTGGGGTCCTGTCATGTCGCTCGTGCAGCCGATCATCTGGATCGCGCTGTTCGGAGCCGTCTTCTCGGCACTCGGCGACCTGCCGCAGTTCGGCGGCGAGGGGTACATCGACTACCTCGTTCCCGGCATCCTCATGATGACGGTGCTCTACTCCGGCGCGTGGGCGGGGACCGGGTACATCGACGACATCGGCTCCGGCGTCATGGACCAGTACCTGACGTCGCCGATCTCGCGCAGCGCGATCATCACGGGGCAGCTCGCGCAGCAGCTCATCATCAACGTGCTGCAGTCGCTCGTGGTGCTCGGCATCGGCTGGCTCGCCGGCGCACGCTACCCGGGAGGCATCGTCGGCATGGCGGTGGCGCTCGGCGTCGCGACGCTCCTCGCGACGGTCTTCTGCTCGATGTCGACGGCGATCGCGCTGACGACCCGCAACCAGATCGCGCTCATCAGCCTGTCGCAGCTGATCGTGCTCCCCGCGACCTTCCTGTCGACGACGATGATGCCGGCCGACCTCATGCCCGAGTGGGTGCAGAGCGTCTCCCGCTGGAACCCGATGACGTGGGCGGTCGAACTCGGCCGCGGCGGCCTCGACGGCTCCTACCCGGAGTACGGCTGGTGGCAGGCCGGCGGGCTCGCCGTGCTCGCGGCGCTCGCCTTCCTCTGGTCGGTCGGGGCGATCCGCTCGTACCAGCGCTCGATCTGACCATCGGAGGGCCGCCCCCACGCTGCGGAGGGCGGCCCTTCTGCGCGCTTAGGCTGATGCGGTGAGCGCCGCCGCCGACCCCATCCGCCGAATCGCCGACGCCTATGTCGAGGAGCTCGCCCAGCACGAGCCCGATGCCGCGCAGGCGCTCGGCCGCACCGACGGGCCGCTCCTCCCCGACCTGGGGCCCGATTGGCTGCTGCGCCGCTACGACGTGCAGGGCGAGACGCTCCGGGCCCTCGACGCGGTTCCCGAAGGCGAGGGCGACACCGCCCTCCGCGTCGCCCTGCGCGAGCGCCTCGAGCGCGAGCGCCTGCTCTTCGACACCGGGTTCACGACACGGCTCGTCGCGGGTCTCGCGACACCCGTGCACCTCGTGCGGTACGCCTTCGAGGGCTTGACCGTGACGACGGATGCCTCGGGCGCCGCCCTCGTCGCCAAGCTCGAAGCCGTCCCCGCCGCCGTCGCGCAGTACATCGCGACGCTCCGGTGGTCGCGCGACCACGCCGAGCGCTTCACGGGCTCGGGTGTCGCGCCCGTGCGTCAGCTCGACACGCTCGCCGACCAGGTGGATTCGTGGATCGCCTCCGACTGGTTCGGCTCCATTCCGGTCGCCGACGGGGCCGAATCGGCCCGCGTGCGTGCCGCCGCGGACGCGGCGAACACGGCGCTCGCCGAGCTCGTCACGCTGCTCCGCGATGAGCTGCGACCCGGCGCACCGACCGAGGACGGCGTCGGCGCCGAGGTGTACGCCGATCTCGCCGCCGCGATGCTCGGAGCCCGCGTCGACCTCGCCGACACCTACGCCTACGGGTGGGCGGAGCTCGAGCGGCTCGTCGGTCAGGCGCAGGAGCTGGCGGGCGAGCTGCTGGAGGGTGCCGGCGAGGACGCCGACGACCGGGATGTCGTGCGGGACGCGGCATCCGTCCTCGATGCCGACCCCCGCTACCGGCTCGACGGCGTGGCCGAGATCCGGGAGTGGCTGGAGCGGCGGGTCGACGAGACGACGAATGCGCTGGCGGACGCCTTCGACCTGCCGCCGGCGATCCGCGACGTCGAGTGCCTCGTGTCCGAAGCCTCGTCGGGCGTCGTCTACTACACCCCGGCCCCGCCCGACGGCTCCGCCCCCAGCCGCATCGTGTGGACGATCCCCAGCGGCATCCCCGTCGCCGCCTCGTGGCAGGAGGTCACGAGCGTGCACCACGAGGGGCTGCCCGGCCACCACCTGCAATTCGTCGTGACGGCCTCGTACCCCGACCTGCACGTGTGGCAGCGGCACCTCTGCCACATCCACGGCTATGCGGAGGGCTGGGCGCACTACGCCGAACAGCTCGCCGACGAGCTGGGGCTCGTCCGCGACCCCGCCGAGCGGCTTGGCCTGCTCCTCGGCCAGATCTGGCGGTCGGTGCGGATCGTCGCCGACATCGGCCTGCACACGGGCTGGGCGATCCCGGCGAACTCTCTCGTGACCGAGGGGGAGTGGACCCCGGAGCTCGCCCGCCGCATGCTCGTCGACCTCGCCCTCGTCGAGCCGCATCTCGCCGGCTTCGAGGTCGACCGGTACCTCGGGTGGCCGGGCCAGGCCCTCGCCTTCAAGATCGGCGCGCGCCTTTGGCAGGAGGCCCGGTCGGCCCGTGCCGAGCAGCTCGGTCCTGCCTTCGTGCTGCGCGACTTCCACCGCGACGCCCTCGGCCTGGGCCCGATGGGTCTCGAGCCCCTCCGCGCGGCCCTCCTCGCCTGACGCCGGAGGCCGGTCCGGGCCCGCCGGCGGGCGTCGCGCGGCGAGAGCGTACGATCTCGCCGAAACCACACGTGAACGACGCAAACGTCGTGTGTTCTCGGCGAGTGCGTGTGCACTCGCCGAGAAGGGCGAGGTGCGACCCTCAGTCCTCGAGCTGCGGCAGCACCTCGCGGCCGAGCAGCGCGATCCCCTCGGCCGAGTCGATGCCGTGCGGCGTCCCGAACTCGATGCGGTCGACGCCGGCCCCGATCAGCCGCCGGGCGTGCGAGGCGATGTCCTCCGGAGTCCCCGAGAAGGCGAAGAGGTCGAGCACATCGCGGGGGACGAGGCGACCCGCACCCTCGTCGTCTCCCTCCGCGAGCCGTGCGCGGATCGCGGGCAGCAGATCGTCGGGCAGGGTCACGGTGGGATCGAGCGCCGCGACGACGTCGAGGTACATCGCGACCTGGCGGCGTGCGTGCCGCCGCGCGGCGTCGCCGTCGCGGTCGACGACGGTGACGGCACCCAGCACCACGCCGACGGCATCAGCGGGCCGGCCGGAGCGCTCGAGTCCGCGCCGCAGCCGGGAGCGCACGACGCCGACCATCGCCGAGTTCGCGCTGCCGCCCACCTTGATCTCGTCGGCGACCTCGCCCGCCAGCGCCGTGCCGAGCGGACCCCACGAGCCCATCAGGATCGGCGCGCGCGAGCGCTCGACGGGGTAGCGCAGCCGCACGCCGGGCTCGACCCGGAAGACCTCGCCGTCGTATCCCGCGCCCTCGCCGCCGAGCAGCGCCTGCACGACGCCCACCGCGTCACGGAGGTGGGCGATCGGACGGGGTGCCTCGAGCCCGATCGCCTCGAGCCACGAGCCCTTCGCGAGACCGAGGTACGCGCGGCCGGAGGATGCGGCATCCACCGCGGCGAACTGCCCCGCGATCTCGTACGGGTGGAGCGTGTAGGGGTTCCAGCACGCGCAGCCGAGCCGCAGGCGCGAGGTCGCACCGGCCATCTCGAGCAGCGCTGCGACCGGCGGCTGATAGAGGAGGTCCGAGAACACGCTCACTCCGTCGAAGCCGGCGTCTTCAGCGAGTCGAGCCAGTCGTGCGTACTCGCCGGGCGCCTTGTCGGTCTGCAGCCCGAGCGAGACCTGCACCGCTCTCACGTGAGGTCCTCGGTCGGGATCGAGCGGATGCCGGTGCGCTCGATCCGCATGATCAGCCGTTCGTCGGGGTCGGGGCAGGCGACCCGGTCGTCGCGCTCGAGCCAGTCGCCCTCCGGCAGCTGCCGCTGCTTGGCCGGCAGCAGCGGCATGACCGCCTGCAGCGCGTACATGCAGAAGTGCCCGCCGTCGGGCAGGCACAGCCGGCTGCTCTCGACGAGGTCGATGTGGTCGCCGACCTTCATCCCGCACACCGACCGGCCCTCGATGCGCTCCACGACGACGCGGAGGTCGTACAGCTCGGTCCGCGGCGCCTCATTCTCGGCGGTCATCGCACGATCCGTTCCTCGTCGCGCACGACGACGCCGCCCTTCATGACGAAGTCGATTCCGCGCAGCGCCGACACATCGGCTGTGGGGTCGTCGGGCATCGCGATCAGGTCGGCGAATCGGCCGGGGGCGAGGATGCCGATGCGGTCGTCGGCGTCGAGCCATCGCGCGGGCGCGGCCGTCGCGGCCGACAGCACCTGCGAGGCGGACAGACCGCCGGCCTGCATGTGCTCGAGCTCGCGGACGACGGCGCTCGTGCCCTCGAAGTCCCAGAACGGAGGCATGTCGCTGCCGAGGAGGATGTCGACGCCCGCGTCGATCGCGTGCCGATACGACTCGAGATGCCGGGGGCCGGCCCCCAGTGAGCGCTCCTGCATCCACGGCGGGATGCCGAGGTCGTCGAAGAACGCCTGCGCACGTGTGACGACGAGCGTCGGGACGAGCGAGACATGGCGCTCGGCCATGAGCCGCGCGACGTCGGGGGTGAGCTCGTAGCCGTGCTCGACGCAGTCGAGGCCGAGCTCGACGGCCTCGGCGATGACGGCGGCCGGGCCCGCGTGCGCGGTCACCTTGCGCCCCCACGCGTGGGCGGTCTCGATCGCGGCGGCCATCTCGGCGCGCGTGAGCTGGGGTGTCGTGATCTGCTCGTGCTCGCCCGCGATCCCGCCCGAGATCATGAGCTTGATGAGGTCGGCCCCGAGCGCGACCTGGCTCCGGACGCCCCGGGTCATCGCGTCCGGCCCGTCGCACTCGATCGTGTCGTCGGTGTCATGGCCGTGGCCGCCCGTGCAGCACAGCGCCCGCCCCGCGGTGAAGATGCGCGGGCCGGGGACGTGCCCGGCCTCGATGGCCCGGCGGAGGGCGAAGTCCGCGCCGCCCTTCTCGGCGACGCAGCGCACGGTCGTCACCCCCGAGAGCAGGGTCCGCCGCGCTCCGTCCGCCATGTACAGCGCGAGCGCATCGGGGCTCAGCGCCGCGACGGCGTCGCCGCCGGCGCCCGGGAGCGACAGCGAGAAGTGCGTGTGCATGTTGACGAGCCCCGGCATGACGAACGCGCCGTCGAGGTCGATCGCCGAGTCGGTCGCATCGGCCGCGGGAACGACCGCCTCGATGACGCCGGCACGGATGACGAGCGCGAGACCGCCGCGCGGCTCGGGGGTCAGGCCGTCGATCAGCTGCAGGTTCGTGAGCACGGCATCGCCGCGCTGGGGGATCGACGGCACCGCGCTCATGCCAGCGCGTCCACGATCGGGCGGAACTTCACCCTCGTCTCGAGGAGCTCGGTCTCGGGGTCGCTCCCCGCCACGATTCCCGCACCCGCATGAGCCACGACGGGGATCGTATCGCTGTACTCGGCATAGCGACGGCTCGGCGGGGCACCGATCTGCGCGCAGCGCAGCGCGATCGCCCACTCGCCGTCTCCGTTCGCGTCCACCCAGCCCACGGGTCCCGCATAGCGGCCGCGGTCGAACGGCTCGAGGCGCCGGATCAGCTCGATCGCGGCATCCGTCGGCGTCCCCGCCACCGCGGCAGTGGGGTGGAGCGCCGCGACGAGATCGAGCGCCGATGCATGGTCGGCGAGGTCGCCCGCCACATCGGTCGCGAGGTGCCACAGGTTCGGCAGCTCGAGCGCGAAGGGCTCGTCGTCGGCGCGCAGGTCGGTCGTGTGCGGACGCAGCGAGTCGACGACGCTGCGCACGGCGTAGCGGTGCTCGTCGAGGTCCTTCGCGCTGTGCGAGAGGGCGACGGATGCCTCGGCATCCCCACCCGCGTCCGTCCCGCGCGGGAACGTGCCGGCCAGCACGCGTGCCGTGACGCTGCCGCCCGAGACCGTGACGAGCGTCTCGGGGCTCGCCCCGATCAGGCCGTCGACGGCGTAGGTCCAGGTGTCGGGGTACCCGGTCGCCAGCGCGCGGACGAGGCGACGGAGGTCGGCGCCCGCGGGCACCGTGCCGACGAGGTCACGCGCGAGCACGACCTTTCCCACCTCGCCGTCGGCAATCGCGTCGAGCGCGAGCCGCACGGCCGCCTGGTAGCCGGCGGGGTTCAAGGCACCCGGTCCGAGCGTCGCCGACCAATAGGGGCCGTAGGGGAGGGGCTCGAGACGCGGCTCGTCGAGTTCGGCACCCACCGCCCGGACACGAGTGATCCAGGCGCGCCCGTCACGGCGACCGAGGATCGCCTGGGGCACGGTGAGGCGGCTCATCGAGGCGGAGCGCGCATCGAAGGCCAGCGCGCCGAAGGCCACGAGCCCCGAGCCGGGCAGGCCGAGGGGATCGTCGATCTCGGCCGCGGCGGCCATGGCGCGCCACGTGTCGGACGGCGACGGCCGATCCTCGTCGCGCGCCGGCGCGAAGGGGCCGCCTGCCTCATATCCGACGACGGCGCCGCCGACGCCGACGATGCCGTCGCCCCGGCGGAACCACGCGAAGGGCGAGTGGGGGTCGGTGTACGCGAGCAGATCGCGATCCGGGTCGACCTCGCGGGTCTCGACCACCAGGCGCGGCGGGCGGAGGGGGTCGGTCACAAGGCAAGCCTAGACTCGCTGGGGTGACCGGAGATTCCCCCGCGGTCCGGCCCGAGCCCGGGACCCGCGTGACGTTCCGCTGGCGGAAATGGGACGGCAGCCCGCACTGGATGCACGACTGCGTGTACCTCGGCTCGGACCAGTGGGGCGACTGGTTCGGACAGCGTGCAGGATGGCGGAGCCACCGCCCCGGGCGGGACTTCCCCGCCGAGGGCGACAACGTGACGCTCCTGCCGCCGAGCGGTGACTTCACGGCGACGTTCAACGCCGAGCCGGCGACCTACCGCGTCTACATCGACATCGCGTGGGACGTCCGCTGGGAGGCCGGCGAGCCGACCGGCATCGACATGGACCTCGATGTCGTCGATGCCCGCGACGGGCGCGGCATCTGGATCGACGACCGCGATGAGTGGGACGAGCACCGCGTGGCCTACGGCTACCCGCTCGGCATCGTGGAGCGCCTCGAGACGCTCGCGATCGACCTCGAGCGCAAGGTCATCGCCCACACCGCGCCCTTCGACGCCGCCACGCCGGCGGCCTGGTCGGCCCGGCTCCAGGCCCTCGGGTCCGTCGCACCCGACGCCTAGACTCGACGGGTGACCCCGAGCGCCCCCGACCACGAGCCCAATCGCGCCGATCTCGGCAAGGATCCCCGGCGCGTGAGCGGCATGTTCGACCAGGTGGCGAAGGGCTACGACCGCACCAACACGGTGCTGAGCCTCGGCAACGACCAGCTGTGGCGGGTTGCGACGACCCGCGCCGTGGCGCCCCGCAAGGGGCAGCGGATCCTCGACCTCGCCGCAGGGACGGGCGCCTCGAGCGTGTCGCTCGCCAAGAGCGGTGCCGACGTCGTCGCGGCCGACTTCTCGCCGGGCATGATCGCCGAAGGGCGCCGGCGGCACCGCGGCATCCCGAATCTCTCGTTCGTCGAAGCAGATGCCACGGCGCTCCCGTTCGGCGACGGCGAGTTCGACGCGGTCACGATGTCGTTCGGCCTGCGCAACGTGAACGAGCCGAAGAAGGCGCTCGCCGAGCTGCTGCGCGTCACGAAGCCCGGCGGCCGCCTCGTGATCTGCGAGTTCTCCAAGCCGCCGTCGCCGAGCTTCAACGGCCTCTACCGCTTCTACAACGACCGCATCCTGCCGACAGTCGCGAAGGCTGTGAGCTCCAACGCCGAGGCCTACGACTACCTCAACGAGTCGATCAAGGACTGGCCCGACCAGCGCACCCTGTCGGCGTGGATCCGCGAGGCGGGGTGGACGGATGTCGCCCACCGCAACCTCTCGTTCGGCATCGTCGCCCTGCACCGCGCCCGCAAGCCGGCGACCTCTCGCTGACGAGGCAACGCCCCCGCTCGACGGAACGCGGTCAACGCCCGCCCGGTAGGCTGGTCCCGTGTCTCCCTCAGCGCCGGGCTCGCGTCTCGCGAGCAAGCTGGGCCTCACCGACCGCGTCTTCGCGGGTCCGAGGTCTCGCCGGCTCCTCTCGACCGTCGAAGCGGGTCTCGAGCGGGTCGACGCGACGCTGCGCGACGAGCTGCACGTCTCCGACCAGCTCGCCGACACGACGAGCCGCTATCTGTACGAGGCGGGCGGCAAGCGCGTGCGCCCCATGCTGGCGCTCCTGACGGCGCAGCTCGGCAAGGGCACGACCGAAGAGGTCATCCAGGGTGCGACCGCGCTCGAGATGACGCATCTCGGCTCGCTCTACCACGACGACGTGATGGATGCCGCCGACAAGCGCCGCGGAGTGCCCAGCGCCCACGCGGTCTGGGGGAACAGCATCGCCATCCTCACCGGCGACCTGCTCTTCTCGCGCGCGAGCCAGATCATGGCCCGCCACGGCGACCGTGCGATCCGGCTGCAGTCCGACACCTTCGAGCGACTCGTCCTCGGCCAGATGCACGAGACGGTCGGGCCTCAGGACTCGGACGACCCCGTCGAGTTCTACCTGCAGGTGCTGTCCGACAAGACCGGATCCCTCATCGCGGCGGCGGCGCAGTCCGGTGTCATCTTCAGCGAGGGTCCGGCCGAGTACGAAGAGCCGATGTTCGTCTTCGGTGAGAAGGCGGGTGTCGCCTTCCAGCTCCTCGACGACGTCATCGACCTCTCCGCCGACGCCGACGAGACGGGCAAGGTGCCCGGCACCGACCTGCGTGCCGGTGTGCCGACGATGCCCTACCTCCTTCTCGGCCGGCAGGAGGACGAGGCATCCGTCGCCCTCCGCGACAGGATCGACGACGGCGTCGCCCGCATCGCCGACGGTGCCGACCCGGCTCTGCTCGACGACCCGCTGGCCGACCTGCGCGAGCACGATGCGACGCGCGCGACCCTCGACCTCGCCCACGCGTGGTCGCGCGAGGCGATCGACGCACTCGCCCCGATTCCCGACGGACCCGTCCGCGAAGCCCTCACGCGCTTCGCCCAGGCCGTCGCCGATCGCTCGAGCTGACCCGAGTCGCACTCCTCGCGCCCGTCGCGGGGGCCGACTTCGGCCGAGCACAAGAAAGGACCCCCACATGACCAAGCTCCGACTCGCCATCGTCGGCGCGGGCCCTGCCGGGATCTACGCGGCCGACATCCTCCTGAAGGCAGAGCGCAAGTTCGACGTGTCGATCGACCTCTTCGAGCAGCTGCCGGCGCCCTACGGGCTCGTCCGCTACGGCGTCGCGCCCGATCACCCGCGCATCAAGGGCATCATCACGGCGCTGCGCGAAGTGCTCGACCGCGGTGACATCCGCATCTTCGGCAATGTCCGCTTCGGCGAGGACATCACGCTCGAAGACCTCAAGCGGCACTACAACGCCGTCATCTTCGCGACCGGTGCCGTGCGCGACTCCTCCCTCGACATCCCCGGCATCGACGCCGCGGGGTCGTACGGCGCCGCCGACTTCGTCAGCTGGTTCGACGGGCACCCCGACGTGCCGCGCGAGTGGCCGCTCGACGCCGAGTCGGTCGCCGTCATCGGCAACGGGAATGTCGCGCTCGACGTCTCGCGCATGCTCGCCAAGCACGCGGAGGACCTGCTGCCGACCGAGATCCCCGACAACGTGCACGCGGGCCTCGCCGCATCGAAGGTGACCGACGTCCACGTCTTCGGCCGTCGCGGTCCCGCGCAGGTCAAGTTCACGCCGCTGGAGCTGCGCGAGCTCGGCGAGCTGCGCGACGTCGACATGGTCGTCTACGACGAGGACTTCGACTACGACGAGGCGTCCAAGGCCGCCATCGCGAGCAACAAGCAGGTGCTCGTCATCGACCGCGTCCTGCAGTCGTGGCGCACGCGCGAGTCGGTCAACAACGCCGGCGGCTCGGCGTCACGCCGCCTGCACCTGCACTTCTATGCGAAGCCGCTCGAGGTCGTCAAGGATCCCGAGGGCCGCGTGTCGGCGTTCCGCTGGGAGCGCACGCGTCCCGACGGCGCGGGCGGGGTCGTCGGCACGGGTGAGATCCGCGAGATCCCGATCCAGGCGATCTACCGCGCCGTCGGCTACTTCGGCTCGCCGCTGCCCGGCGTTCCGTTCGACAAGCGCCACGGCGTCATCCCGAACCACGAGGGCCAGGTCCTGCGGCGCGACTCCAACGAGCGCGTCCCGGGCGTCTACGCCACGGGCTGGATCAAGCGGGGGCCTGTCGGCCTCATCGGCCACACGAAGTCGGACGCGATGGAGACGATCCGCCACGTCATCAACGACCAGGGCTCGTGGTGGCAGCCCGCCGACCCGTCGGAGGACGCGATTCCCGCGCTCCTCGCGTCGCGCGGCGTGGTGTGGACCGACCTCGACGGCTGGCACCGCCTCGACAGCCATGAGATGGATCTCGGCCGGCCGCACGGCCGCGCCCGCATCAAGGTCGTCCCGCGCGACGAGATGATCTCGATCTCCCGCGACTAGGGCGCAGACGGATGCCGCGCAGCGGCGCGGCCGGCACCCCTGAATAGGCTGGGGTCATGGCAGGCGAGTGGGCGCCGGACATCCTCGGCGACGGGTTCGAGCAGCGGACCCTGCCGCTCGGCGAGGACGACGAGGGGCCGCTCGTCGCGACGCTGATCCGCAGCATCCCGAACCCGATCCGGGTGCTCGCAGGGCCCCTGCGCGACGTCGACGTGCTGTCGGTGCACGGCTGGTCGGACTACTTCTTCCAGCCGGCACAGGCCCGGTTCTGGACCGAGCTGGGCGCGCACTTCTACGCGCTCGATCTGCGCAAGTACGGGCGCAGTCTCCGCGACGGGCAGACCCCGGGGTACATCACCGATCTCACCGACTACGACGTCGACATCGAGGCGGCGCTCGCCGCGGTCGGGCACCGGCGCGGCCGGCGGCTCGTGCTGCTCGGCCACTCGACCGGCGGCCTCATCCTGTCTCTCTGGGCAGCGCGGCATCGCGGCCGCGCTGCCGCGCTCGTGCTCAACAGTCCCTGGCTCGAGCTGCAGCTCGGTGCCATGGGACGGCAGGCGCTCGCGCCGCTCGTGCAGGCCCGGGCCCGATGGGATCCGCGCGGCCAGCAGGCGACGGTCGACTTCGGGTTCTACACGCGCGCCCAGCACGAGGTCGGGGCGCTCCCCGCGCTGGCGTACCACGACGAGTGGCGGCCCGAGTTCGGGTTCGCGACCCACCCCGGCTGGCTCGCCGCGATCCTGCAGGGCCACCGCACGATCGCCTACGGCGTCGAGGTCGGATGCCCCGCCCTCGTGCTGCTCTCGGCGCGCTCGGCGGTCCAGCTCGCGTGGCGCGATGACATGACCTCGGCGGACTCCGTGCTGATCGTCGACGACATCGCCCGCGCGGCATCGCGCCTCGGCCGCGACGTCTCGATCGCCCGGATCGACGGCGCCCTGCACGACGTCTTCCTCTCGCGGCCGGAGCCGCGCGCGGCCGCCTACCGTGCGGTCGAGCGATGGCTGATCTGGGGAGCGCTCGACCGCAGCTGAGGCGGCCGCCGACTTCGAACGGACTTTCGAATGTCGCGGTTGCGAAGTACCCTGGAATCCTCGGCCGGAGGAAGGAACCGGCACCCCCGCATGGCCGAGTGGCACCCGATCCTCAGCGCCGTCGAGGGCCCGACCGGGACGTGGCGCATGGTCGACGGTCAGGGCAAGGTCTACGGCCACGTCGAAATCCGTCGGGTCATGAACGGCACCGATGTGCGCTACAAGACCATGTACCGCGGCGAGGTCATCGGCTGGGCGACATCGCTCCGGGTCGCGTGCGAGCGCATCCACAACGCGTTCGTCCGCGGGCACGGGCCCGGGGAGGCCCCATCGCGGACTGGGGCGGGCGGCGCGATCTCCCCGAAGAACGACGGATGCCCCGACCCGGCGGTTGACCGCGGCGCGAGGCATCCATCGCTCTGGCGTGTGGATCATCGCTGAGCGCCCTGCTGTCGGGCAGAGTGGTGCCGTGGACGAGCGGCGCATGTGGTGGTGGACCCTGATGGGGTCGACTGTCGCCCTGGTGTCCGGCGCGCTGCTGCTCATGGCCGCGATCCTCTCGGGTCGCCTGAGCCTCATGGATTTCATGGCCGGGGCGATCGTCGTCGCCGCCGTGTTCGGAGTCGTCGTCGCCGTCGGCGGCCTCCGCCGCACGCGCCCCTCCCGGCGATCCCGGGGGGATGTCAGCGGTAGTTGACGAACTGGAGGTCGACGTCGAGGTCGGCCGCTTTCAGCAGGCGCTGAACCTCCTGCAGGTCGTCGCGCGACTTCGACTGCACGCGCAGCTCGTCACCCTGGATCTGCGACTTGACGGACTTGGGACCTTCGTCGCGGATGATCTTCGAGATCTTCTTCGCGTTCTCGGACGAGATGCCGTCCTTGATCGTCGAGGTGATCCGGTACTCCTTGCCGCTGGGCACCGGGTCGCCCGACTCGAGGCTCTTCAGCGAGATGCCCCGCTTGATGAGCTTGGACTGGAAGACGTCGAGCACGGCCTTCGCGCGCTCTTCCGAATTCGCCTTGATGAGCACGGCCTCGCCGCTCCACTCGATCGAGGCATCCGTCCCCTTGAAGTCGTAGCGCTGCTCGACCTCTTTGCGGGCCTGGTTGAGCGCGTTGTCGGCCTCCTGGTGGTCGACCTTGGAGACGATGTCAAAACTCGAGTCAGCCATGCGGGGAGTCTACTGGCGTGCGAGAGACGAGCGAAGGCTGAGGGTTTCCTGCAAGCGTTTGCAGAAGCATCCGTGTGGAAGCGCTTCCCCGGGCGACCGAAGTCACGAACCGATATCGAATCCCGGCATTCGGTGTTGCGCGGCCGCGCGCGCGTGGTAACAATGTAAGCGCTTGCAATACACGCGAGCAGAAGAACGGCCTTCAACGGTGCACCCGCACCGGCCAAGGCCGGGCTCATCCCAATTGCACTTAGAGAGGCACACCGATGATGGTGAACAAGAAGGGCGTGATCGGTCTCGGCGCGCTCATCGCGGGCAGCGCGATGCTGCTCGCCGGTTGCGCCGGCGGCGGCAGCGCCGGAAACACCGACTCCGCTGACGGCGACTCGACGCCGATCACGGTCTGGGTCGACATCGAGCGCAAGCCCGCGCTCGAGGACGTCGCCAAGTCGTTCACGGAAGACACCGGCATCGAAGTCAAGCTCGTCACGAAGGACTTCGCGACGGTCGACCAGGACTTCATCAGCCAGGTCCCCACCGGCAAGGGCCCCGACATCATCGTCAGCCCCCACGACAAGCTCGGCTCGTACGTGTCGGCCGGCGTCGTCGCGCCGCTCGAGCTCGGTGACGTCGCTGACGGCTTCGCCGAGTCGGCCATGCAGGCCATGACGTACGACGGCAAGGTCTACGGCGTCCCCTACTCGATCGAGAACGTCGCGCTCGTCCGCAACACCGACCTCGCGCCGAACCCGGCGACGACCTTCGACGAGGTCATCGCCAACGGCAAGGCCGCGGGCACCGAGTACCCGTTCCTCGTCGGCCTCTCGCCGGAGCAGGGCGACCCGTACCACATGTACCCGCTGCAGACCTCGTTCGGCTCGCAGGTCTTCGCCCAGAACGCCGACGGCAGCTATGACGCCTCGCAGCTCGTCCTCGGCGACGAGGCCGGCACGGCATTCGCCACCTGGCTCGCCGGGCAGGGTGCCGCCGGCACCGGCGTCTTCAACGCCAACATCGACGGTGACAAGGCGCGCGAGTTCTTCCTCGCCGGCAAGTCGCCCTACTACCTGACCGGTCCGTGGAACGTCCCGGCCATCAAGGACGCCGGCATCAACTACGCCATCGACCCGCTCCCGAGCGCCGGTGGCCAGGAGGCCAAGCCCTTCATCGGCGTCAACGGCTTCTTCCTCTCGAGCAAGTCCGAGAACGCGCTGGCGGCGACGAACTTCATCGTCAACTACCTCAGCACCGAGGACGCGCAGATGAGCCTCTACGAGGTCGGCGGACGCCCGCCGGCACTCACGGCGGCCTACGAGAAGGCTGCGGCCGACGACGCCGACGTGGCGGCCTTCGGCAAGATCGGCCAGACCGGCGCTCCCATGCCCGCGATCCCCGAGATGGGTGGCGTGTGGTCCGACTGGGGCAACGCCGAGCTCTCGATCATCAAGGGCGAGGGTGGCGACCCCGCCACCGTGTGGCAGACCGCCGCGACCAACATCCAGTCGAAGATCGGCTGATCGAGCGATAAGTCGCTCATCGGTGGGTGGGGCTGTCCGCAGCCCCACCCACCTCCCTAATCTGAACCCGACGACACTGCGAAGAAGGAGCGTCCTTCGATGGCCGACGTGAAATCCGCCGAGACGAAGGCTCCCGCGGCCCCGAGCGCGTGGGGAGACGATCCCTTCCACAAGCCGCAGCGTCGGCTGACCTCGGGCGGACTCGTCGCCCTGCTGGTCAAGGTCGTGCTTCTCGCCATCATCGATGCGCTCACGATCTTCGCCGTCTGGGTGCTCGTCGCGAAGGGCGACTGGATCGCCGCGATCGTGCTGGCGCTGGTCGTCATCGGCGTCAACTTCATCTACATCCGTCCGGGCCTGCTGCCGGGCAAGTACCTCACACCCGGACTCGCCTTCCTGGCGGTGTTCCAGGTGTTCGTCATCATCTACACCGGATACATCGCGTTCACGAACGCCGGCGACCAGCACAACAGCACGAAGGAAGACGCGATCGCGCAGATCGTGCGCACGTCTCAGGAGCGCGTCCCCGACTCGCCCGAGTACACCGTCGAGGTCTACAAGCAGGCCGACCAGTTCGGGCTCCTCGTCGCCGAGCCCGGTGGCGACACCGCCTTCGGCACGAGCGACCAGGCGCTCGAAGAGGCCTCTTCAGCTCCCGACGGGTGGGAGAAGCTCAACCTGAGCCAGATCGTCCGCTTCCAGGACGAGATCCTCGCCATCAACGTCCCCGTCTCGGACGACATCAACGACGGCACGCTGCGCACCTCCGACGGCCAGAAGGCCTACGTCTACGTGTCGAGCCTCGAATACGACGAGTCCGCCGACACGTTCACGAACACCGAGACCGGCCAGGTCTACGCCGACGACGGCCAGGGCAACTTCCGCGCCGAGGACGGCACGACCCTGACCCCCGGATGGCGCGTCGTGGTCGGCTGGCAGAACTTCGCGTACGCGTTCACGAACGAGCAGATCCGCGACCCGCTCATCCGCGTGACCCTCTGGACGTTCTTCTTCGCCGCGGCCTCCACGTTCGTCTGCTTCGCCATGGGGCTCTTCCTGGCGATCGTCCTGAACCACCCGACCCTGCGCGGCAAGAAGATCTACCGCATCCTCGTGATCCTCCCGTACGCCTTCCCCGCGTATCTGACGGGCCTCGTGTGGGCGGGCCTCTTCAACCAGGAGTTCGGGTTCATCAACCAGGTGCTGCTCGGCGGTGCGCAGATCCCGTGGCTCGCCGAGCCGTGGCTCGCCCGCGGCGTGGTGATCTTCGTCAACATGTGGCTCGGCTACGCGTACATGTTCCTCGTCTGCACGGGCGCCCTGCAGTCGCTGCCCGACGACATCATCGAGGCCGCCAAGGTCGACGGGGCCGGTGCCTGGCGCATCTTCCGCTCCGTCAAGCTGCCGCTGCTCTTCGTCGCCGTCGCACCGCTGCTCATCGCGACGTTCGCGTACAACTTCAACAACTTCGGCGTCATCTACATGCTGACCCGAGGCAATCCGAGATTCACCGATACGACCCTCGACATCGGTGCGACCGACATCATGATCACGATGGTCTACAAGGTGGCGTTCGGCGGCGGCGGCGGTCGTGATCTGGGTCTCGCGTCGGCACTCTCGATCCTGATCTTCATCATCGTGACGATCGTCGCCGTGATCAGCTTCCGGCAGACCAAGGCACTGGAGGACCTGAACTGATGAGCGATGTCATTCCCCGCGGAAGCAACGTCAACGCCGCGGACTCGGGTCTCGGCCTCAAGGGCCTCGAAGCGGTCGACCGGCAGGACGCCCTGCCGGAGGAGCCTCGTCAGAACCGGCAGTCGTTCCGCCGCTGGTTCGTCGACAAGGGCTGGCGCCACGTCGTCGCGTGGGTCGCGATCCTCTTCGCGCTGTTCCCGCTGGCGTACATCCTGTCGGTGTCGTTCAACCCGGTCGGCACGCTGACGGGTTCGAACGCGCTCTTCCAGCGCTTCGACCTGCGCAACTACACCAACCTGTTCAACAACCCCGACGTGCCGTACGGCCAGTGGTACATCAACTCGCTCCTCATCGCGATCGTGACGAGCGTCTTCACGGTGCTGCTGTGCGCGCTCGGCGCGTACTCGTTCTCGCGCATGCGCTTCCGGGGCCGCCGCTTCGGCCTCGTGACGCTGCTGGTGCTGCAGATGTTCCCGCAGCTGCTGGCGATCACCGCGATCTTCCTGCTCATGATCCAGATCACCGACGTCTTCCCGGCGATCGGTCTCGGCACGCACGCGGGCCTGATCATGATCTACCTCGGCGGCGCACTGGGCGTGAACACGTTCCTCATGTACGGCTTCTTCAACACGATCCCGACGGCGATCGACGAGGCCGCCAAGATCGACGGAGCCGGCCACGCGCGCGTCTTCTTCACGATCATGCTGCCGCTCGTGACACCGATCCTCGCCGTCATCGGACTGCTCACCTTCATCGGCATCATCGGCGAGTTCGCGATCGCGAGCGTCATCCTGACCGACCCGAACCAGCAGACCGTCGCGATCGGCCTGTTCCAGCTCGTCTCGGGCTTCCAATCCCAGAACTGGGGAATCTTCTGCGCCGGTGCCGTGCTCGCGGCCCTGCCGGTCATGGTGCTCTTCCTCTTCCTGCAGCGCTACATCGCCGGCGGCCTCGTCTCGGGCAGCGTCAAGTAGGGACGGATGCCTCGGCCGAGGCATCCGTCGTCACAACCGAACAACAACTCAAGGGCTCTGTCATGGCGTCCCGCCGTGCAACCACGTCGCTTCCTCGCGCGGCGCACGGCCGCACGGCTTCGAAAGGCCCCTGCCATGACGACTCCCGTCCCGCATCACGACGGCTCTCCGCTCTACGTCTCGCACGCGTCGCCCGCCCTCGGTGACACCGTGCGGGTGCGCCTGCGCGTTCCCGTGGGCTACGGCCCCCTCGCCGCCGTGCGCACCCGATCCAACCCCGACCACGAGCCGGAATGGACGGATGCCTCGTCCCTCGGCGTCGTCGACGGATGGGAGTGGTGGGAGGCGCGCATCCGCGTCGGCAACCCCCGCCACGGTTACCGGTGGCTGCTGCTCCACGCCGACGGAGCGGTCGAGTGGCTCAACCAGACCGGCATCCACTCGATCGAGACGCTCGATGCAGAGGACTTCGCCCTCGTCGCCGGACCGTCGGCGCCCGAGTGGCTGCACGACGCCGTGATGTACCAGGTCTTCCCCGACCGCTTCGCGCGGTCCGACCAGGCCGACCTCCACCCGACCCCGGACTGGGCGATTCCGGCGGACTGGGATGACCCCGTCGACCACGTCGCACCGGGGCGGTCGCAGCAGTTCTATGGCGGCGACCTCCCCGGCGTGATCGACAGGCTCGACCACCTCGCCGGCCTCGGCGTCAACCTTCTCTACCTGACGCCGGTGTTCCCCGCGGAGTCGAATCACCGCTACAACGCCTCGAGCTTCGATCGCGTCGACCCGCTGCTCGGCGGGGATGCCGCGCTCGTCGAGCTCGTCGAGAAGGCGCACGCCCGCGGCATCCGTGTCATCGGAGATCTCACGAGCAACCACTCGGGCGACGGCCACGAGTGGTTCCGGTCGGCGCATCGCAACCCCGGTGCGCCGGAGCAGGAGTACTACTACTTCCTGGACGCCGACAACGAGGAATACGTCTCCTGGCTCGGCTACGCGAGCCTGCCGAAGTTCGACTGGGCCTCCGAGGCCCTGCGGAGGCGCTTCATCGACGGTCCGGACTCCATCGTCGCCAAGTGGCTCAAGCCGCCGTACAGCCTCGACGGCTGGCGCGTCGACGTCGCGAACATGACCGGGCGACACGGCGACGTCGATCTGAACGCCGACGTGCGACAGCTGCTGCGCCGCACGGTCTTCACGACGAACCCCGACGCGATCCTCCTCGGAGAGTCGACCAACGATGCCGCGACCGACCTGCAGGGCGACGGCTGGCACGGGGCGATGACGTATCCCTCGTTCACGCGCCCGCTCTGGGCGTGGCTGAGCGAGCCGACCTTCGAGCCGTACCTCGACGCCGATGGCCGGGAGCACACCGAGCCGTGGTTCTTCGGGCAGCCCGTCGGGGGCATCCCGCGCTACACGGCCCGGCAGTTCACCGACACGGTCACCCGGTTCTCGGCGACGATCCCGTGGCGCGTGCGCCTCGGCAACATGCAGGCGCTCGACTCGCACGACACCGCCCGATTCGCGACGAACGCCGCGCCGGGCGCGATCCCCGTCGCCCTCGGGCTCTCGATGACGCTTCCCGGAGTGCCGGTCGTGTTCGCGGGCGACGAGTTCGGCGAAAGGGGCGTCGACGGTGAGGCGAGCCGCACGCCGATGCCCTGGTCGCGGGCGGAGGAGCCCCCCCATCGCGGCTCGCACCGCCCTCTACCGCGACCTCGTCGCGCTTCGGCGCACGCACCCCGTGCTCGGCACGGGCGGGCTGCGGTGGCTGCACGTCGACGATGACACCGTCGTGTTCGTTCGCGAGAGCGCTGACGAGAGCGTCGTCGTGGTCGCGAGCCGCGCGGACGTCGATGTCGAACTCGCTCCCGGCCTGATCGCCGGCGGCTCGGACGCGGACCCCCTGTTCGGCGAGGCCACGTTCGCGACGTCGGACGACGGCGCCGTCGCGATCACGGCCGAGGGTCCCGCGTTCGCCGCATGGGCGCTCCCGGGAGTACGGGTTCCGGATCCCGCCTCGCCGGCGGCCGCGACGGGTCAGCGCTGATGGCGTCGCCCGAGCGCTTCGCCTCCCTCAGCGCCGGCCTCGCCGACGCCGTCGGCCGGCACGCCGACTTCGCGGGCATCGTGCTGCTCGGCTCGGCATCGGACGAGGCATCCGATCGACGCGACGAGTGGTCCGATCACGACTTCTTCGCCATCACGCGCGAGGGGCGGGGTCGCGCGCTGCGCCCGGACGTCTCGTGGCTGCCCGACCAGGACCGGCTCGTCCTGACGGCTCGCGAGGGCGAGCTCGGGTTCGTCGCCGTGTACGACGACGGGCACGTCTTGGAGTTCGCGTTCTCGGATGCCTCGGAACTCGCGGGCGCCCTCGCCGGCGCCGCGACGGTGGCCGTCGACGATGAGCAGGGCACGGTGGCACGGCTCCTCGCCGAGTCGCGGGAGCGAGCGGCGACCGCTGACGCGTTCGAGCCCGTGAACGATGCCCGCCTCGTGCTCGTCAAGCTGCTCATCGGCGTCGGGCGCGCCCGACGGGGCGAGGTGCTCAACGCCGGCGACTTCGTGCGCGGCTGGGCGGTGCGGCTTCTCGTGCGGGTGATCCGCGGCCGGCAGGCCTCGCAGTCGACGAGTGCTCGCGACACGATCGATCCGATGCGCCGGTTCGAGCGGGACTTCCCGGAGTGGGCCGGCCGCATCGCGCAGGCCTCCGCTCAGCCGGTCGAGGAGGCGGCGAGGGATCTCTTCGGCCTGGTCCGAGAACTCGAGGACGGCTGGCCGGAGTTCCCCACGAGGGCGGCCGACGCCGTCGCCGCTCGGCTGGGGTGGGCATGACGTCCCACGGCGGGCGCGGCATCCCGAGCTCTTCCGTCACTCGACCCGTTTCGTAGACTGGGGGTCGCCACGGCGAGGAGGATCGATGCGCCCATTGACCGAGGAAGACATCCGAGCGACGTTCGTGAACGCCGGTCCCGACGACCTGAGACTCGTGTCGCTGCCCGCGGACTTCATGCTCACCGACTGGGATCACCTCGACTTCTTCGCATGGCGCGATCCGCGGACGCGGGGTCGCGGCTACGTCATCGCCGAGGTCGACGGCTCGCCCACGGGTGTCGTGCTGCGCGCCGCCGAACCCACGTCGCGCGCACGATCGGCGATGTGCAACGTCTGCCACACGATGCAGCCCGCCGATCAGGTGACGCTCTTCACGGCGCGCAAGGCCGGGCCCGCCGGCTCGCACGGCGACAGCATCGGCACGTACATCTGCCGCGACCTGTCGTGCCACGAGAACGTGCGTCTCGCCGCGCCGCTCGCGCCGAGTGAGATGCGAGCGAGCGTCGACCTCAAGATCGACGGCACACGCCGTCGCATCGAGGCGTTCGTCGAGCGCGTCCTCGAGGGAGCCGCCGCGTGACCGGTCGGGTCGTCGTCGTCGGCGACGCCCTCATCGACGAACTGCGCGACGACTCGGGCGTGCGCGAGTTCGTCGGGGGAGCGGCGCTCAACGTCGCGGTCGGGCTCTCGCGCCTCGGCGTGCCCGCGACGCTCATCGCGATGGTGGGGGAAGACGAGGCCGGCGACCACATCCGCTCTTACCTCGGCGACTTCGGCGTCGAGCTCCTCGCGACGATCGGCCCGCACGGCTCGTCCCGCGCCGTCAGCACCCGCAGCGGGGGCGGCGAGCCCGAGTACGTCTTCAACGAGGCCGCGCAGAAGCGCCGCATCCACTTCGGCCCCGCCGAGCGCGGCGCGATCGCCGATGCGCCGATGGTCGCGGTCAGCTGCTTCCCCTTCGACGACGTCGCGCAGACGCTCGAGTTCGCGCAGGCGGTTCGGGATGCCGATGCCCGCCTGGCGATCGACCCCAACCCCCGATCGGGAATGATGTCGGATCGCGCCGAGTTCGTGCGCGGCTTCGAGACCGTCGCCGCCGGCGCCGCGCTCGTCAAGGTCGGCGAGGACGACGCCACCCTTCTGTACGGAGAGCCGCTCGACGCGCTTCGCGCGCGTCTGGTGGATCTCGGCGTCGGCGCCGTGCTCGCGACGCAGGGCGCCGCAGGGGCCGCGATCGAGGCGGGCATGCACGTCGTCACCCGGCCGATCTCGGTACTCCCAGGGCGGATCGTCGACACGATGGGCGGCGGGGATGCCGCTTTCGCGACCGCCATCGCGGGTCTCCTCGACGGAACCCCCGACGACGCCGACGCATGGGGCGAGCTTCTGGGGCGGGCGATGGATGTCGCGGCCGCCACCTGCCGCTTCGAGGGAGCCCTCCTGCGCCTGCCCTCCGCCGTCGAGGGCATCGATCTCGACCGCATCGGCACCTGAGCGGGCGTGCGGCGCACTGGCGTACGACTGTCACGCGCGCGGTGCTCTCTACCCGCTGATCCGATTCGTCGACGGCTCACAGGCGGATGATGCCGTCTGCGCCGCCGATTTCGGGCCATCGCCGATCCAGAGTAAGATTGTTGATCGCGCCTCCGGTCGACTGAAGAAGCCGGGCGGGTGCGCCTGGCGAGTTACCCAAGCGGCCAAAGGGATCTGACTGTAAATCAGCCGTCTTAGACTTCGGGGGTTCGAATCCCTCACTCGCCACCCGATTCGAAGGCCCCCGCTCAGCGGGGGCCTTCGGCGTTTCCGGGCCGCTAGGTTGTCGTGTACCGCTCGCAAAGGAGCCCGCTGTGCAGGATGGACATGCCGATGTCGCACTCGCCGTCGACATCGGCGGCACGAAGGTCGACGCGGCGCTGGTGACCCGCGTGGGACAGGTCGTGCCCGGCACCGCCTCGCGGCGCCCGACCGGCCGCGGGTCGAGCCGCGAGGAGATCGCCTCGTCGATCACGCAGGCCGCGGCATCCGCCCTCGAGCACCTGACCGCGGAGCAGCGTCTCGTCGGAGTCGGCATCGGGTCGGCCGGCCCCGTCGATCTGCCGCACGGCGCCGTCTCGCCGATCAACCTGCCGGCCGCGCGCGGGCTCGCCGTCGTCGAGCTGCTCTCGAGCCTCGCACCGGGGGTTCCGGTCCGTCTCGCCCTCGACGGCACGTGCATCGCGCTCGCGGAGCACTGGCGGGGCGCGCTGGCGGGATGCCGGACGGGACTGGCGATGGTGGTCTCCACGGGTATCGGCGGGGGCTTCATCGCGAACGACCTTCCGGTGACGGGAGTCTCCGGCAATGCGGGGCACATCGGCCAGATCCGCCTCGAGGCGCGGGTGGACGACGATCCCTTCGTGGGCACCGTCGAGGCGATCGGCTCGGGCACCGCGACCGTCGCGTGGGCCCGGGAACAGGGCTGGCCGGGCGCCACGGGCGAGGACCTCGCGGCGGCGTATCGTGCCGGCGACGACATCGCGATCCGCGCTGTCCGACGTTCGGCGGATGCCGTGGGCCGCGCGATCGCGACGGCCGCGACGCTCTTCGACCTCGAGGCCGTCGCCATCGCGGGCGGATTCGTCAACGTCGCCGACGATTACATCGAGCTGGTCCGGGATGCAGCGCACGAGTCGGCCGCGCTGCCCTACGCGCGGGCGGTGCGGGTCGAGCGCTCCTCGCTGGGGGGAGACGGCCCGCTGCTCGGCGCTGCCGCGCTCGTCCTCCGCTGAGGGGTGCGCAGCAGGCGGCTGCCCGAGGCGCTCGAGCGTTCATCCTCAGAGCGGGAATGACCCCTCGGCCCGCGACGCGCCGCGTGCCAGGATGGGCGTGCGGGCGGGGGCCCGCGAAGAGAGTAGGGGACCACAATGACCGTGCCCGAGCATCCGTCGACCGGCACCGCCGATTCGAAGCTCATTCGCATCTCGCTGTGGGTCGCGATCGGGGCGCTCATCCTCGCCGCGATCGTGTGCGTCGTCTGGGTGCTCGTCGGCACCGACAACGGCGTCGTGGGTCGCGCCTTCCTCACGATCCTGCTGCTCGCGGCGTTCGCCGGCGCTGCTCTCCTCGACGCGCGGCTCGCTCCGCGCAGGCCCGCGTGGTTCGCCCTCGCCAGCATGGTGACCTGGGTGCTGTGCCTCCTCTTCGGCGCGATCCTCATCTGGCTGCCGGCGCCCGGCTGGTACTACTTCGATGCGTTCGGGCGATTCATCTCGTTCCTGCTCATCGTGCTGATCCTGCTGCTCGCGCTCCTGCACGCCCGGCTGCTGATCAAGGCGCACCAGCGGCACGTCACCGGCTTCACGCGGGGGGTCACGATCATCACGATCGCCCTCGTCGTCATCCTCGCCGCGATGCTCGTCATCCCGCTCGCATTCCACGAGTACTTCACCTACGCCGACCCGTACTGGCGCGCCGTCGTCGCGATCGCCATCCTCGCCGCGGTGGGCACGGCGCTCGTCCCGCTCGTCAACGCGCTCTTCGCCCCCAGACGGCCCGTCGCGCGCGGCTACGGTCCCTATCCCGCGGCGCAGACGCCGGTGCCGCCGCCCGCCTGGCCGACGTACGCCGACGGAGTGACGCCACTTCCCGTGATGCCGGACGGCTGGCCGGACTGGAACGCGTACTACACGGGATACCCGTCGACGGTGTCGCAGGCGATCGCGCCGGTCGCACCCGTCGCGCCGGTCGCCCCTCCGCACCGCGGAAGCGACGGCGGGCCCGCGCCCGGCGCGCCCCACAGCGGTTCCCCCGCCCCGGGCTACGAGGGCTACCCGCCTCCGCCGCCGCTCCCGCCGCGCCCCTAGGCCTGATGCCTGCGCCGCCGGGTGCGGGCACCGAGCGGCGGGTCTCAGCCGAGGATCTCGAGCGCGGCCATCGCGGCATTCTGTCCGCCGAGGCCGCTGACCGCGCCCCCGCGGACGGCTCCGGACCCGCAGACGAGCACCCCATGGTGCCGGGTCGCGACGCCCCATCGCTCGGCCGGCGTCTTCAGCTCCACGTCGTCGGGCGCCCAGGGCCACGACAGCGGGCCGTGGAAGATGTCGCCGGCGACCATTCCGAGCGACTCGGCGAGGTCCGCGGTCGTCCGCGCCTCGACGCACGGCGTACCGTCCGGAGCCCGGTAGATGCAGTCGGCGACGGGCTCTGCGAGCACCGAGTCGAGCGTCGTCTCGGCCGCGCGGAGCAGGTCCGCGCGCGCGGCATCCCGATCCCGGCCCGCGACGAGCCGGTGCGGCACCTGCAGGCCGAAGAGCGTGAGCGTCTGCGCCCCCGATGCCCTGAGCTCGGGGCCGAGGATCGACGGGTCGGTGAGCGAGTGGCAGTAGATCTCGGCGGGGAGAGGGTTCGGGATGCCGCCGCCCGCCGCGGTCTCGTAGGCCCCATCGAGCTGGGACATCGTCTCGTTGATGTGGAACGTGCCGGCGAATGCGGCTTCGGGAGACACCTGCGTGTCACGGAGGCGGGGAAGCCGCTCGAGGAGCATGTTCACCTTGAGCTGAGCGCCCTCCGGCCGGTCATCGCTGTCGGCTCCCGCTGCTCCACCGGCCGCGAGCAGCTCCTCGAGGACGGCCGGGCCGACGCCGCTCAGCACGAGTCGGCCCGCGACCCGCTCGCCCCCGTCGACAACGACTTCGCCGTCGGGGCTCACCGCGGTCACTCGGGCATTCGTGCGCACGCGGACACCGGCATCCCGGGCGGCGCGCTCCAGCTCCGCCGTCACGCGGCCCATGCCTCCCACCGGGACGTCCCAGTCACCCGTCCCGCCGCCGATCACGTGGTAGAGGAAGCAGCGGTTCTGGCGGAGCGACTCGTCGTCGGAGTGCGAGAAGGTGCCGATGAGGGCGTCGGTGAGCGCGATCCCGCGGGCGATGTCCGTCGTGAGCGATGCACGCAGCAGCTCGCCGAGGGGTCGCTCGACGACCGCCGACCACAGGGAGTCGTCGTCGATCTGCGACCTCAGCAGAGAGGCGCGGGGGAGCGGGCCGGTCATCGTCGGGAAGACGGTCCGGCCGAGCGGCGCGATGCGTTCGTAGAAGTCGTCGAAGCGTGCCGCCTCGCGGGTGTCACCAGTCGTGCGATCGAACGAAGCGGCGGTCGCCCAGGCATCCGCGGTGTCGACCAGAATGCCCCGCGAGGGGTCCTCGGGATCGGGTGTGTACGACGAGTAGCGGCGACGGCGAAGGTCGATGCGAAGGCCGAGGTCGTCGACGATCCGGCGTGGAAGGAGGCTCACGAGGTACGAATAGCGCGAGAGGCGCGCGTCGACGCCTTCCCACGGCCGCTCGGAGACGGCGGCGCCGCCCGCGGAATCGAGCCGCTCGAGGACGACGACGTCCTTGCCCGCTCGTGCCAGGTAGGCGGCGGCGACCAGGCTGTTGTGCCCGCCGCCGACGATCACGACGTCGTGGATCGGGGAGGTCATCCGCCCACGGTAACGCGGGGGACGCGGCATCCCGACAATCCCTCCACCCTCGGCGATAGCGTGGAGGCATGCCGCTCGCAAAAGACCTGGAGACGCTCGCCTGCGACATCGCCCGCGAGGCGGGAGAGCTCGCCCGCAGCCGTCGGGTGGAGGGGGTCGCGATCGCGGCGACGAAGTCGCACCTCGCTGACATCGTGACCGAAGCCGACCGCGAGGTCGAGCAGCTGATCCGGGAGCGCCTCGGCGCGGAGCGGCCCGACGACGGCTTCCTCGGAGAGGAGTCCGGCGCGGAGCGCGGCACGAGCGACATCACGTGGGTCGTCGATCCCATCGACGGGACCGTGAACTACGTGTACGGCATCCCGTCGTATGCGGTGAGCATCGCGGCGATCGCGGGCGACCCCAACCCGGCGGAATGGAGCCGCGTCGCGGCGGCCGTGTTCAATCCGGCTTCGGGCGAGCTCTTCCGAGCCGCGCGGGGCGAGGGGGCGTGGCTCGGAGACGAGAGGCTCGTGGTGAACGCCGAGGCCGCGGCGGCCGGCGCGCTCGTCGCCACGGGATTCGGCTACCGGCCGGAGACCCACGCCGGCGATCTGGCACGGCTCTCACGGGTCATGCCGATCGCGCGCGATGTGCGCCGAATCGGCGCCGCGTCGCTCGACCTCGCATTCGTGGCGTCGGGTCGCCTCGACGCGTATTTCGAGCGCGGGCTCCAGCCCTGGGACCACGCCGCCGGCGGACTGCTCGTGACCGAAGCGGGCGGCATGGTGGGCGTGCTTCCGCCCGACGCTCACGATCGCGCGCTGATCATCGCTGCGGGGCCGGCGCTGTATGAGAAGATCCTGACTCTGGCTGCCGACTGACGGATGCCCCGGCACCGGCGCTTCCAGCGGCTTCATAGCTGATATATCGGAGTGGCGCCCTCCCTTGACATGGCATTCCCAGCGTGCTCGGGGTAGTGTTTACCCGATCGTTACTTTCGCCGCCCGAATGGCGAGGTGATCAGAACCCGAAGTCCGCCCCTCCGTTGTTCCACGCGAGCGACTCCGACCCGAGAGCCCCCCGCCCCTTTGCCTTTCGACGCCCCGATGGCTGAGCCAGCGCGCACGCGCAGATCCAGCCGACCCTCCGCCGCGCCTGTCTCTCAGGCCGCCGCAGAGACCTCGGAGGCAGTGGTGAGTCGGCGCGACGCCCGGGCCCAGCGGTCCACAGCCGCCCAGCGGACGGTCTGGTCGTTCCCCGGTGCTCCCGTCGCGTCCGACCCGATCCCGGCCGACGCTCCGGTCCTTGAGGAGCCCGTCGTCGAGTCGCCCGTCGCGTCCGACCCGATCCCGGCCGACGCTCCGGTCCTTGAGGAGCCCGTCGTCGAGTCGCCCGTCGCGTCCGACCCGATCCCGGCCGACGCTCCGGTGCTCGAGGCGCCGCTCGTCGCGGAGCCGGTTCAGGATGCCGCGCCCGTTCAGGATGCCGCATCCACCGCGCCCGTGACGCGGGCGAGCCGTCGCATCCGCACGCGGCCGACGCCCGTCATCGAGGACGCGGGGGTCGCTGAGACGCCGGCCGAGCCGGTCGTTCCGGCGACGACCGCGCCCGTCGAGTCAGCGCCGGTCCAGGCAGCGCCGGTCGAGTCCTCGCCGGTCGAGTCCTCCCCCGTCGAGGCATCCGAGGCGACCCCCCACTCCATCCCGACGGCCGCGATCGCCTGGGCTGCGGCCGCTGCCGCAGCGGCTGCCGCCGTCGAGCCGAAGCCCGTCGTCCCGGTCGGCTCCGCGCCCGCTGACGAGCCGTTCGAGCTCATCGAGCCGACCGACGTCCAGCCGCCCCTCGGCGACACGGCGGACGAGCCCTACGCGCCGGCCTCCGACGTCGACGAGTTCGAGGCCGCCGCCAAGCTCTTCGCCTTCACGGGCGAGATGCCCGTGCAGCGCGAGGCCGAGGCGCCGACGCCGGCAGACGTGGAGCCCGAGCCCGCCGCAGCGACCCACCTCGCGCCGCGCCGTGCGCGTCGCTCCGGCCGCCAGGTCGCCACGGCGTCCTTCTCGGTGGGCGTCATGGGCATCGTGGGTCTGCTGACTGTCGGCATGACGACGCCGGCCGACGCCGTCGCCGCGGTCACGGGCACCGAGCCCACGTCGCTCGTCGCCGCCGAGGGCAGCGACCTCGACATCGACACCGACGACATCCAGGCGTACGTCGCGCCCGAGGGCATCGAGAGCGTCGCGCTCGACCGCAACGAGAGCTACTCGACGGTGTCGATGGGCGAGATCGCTGCCGAAGAGGGCATCACCAACTACTCGAACTTCTACGTCAACGACCCGAACGCCGCCATCCAGTGGCCGTTCAAGGTCGGCGTCGGCATCACCTTCGGCTTCGGCATGCGCGACGGCCGCATGCACGAGGGCGCCGACTTCGTTCCCGGCCAGGGCGCAGACGTGCAGGCGATCGCCGAGGGCACGGTCCGCATCGCGACCAACAGCGGCGGCGCCTACGGTGTGACGGTCGTCATCGACCACGTCATCGACGGGCAGCTCGTCTCCAGCCGCTATGCGCACATGCTGTACGGCTCGCTCAAGGTCAAGGTCGGCGATCACGTGACGGTCGGCACGATCCTCGGCAACACGGGCAACACGGGTCGCTCGTTCGGCGCCCACACGCACTTCGAGATCCTGCAGAACGGCACGACGGCGATCGATCCGATCGACTGGCTGCGTGCGAACGCGGGCCGCTACGACCTGGGCTGATCACGCGCTCGCCGGCGAGTCTCCGGTCCCGCCGGGGGAGCGTCACGATTCAGCGGGATGCCTCGGCTCTGGTATTCTCTTCTAGTTGCCTGCGCGCAGGCGGCACGCCCCGATAGCTCAGTGGCAGAGCACTTCCATGGTAAGGAAGGGGTCGTCAGTTCAATCCTGACTCGGGGCTCGCAGCATCCGGTTCCGTGACCGGCGGATGCCGTGCGGCAGGGTAGCTCAGTTGGTGAGAGCGCACGACTCATAATCGTGAGGTCGCGGGTTCAAGCCCCGCTCCTGCTACGAAAGAAGCGCCCCCTTGTGGGGCGCTTCTTTCGTAGCAGGAGCGGCCGTCTCGAACCCGCCCGGTGGGGACGTCACGTCACGACGGCGATCCGTCGAGGTGCCGTCGTGCTGCGCTGATCGCCAAGCGAGCGTGCTCCTTCGCGCCGACCTGCGCCACGAGCATGGCGCGCGGGATCTCGAGTGCGAACGGGAGACCGGGCGGCAGGGCCGCGAGGATCCCGGGCATGTCGATGCCGCCCTCTCCGGGGAAGAGCCGCTCGAAGCGCGCTGTGTGGATGAGCTCCGAGGTGGTGGTCGGGATCGTGCCCGGTGCGTCGCAGACGTGTGCGTAGTGGAACCACTCCGGAGGAAGGCCCTGGAGATCCTCGATGCGGGAACCAGACCGCGCGAAGTGCAGGAGATCGATGAGGAGCCCCGCATTCGGCTGCTCCGCGGCACGCAGGACGCGCGTCGCCTCCGTCAGATTCGGGGTTTCCGTCCAGGAGGGGAACTCGAGGTCGATGGTGAGTCCGAGAGGCAGCGCCAATCGGCACAGCTCCGCGAATCGATCGGTCTTGCGTGTGAAGTCGGAGTCCGGCAGCTGCGTGATGACGTGACGCGCACCGAGCTCGGCCCCCGCCTCGAGGAAGCGGAGATAGTCGCGCGGGTCGTCCCCCGACGTGATGCGCGCGAGCTCGATGTCGAGGACCTCGATACCCGTCGCCGCGAGATGCGTCTTGGTGGCGCGCATCAGCGCAGGGTCGTACGCCAGCGGATAGTGCGGCTCCTGCGGGGTGACCTTCGTCATGCGCAGGCCGACGTACCGGTAGCCGGCGGCCGCGGCGGCGTCGACCAACTCGGGCGGAGACAGACTCAGAGCTGTGAGATGGGCCAGCGAGTAGTCGTGGCGGTGCTCCGACGCGCTCGCGGTCGGCGCCGTCGCCAACGTGCGCATGCGCTGACGGCGGTGGGCCGCCATCCGCAGCGGAACGGTCCGTGGGTCGCCGAGCCCTGCGTAGCCGCCGATGCGCTGAACGACTTCGAAGAAGACGCGTGAGGCGACCATCTCGGTGAAGAAGTGCAAGAACGCGCCGTGCTCGTCGCGGTCGTAGAGGATCCCGTTCGCGCGCAGGTCGGCGATGAACTCCGTCGGCAGGTCGAGTCGCGCATCCAGGTCGTCGTAGTAGTTCGCGGGAATCTCGAGGACGGGGGCGCCACGCTCGCGGAGCGTCCTCGCGCAGCCGATCGCATCATCGGTGGAGAAGGCCACGAGCTGCGGGCTCGAAACTCCAGGCGACCAGTCGCCGCGGCGCAGCGGGGTCGTGCTCAGAGCGATGCGCACGCGCTCACGCGGATCGCTCGCGAACCAGTTCCGGACCACGCCGAACGGGGCGTTGACCTCGGTCGACTCGCGCGGGATCAGCCCCAGAACCGTTCGGAGGAACAGGGTCGACTGGTCGAAGTCGTCGACCGACTCGGTGATCGCCACATGATCGATCTCGTGCACCACGGGCGAGAGTGCGGTGGACGCGCCGGTCGGCTCGAAGTCGCGCAGCCAGTCGCGCCCCGGCCCCGATTCGCAGAAGAAGAGCGTTGTGCCCCCCGGAGTGGCGACCGAACTGAGATCCGCCTCGCCGGGGCCCCGTGGCCGCGCGAGCTTCGGCGCGAGAAGGCCCTCCGCGCGCCGAAGGGAGGCCTCAGGGGCAGCGCTCTCGAGGGCGAGTGCGCTGATGGACGCCGTCGCCGGGTCGATCGAACGCTCCGGCGCCAGATTGAGAACGATTCGAGCCCCGCCCTGTTCCCAGAGCTGCACCGGCTTCGAGCGGTGCTGCCCCACGTGACCGAATCCGAGTGCCGTCAGTGTGCGCGACAGGAGTGGGCCCGAGACGGCATCCACGGCGAGCTCGGCGAACGCGTAGCCGTCGAGACGCGGTGCCGACGGCAGTCCATCGACCCCCGGCGGCGCGAGCTTCGCGCCGGCGTCGGACGAGTGCACCGCCTCGGCGAGCGCTCGCGTCGATCGCATGGCGTCGATGGCGGCGTGGCGCGGATCCTCCTGCTGGTAGACGTCGTTGAACACTTCCAGCGCCATCGGGCCCGCGTATCCCATCGACACGAGCCGTCCGACGAAGCCGGACACATCGAGCGAACCCTGACCCGGGAACATCCGATAGTGAAGGCTCCACTCGCGGACGTCCATGTCGAGCCTCGGGGCGTCGGCGAGCTGAACGTGGAAGAGCTTGTCGGGTCGTACGCCCTCAATCGCCGCGGCACCGTTGCCGAGCGACAGCACATGGAAGCTGTCGAGACACAGCCCGAGGGCGGGGTGGTCGACCCGCTGCACGAGCTGCCAGGCATCCTCGTGAGTGCGGACGCGTCCCCACGGGACGCCCTCGTATGCGAGCCGCACGCCGCGGCTTCCGGCGAGGTCCGCCAGCTCGTGCAGCTGATCCGCGGCGAGATCGTCGTCGTCGACCCCGTCTCCGCTCCTCGACGAGCAGCACACCAGGACCCGAGTGCCGAGTTCGGCCAGGAGGTCCAGCTTCCGCTCCGCATGACGCCGGGCGCGACCGAACTCATCAGGCGGAACCGCCTCGACGTGCAGCGGCTGATAGGCCTCGATGGATAAGCCCAGGGCGGCCGCCTCGGCGGCCACCCGGGTCGGAGGCCAGGCCGAGGTGATGAGGTCGAACTCGAGGATCTCCACGCCGAGGAACCCCGCCTCGGCGGCGGCGCGAAGCTTGTCCTCGAGCGTGCCGGAGAGGCACACGGTCGACAGCGCCACGCGCCGCGCGTCGAATGCGGCATCCACGAGATCGCCCCTCAGTCCGTCGCGACGTGCTCGACCGTCTCGCCGGGGGAGTAGATGTCGAGGATGTTCCAGTGACCCGTCGTCGGGGTCGGCACGTTGACCATCGACACGTCGATCACGACCGGCCCGTCGAGGGCGATGGCCCATTCGAGAGCCGGCTTGAACTCGGCGGCCGAGTCGACCTTGATCCCGGTGACCCCGTAGCCCTCCGCGATCGCCGCGAAGTTCGTGTACATCGGGTCGTCGGCGCTGCCGAACACCGTGCCGAACGTCGTGTCGAAGGCCGCCTTCTCGAGGCCGGCGATCGTGCCGAAGGCGTTGTTGTTCATCACGACCCACACGACGGGCACATTCTGCTCGCGGGCCGTGGCGAGAACGGCCGGGTTCTGTCCGAAGCCGCCGTCCCCCACGAGCGACACGACGACGCGATCCGGCCGGGCGATCTTGGCCCCGACGGCGGCGGGAGCGCCGAAGCCCATCGTGGCGAAGCCGCCGGGAGTGAGGAAAGTGCCCGGTGTGAGAATGTCGAACTGCTGCCCGACACCGTTCTTGTTCCAGCCGACATCGGTGGTGATGATCGCATCCGCCGGCAGCACCTCCCTCGTCTCCGACAGGATCCGCTCGGGTCGCATCGGCCAGGCATCGGAGGCCTGGGCCTCCCTGTTCTGCAGTTTCACGGTCGAGCGGTGCGCCGCGATCTGCGCCAGCAGCTCGGTCCGCCGAACGCCCTCGGGCACGAGACGACGGGCGACGCGGATAAGCACGGCGAGCGCGGACTTGAGATCGGCGAGCGCACCGATTTCGAGCGGGTAGTTGCGCCCGAGCTCCGCCGGGTCGATGTCGATCTGCATGAGCTTGGTCGCGGGGATGTCGAAGGTGTACTCGGCGTACCAGGAACTGGAGTCGGCCTCGGCGAAGCGCGTGCCGAGAGCAAGGATCCAATCGGCCGTGCGCGTCGTCTCGTTGGTGAAGGCCGTGCCCCAGAATCCGGTCATCCCGAGGACGAGTGGGCTGTCGTCCGGCACGGCGCCCTTGCCCATGAGGCTGTGCGCGACGGGGAGCGACAGAAGGTCGGCGAACTCGGCGAGCTCGGATGCTGCGTCGGCGGCGACGATACCGCCGCCGACGTACAGCACGGGGCTCTCGGCATCCAGCAGATTCCTGACGATCTGCTCGGCAACCGTCTCATCGAGACTCGGCCTCGCCAGCATGCGGGTGTTGCCGATGACCTTGTCGAACAGGGCGACATCGACTTCGGCGGAGAACACATCCATGGGGACGTCGACGAGCACGGGCCCCGGTCGGCCGCTCGCCGCCAGCGTGAACGCCTTGTCGAGCACCTCGGCGATCAGATGGGGCTGATCCACCCGCCATGCCCGCTTGACGAAGGGCCGGTAGATCTCGTACTGCGCCGCGTCGGCGTGGAGGTTGATCTCCTGGTGCGGGTGCTTCCCGAAATAGTGGGTGGGAACGTCGCCGGCGATGACGACCATGGGGATCGAGTCCAGTGCCGCGTTGGCGACACCCGTCGTGGCATTCGTCAGACCCGGTCCGAGGTGGGTCAGGACGACCCCCGTCCGCTTCGTGACGCGGGCGTAGCCATCCGCTGCGTGCGCGGCGATCTGCTCGTGCCGCACGTTGACGAAGGAGATCTGATCGCTGCTCTCCAGGGCCGCCAGCAGCGCGATGTTCGTGTGTCCGCACAGTCCGAAGACATGCTCGACGTCACGAGCCTCCAGATAGCGAACGATCTGGTTGGAGACCAGGTCCTTCATGACGTTCTCCTTCTTCCGTCTTTCTGGGGGACCGAGCGACGCGCCGGCCCCGTGTAGGTGTAGTCGATCGATTTGGGCATCGGGCCTTTGATCCGCCCGCCCTGGACCATCTGCTCGTTCGCGTGCGCGAGGATTCCCACCGAGCGAGCGAGGATGAAGACGCCGCGCCCGAGTTCGGGAGTGAAGCCGAGCTCGCAGTAGATGACGGCCGTGACGCCGTCGACGTTCATCGGGACGCGGCGCGACTTGCCCTCGCTGATCGCGTCCTCGACCGCGCGCCCGATCGCCGCGAAGCGGCCCGACACGGTCCCGTCCGCGGCCGCCGCCTCGACGAGAGACAGCAGGCGCGGGGTACGAGGGTCGAGCGGATGGAAGCGGTGGCCGAATCCGGGCACGTACGCGAGACCCGCGTCCCGGTGCCGCTTCAGGACGCTGCGGACTGCTTCGGCCAGGTCTCCAGCGCGCTCCCGTTCGGCGTCGATCTCGAGGTAGAGCTCCATGCACTGCTGGCCGGGCCCGCCGTGGACGTCGTCGAGCACGTTGATCGCCGAGGCCATCGCGCCGTTCACCGGCGCGCCGCACGTCGTCGCCATTCGCGCGATCGCGATCGAGGGCGCGTGCGGGCCGTGGTCGACGGACGCCACGAGCGCCGACTCGAGCAGAGTCGTCTGCGCGCGGGATGGCAGCTCGCCCCGCAGCATGAGCCAGATGGTGTCGACGAACCCGACGTTTCCGATGAGCTCCTGGATGGGATAGCCGCGCAGGGCGATCTCGCCGGGGTGGATGTCGATGATGTCGGTCTGCCACCACCGCCGGGCCTCGTCGACGAGCTGATCCGCCGAGGAGCCGGTCACTGGGGCGTCGCCGCCGCCCGAGTCGGCGGACGTGTTCACGATGCCGCCAGCGCCGAGTCGGACTCGAGCGCCTCGTCGTAGAAGTCGCCGAAGAGCTCCTCGTCGGACGGCCGGTCCTCGGGGATCGTGCGCGATACCCACGTCGTGTTCAGGTAGTGCCGGAGAGAGACGTTCTCCGACGTGATGTTGCCTCCCCAGGTCCCGCACCCCATCGACGAGGTCATCGGCATCCCGTTCGTGAACGCACCCGCGTTCGCCTTGGAGTTGGGCTGTCGAACCATGATCCGGGAAACCGGCATGTGGCGGGCGAAGTAGTCGATGTGCGCGTCGTCGGTCGACGCGATGCCGCACGAGTGACCCTTGCCGCCGATGTCATAGAGATGCTTGGCGACTTCGACGCCGTCCTCGAAGCTGCCCTCGTAGGCGTGGACCGCCATCAGGGTCGTGAGCTTCTCCTTGCAGAACTGCTTGTCCTCGCCGATGCCGTCGCCCTCGACGAGGATGAAGCGACGATCCTCCGGGATGTCGAATCCCGCTGCGCGCGCGAGCTGCTGCGGTGAGATGGCCACCGTGTCGGCCAGACGGTGCCCCTCCTCGTCCCACATGACGGACTTGAGGGCCTCGCGCTGCTCGGCCGTCGCGAGGTATCCGCCCTCGGCCTGGAGCGCCACGAGCATGTCGGCGTAGCGGGCAGCCGGGACGAGGATGTTCCCGTCCGCCGAGCACCCGGACCCGAAGTCCGAGGTCTTGGACAGCATGCAGTTGCGCGCGGTCTCCTGCAGGTCGGCGGTCTCGTCGACGAACTCGGTCGCGTTGCCGGCGCCGACGCCGTAGGCGGGGGTCCCGGAGCTGTACGCCGCGCGGACGAGCCCCTGCCCGCCGGTCGCGATTACGAGGTCGGAGCGGTGCATGATCTCCTGCGAAGCGGCGAGGCTCGGCAGAGTGATGCACTGCAGGATGTCGGCGGGGGCGCCCTCGGCCTCGAGCGCGTCGCGCATCAGCCGTACGGTCTCGAAGGTCGTGCTCTTCGAACGCGGGTGCGGCGAGAAGACGACGACGTCGCGTGCCTTGATCGCGTAGATGGCGTTGCCCGCGGGGGTCAGGTCCGGGTTGGTCGTGGGCACGACGCAGCCGATGATCCCGACCGGCTTGCCGTACTTGACGAGGCCCTTCTCGGCATCCTCTTCGATGACGCCGACCGAGGGGCTGCGCAGTGCATCGCGGAGCACGCCGCGGATCTTCATGCGCTTGTTCATGCGGCTTCCGAAGTCGCCGAGCCCGGACTCCTCGATGCCCATCTCCACCAGGCGATGGAAGGACGAGCGGTTCGCGACCGCCCAGGCGACCGCCTGGATCAGGCGGTCGACGCGGGCCTGATCGTACGTCTCGATGATCGCGAGCGCCGCCCGCGCGCGGGCGAACACCTCGTCGAGTTCCTGCTTCTGCTCGGGTGACAGGGATCTGGTGGCTGAAGAGGCCATGACAACTCCGTCCGTGGGCAACGATGCCGACGGCGAGATGCTAAGCAGGGGCGCTCGCCGGGATCAAAGACTGTCCCACTGGGCAGAAACCGACGGCCGGACCGTGCCGATGGGGTCGCCCCCGAGGTGGAGTTCCACTCGATGGGCCGCGCCATTGCCCGCCTTCCCACGCGGGGTTAGCGTCCGAGCGCCGGCCGTATCGCCGATCCGCCGAATGCGGCGCGCGGGGCCGGCTTCCCACATCGGCGCCGCAGGACATGAGCCCGGCGGCGTCAGATCGACGATGATCAAGGAGCAAGGGATGCGCAAACGACTGACCAAGAGGTTGGGCGCGGCGGGTGTCGGCGCGCTGGTGCTGACGCTCGCCGTCGCGGCCACGCCCGCCTACGGCCTGGCCACACCCGCCGAGCCGGTTCCCCCGCCGGTCTGACCGGTCTGGAGCCGACCGGCGACGACATGCCGACCGTCGGCGGCAATCTCGGCAATCAGCACTATTCGGGTCTGACGGAGATCAGCAAGCAGAATCTGAAGGATCTCGCACCGGCGTGGCGGACGCACCTTTCCGCGGTCGCGCCGGCGTCGGCCAATGTCGGTCAGCAGACGACGCCGATCGTCGTCGACGGCGTCATCTACGTCGACACGCCGAGCGGCGGAGTCATCGCCGTCGACGGTGTCACGGGGGACGCGATCTGGAAGTGGGACAAGCCCGCCTACGGGACATCGAGCACCCGCCGGGGTGTTTCGGCGGGTGACGGGAAGATCTTCACGCTGGCGGGTGGCAACCGAGTGGTGGCCCTCGACCAGGAGACCGGCGCCGAGGTGTGGGCGGTGCAGCCGACTGGCCCGAACGGCGAAGACCTGGGCCGTGTCGGCAAGGTCGCGACGGTCTACTACAACGGCGTCGTGTACGCCCACGCGGCCGACGGCGACCGGGGCGCGGTCGTCGCGTTGGACGCGAGCGACGGCCACTACCTCTGGCACTTCTTCGGCGGACCGAAGCGCGGTCAGCTGTTCACCGGACTCGACGGCGTGACGTTCGACCCGTCCGCCACCTGGGGCCCCGTGCAGGCAGACGGCACCGATTGCGCCGAGGAGGGCGGTGCGACGTCGTGGATGCACGGCGCCGTCGACACCGAGCTCGGGTACTACATCATGACGTTCGGCAACGCGCGCAGCTGCACATCGTCGCAGAACGCGTCCGGCCGTCCTGGTGACAACCTGTTCTCCGACACGCTTGTGGCCGTCGACGCCAAGACCGGCGCGTTCAAGTGGCACTACCAGTCCATCCACCACGACGTGTGGGACATGGACAACGTCCACCCGCCGACGCTGGCCGACATCACGGTCGACGGAAAGGAGCGCAAGGTCGCGTTCTACGGCAGCAAGTCAGGTCATCAGTTCGTGATCGACCGCACCAACGGCAAGCCGGTGCTGCCCGTGACCGAGCAGCCCGTGATCACGGACTCCCGCCAGCACAACACTCCGACCCAGCCGATGCCTGAGACCCGGCTGCTGCCGGACTGCGTCGTGTGGGAGAAACTCGATCCCGACAACATCCCGGGGAACCCCTGGCGCGGCGTGCCGAACTACAACGGGTATCAGGCGGACGCCGATGGCGACCTCGTCTTGAACCCGGACAGTTACGTGTCCGTCGACGAGCCCTTCCTCTCATACCCGGCGGGCTCGTCGGGACACCGTGAGGGCTGCCTGTACGACCCGCAGTACCTGGCGCCGATCCTGTCGACGACGAGCCAGAACGGCGGCGGCGACTGGTCGAACAACTCCTACAGCCACAGCACCAACCTGGTCTACTTCCCGTACGGTGCGAACCCCGTGGCGCACTACGACGGGGCGGCCGCGAACGGCCTGCGCGCCATCGGGCAGTACCAGACCGGCGGCATCCTGGCCTACGACGCGTCGACCGGCGAGGTCGCCTGGCGCAACCACCTGGGCACCGACATGTCGCACGGTCAGGGACCGCTGACCACGGCATCCGATCTGCTGTTCGTCGGTCAGATCGACGGTCGCGTGCTGGCGATGGACGCGGCGACGGGTGACGTGCTGTGGGAGTTCCAGACGGGCTCCGGCATATCGGGTGCTCCGGTCACGTATGAGGTCGACGGCGAGCAGTACGTCGCCGTGATCGCAGCGGGATCGACCAACCCCTACGGTGCCTCCGTGACCCAGGGCGACTCGCTGTGGTCGTTCAAGCTCGGCGGCGACTACCGGACCGAGTCCGGCAGCCAGGAAGGACCGGATACGGCGCCCCTGACGATCCGTCGCCCCGTGGGCGGCACCGCGGTCGAGGGCTCCACCGTGGCGAACACCGTGCTCCTGGCGAGGGCGAGCCGCACGGCCGACAACGCCGCCTCGCGGGACAGCGTGTCGCAGAACGGCATGCAGCCGACGCACCTGCGGGTCCCCGTCGGCACGACGGTGACGTTCCGCAATCCGGGGGCCGACACGTTCCCGAGCTTCCCCAACGTGAAGGACCACTGCGCGACGCAGTTCTTCGAAGGCGAGTTCAACGTCAAGCTGAAGCCGGGGGAGACCTACCAGCACACGTTCGACCGTGCCGGAGAGTACTTCTTCAACGACTGCACCGACCCGCGGCCGACCGGGAAGATCGAGGTATACCTCACGCCCAAGGATCAGCCGGGCGCGCTGAAGTTCACGCCGGGCACGCTCAACCTGGGGTCGGGGACCGGACTGTTCACCGGGGTGAACGGCAAGGTCTCGGCGCACTTCGAGCTGCCGGCGGGCTACACGTACGACAGCGGTGCGGCGCTCGTCACGCCGCTGTCGTCGACGGTCGTGGAGGCGTCGAAGGTGACCGCCAACAAGAACCGGATCATCGTCCAGTTCGATGCGGCCGACGTCGACAACAACGTGCCCACAGGCGAGGTGACACTCACCGTGAGGGTGAACGTCCTCAATGCCGCGGGCGTGCAGGAGCAGCTCTCGTCCACCGCCACGGTGACGGTCGTCAAGTAACCTCTCGCGACATCAGTCGATCCGCCCCCGTCGTTCGCGACGGGGGCGGATCGCCTTGTCCGGGACCGGTGTCCCATTCGGCGAAACTCTTCTTTGCACGCGTCCCACGGACGGCCAGAGTCGCATGGGCGGCGGTGCGCCCGCGCACGCCCGGCCCGGCATCAACAGAGAGGTTGGCAATGCACGCTGACACCATGGCGGTGAAGCCATGACGGACAAGGACCCCGGCGCGGAGCCCGAGGAGGGCAACGGCGCGGAGCCCGAGAAGGGCACCGGTGCCGAGCCCGGCGAGGTGTCGGACGACACCCGTTCCATACCTCTTCGCGACTCGATCTTCCCGCAGACGAACACCTTCTTCACGACCCCCAAGTTCAATCAGGGCCTCCCGCCCGACCCCCTCGTCATCCGTGTCCTGTCGGCGATCGAGATCACCATCGCCGTCACGCTCTTCGCGGGCATCATCTTCGGCGTCATGTATCAGGTGCTCGGCCGGTACTTCCCTTCGGTCAGCTGGGTGGGCGCGGGTGAGCTCGCGCTCCTCTCGATGATCGCCCTCACCTTCATCACGACCGGATACCTCGTCGGGCGCAACGGGCACATCGTGCTCGAGATCTTCGACGAGATGCTCGCCGGAACGCGGCTCTTCATCGCTCTGCGCGTCATCTCGGCGGTCATCATGGTTCTCACGAGCATCGCTCTCGCCTATGAGGCCTGGGTCAAGATCGAGACGGAGTGGGGCCGGCTGAGCGCTGCGATGCATCTGCCGCTCGGTGTGATCTACATCTTCGCCCTCGTCGGGTTCCTGTCGGCCGCGGTCCACTCGTCGTTCAAGATCCCCTACGCGAACCGCCCCGAGCGCAAGCTCGACATCGGTGAGATGGAGGGCTGAGGATGGATCTCTGGCTCTACATCCTGCTGTTCGTCGTCTTCCTGCTCCTTCGCGTCCCCGTCGCCTTCGCGATGATCGCGTCGAGCATGCTCTACTTCTACAGCCACGGGCTCTCTGCCGGTTACGCGATCTCGTCGATCGTGAACGGCATCAACAGCTTCCCGCTGCTCGCCGTCCCGCTGTTCATCTTCGTCGGCACCATCGCGAACAACCTCGGCATCGCCACCCGGCTGTACGACCTGGCGCGCGCACTCCTTCCCCGTCTTCCGGGCAACCTCGCGTACGTCAATCTCGGCACGGCGATCGGCTTCTCGTGGATCAGCGGGTCGGCGCTCGCCGACGCCGCATCGACGAGCAAGGTGCAGATCCCCCAGATGCTGAAGGCGGGCTATCCCTACGGCTTCTCGTCGGGCCTGACGGCGTCGGGGTCGCTCATGAGCACGGTGATGCCCCCCAGCATCCCGGCCGTCCTGTTCGCCGCGACGGCCTCGATCTCGACGGGAGCACTCTTCGCAGGCTCGATCATCCCGGCCATGCTCATGGCCGTCGGTCTCGCCGCGTACATCTTCTTCTGGGTGCGACGACACCCCGACGTAGCGGTGAGTCGACCGTTCAACAGCTCGATGCTCGGCAAGGCCGCTGTGCGCGTGATCGGGCCGGCGCTGCTTCCCGTGATCATCCTCGGCGGCATCTTCAGCGGGCTCTTCACGGCGACCGAGAGCGCGGGAATCGCGGCCGTGTACATGCTGATACTCGGAGCGATCTACCGCACGCTCACATGGCCGGTCTTCTGGAAGTCGGCCAAGGAGACCGTCGTCATCGCCGGCGGCATCCTCCTCATCCTGGGTGCCTCGAACCTGATGGGCCAGGTGCTCGCCCGCGAGCAGGTCTCGCGGCACCTGGGCGAGTGGCTCACGGGCCTGACGGACAACCCCATCGTGTTCCTGCTGATGCTCAACGTGCTGCTGATCCTGCTCGGCATCCCCCCTCGAGGCGCCGCCGGTGATCCTCGTGCTGGTGCCCATCCTGATGCCGATCGTCGGGCAGTTCGGGATCGAGCCGGTGCAGCTGGGCGTGATCATGATCCTCAACCTGATGATCGGGTCGCTCACGCCACCCGTCGGTGCGGTCCTGTTCGTCGTCGGGTCGATCACGCGCAGACCCATGGGCGAGCTCTTCCGAGGAATCCTCCCGTTCCTCGTCCCACTGGGTACCGTCCTCCTCCTGCTGACGCTCTTCCCGATCATCGTGACGTTCCTGCCGCAGCTGCTCGGCTTGCTGTAGCGGATCCCTTCCCGGCTCCGGTGTGTCCCCGCGATCGTGCAAGGGGACGCACCGGGGGACGGGATCATCGTGAAAGGAGTCTTCCGTGGCAAGAGCGCTCTTCGTGCTGAACGGGTCGAACCTGAACATGCTCGGTCAGCGGGAGCCGGAGCTCTACGGCACCGCGACCCTGGCCGATGTCCGCGCGGACTGTGAGCGGTTGGCGGGTGAGCTCGGCTTCGATCTCTTCTTCGCGCAGTCCAATGCCGAACACGAGCTCGTCGAGTGGGTGCAGGAGGCGTTCCGCCGGAACGCGGCGGTGGTCATCAACCCGGCCGGATTCAGCTTCGGGTCGGTTCCGCTGCTGGACGCCCTTCACATTCTCTCGGCACCCATCGTGGAAGTGCACATCACGAACATCCATGCCCGCGACGCCGCGCACCGGCATTCGCTCATCTCGACCGTGGCGCGCGTGGTGATCGCGGGTGCGGGGGTCTTCGGATACGAGCTCGCGATCCGCGCCGCCGACCGGTTGATGCTCGACCACCCTGAGTGATCTCATGCCGCCGACGGCTCGAGCGGGTCAGGAGCGCAGGATCGCCTCCGCTGCTTCACACCCGAACACGAGGGCCTTCGTGAGCGCGGTTCCGGTCATGTACGACGCGCCGTGGAATCCGCCCGCCACCTCTCCGGCAGCGTAGAGCCGCTCGATGCGGCTCCCGTCCACCCGCTTCACCGCGGTGTCGGGCTCGACGCTCAGTCCCCCGTATGTCGACGTCATCGCCGTCACCGCGGGGTAGGCGTAGAACGGGCCGATCTCGACCGGCAGCAGCGCGCCGACCCCGTTCACGAGGCCGGTGCGTCCGAAATCATCCTCCCGTCGTCCGATCGCCGCATCGTTGTAGCGCGCGATCGTCTGCTCGAGTGCATCCGCCGGGATGCCGAGCGCGTGGGCGAGGGCTGCCACGGTCGGCGCGCTGTGCAGATGACCGAGCTCCTCGATGCGATCCATGTCCGACAGCGGCACACCGGGGCGAGAGAGGGCTCGCACCCGCGCATCGAAGATCTGGAAGGCCATCCGTCGGGGCTGGTCGAGCACGGCGGATCCCAGGACCTTGTACGACTCCGACTCGTCGGCGAAGCGCTCGCCGTGCGCGTTCACGAGGATTCCACCGAGGTAATTGGCAGTGAGCAGCTCGTGCTCATCATCCGTGGTCTCGGCGTGCTGACCGTACGTGCCGGTGACGTGGCCGATGTCGGCGAGGCCGGCGCCCAGCATCCATGCCATCCGGATTCCGTCGCCCGTATTGCCCACGCCGCCGTACGGCATGGCGGCCGCCTGGTCCGGCACGAAGAGCTCGAGCAGCTCCCGAGAGCGCGAGAACCCGCCGGTGGTCAGGACGACTCCGGCCTCTGCGGCGAGGACCGCACCTCCGGAACGGATGCCCACGACCCGTGTTCCGTCGAAGACGAGGCCCTCTCCCGGTTGGTCGACGAGGACGACGGCGCCCGCCGCGACGGCTTCACGCTGCAGATGCCCGAGGAGATCGGGCATTCGCACGAGGTGGGCGCGTGCGACCGTCATACCGGCGCTGATCTTGAGCTCGTCGGTCCAGGCATCGGCCCTGTCGATGGCCTCGAGGGCGAGAGCCTGGCGGGCGACCAGCGCACGCAGGAGCGATTCGTCGGCGAAGCCCCCGCCGGTCGCGAGCATGTCGGCGAGGAAGACGGCCTCGGAATCGTCTACACGCTGACTCCGTTGCAGAGGAGTGCCGGAGAGGGCGAACCAGCCCCCGCTCATCGCGGAGCTCCCGCCGATCCGATCCCGCTTCTCCAGCAAGGCGACACGGAGCCCTGATCCGGCGAGGCGGCGAGTGGCGGCCAGGCCGGCGAGGCCCGCCCCCACGACGATCGCGTCGAATCCGCGAGCCTCTGCGTTCTTCATCGCGGATTCCGGCGGTCGACAGGCCGTGTCATGCGTCCTCTGGATCCGGGAGGTCGTTCCGGAACTTCGTCACGTCGACGGTCCGGCCGGTGCGCGCCGCAAGGTCGGCGGCCTCGACGAGCGCCAGCGTGCGGGACGCATCCTCCGCGGTGACGAGGGGGTCGGCCTCCCCGCTGGCGACCTCCAGGAAGTGGTCGAGCTGAGCCTGGAAGGATCCGCGCTGGGGTGTTGGAAGGTACGTGCGCGACAGCGGCGAGTGCCAATCCGGGGACGCTCCCGCCTCATACGAGTACTTCGCCAGGTTCGGCACGGAGAGTGCCGCGCGCGTGCCCACGAATCGGTAGGCATCCCCGTCGGGGAGGAAGGGGAAGGCCATCGTCTCCTCGGTCGCCTGGTCCCAGCCCCACGGCGACACTCCCGCATCTGACGCCACGAAGCTCCCGACCACGCCGCTCTCGAATCGAAGCGTCAGCGAGACGGTGTCCTCGACCTCGAAGCCCCGTGCCTGCGAGCTGTAGAGCGCCTGGATCTGGGCGACTTCGCCGCACAGGTGCCTCAGCAGATCCAGATCGTGCACGACGTTGATGAGCGTCACACCTGCGCCCTTTCTGCGGTGCCATTCCACGTCCGCGAAGTAGGCGTCGTCCTTGCGCGCCGACCACATCCCGCTGACGGCTACGACCTCGCCGAGCTCACCGTCCGAGATCGCCCGGCGGGCCCGCGCGACCGCGGGATGGTGGCGGCGGTGGTGGCCGACGAGAAGGCGCCCCTCGAGCCGGGCGACGGCGTCGACCAGTCGACGGGACTCCGCGTAGTCGACGGCGGCCGGCTTCTCGAGCAGCACCGCGACGCCGGCCTCCAAGCAGTCGATCGCGGTCTCGACATGGAGGGCGTTGGGATTCGCGATGACCACGGCGTCGACCTGCCCGGCGTCCAGCATCTCGCCGGCTGACGTGAAGACGGGACACCCGACGTCCGGGTCGGTCACGGCCGGGTCCGCGATGGCCGCCAGGGCGGCCCCGCGGGCGCCTCTGATGAAGTCGATGTGCTGGCGACCCATGAAGCCCGCACCGATCACCCCGACTCGAACCGGGGGCGATCCGGATACCGTCACTGGTCCTCCCTCGCGTACGCGCAGCGCCGCGCCTCGCCCCGAGCGTAGGCCACCGCGCTGCGTCCGACACGGGTCGTTCCATTCAGCGGAGAGGGCCGCAGGCGGGTTCGCGGGCACATGTTCCACTCGACGGGACATCGCTTTTCGCCCCGATCGAAGTGGGTCAGAGTCAGCACTGCCACCGGGCCGTAACGTGACTCGTGGTCGACGCCGTCTCACCCGTACGAGCAGTGTCGACCGGATGCCGCGCTCCGGCCTCACAACGGCACGTCAGAACTTGCACGACGACGTGCAGAGAATCAGAGGAGAGTCCCATGAGCACAGCCCGCTCGGCCCGCCGCGGCATCTTCGCCGCGTCGGCGTTCGCAGCAATCGCTCTCGTCGCCGCCGGCTGCGCCGGCGGAGGCACCCCCGAGAGTTCGTCCGGCGAGACCGCGCAGGCGAGCGAGCCTGTCACGCTCACCGTCGCGACCAGCCAGAACGAGGAGACGCCGAACTACTACTGCGGCGTCGAGCTCCTCAAAGAGCGGCTCGAGGATGCCGACATCGGCTTCACGGTCGAGCTGTACCCGGCGAGCCAGCTCGGCCCCGACGCCGACCGGTTCCCGCTCGTGCAGGCCGGTGACATCGACATCGACCTCCAGGGGGCGTCGGCGCTGAGCTCGACGTATGAGCCCATCGGCGTCGTGGACGCGGCCTACGCCTTCGACGACGTGGACCACGCCTTCAACTGGATCGACGAGGGGTCGGAGGACCTGTTCGGCGCCTTCCACGATTCGACCGGCGTCAACATCGTCGACGGCTGGTTCTTCGGCAACCGCACCTTCACGACGAAGGATGTGAAGGTCAAGAGCCCGGACGATCTCGAGGGCGTGCCGATCCGCTTCCCGAACTCGCCCCAGTTCCTCGCCAATGCCGAGGCGCTGGGCGTCACGAACCCCGTCTCGGTTGCGGTCGAGGAGGTGTACTCGGCGCTGCAGCAGGGGATCGCCGTCGGTCAGGAGAACCCGATCGTCGCGACGCACTCGTCCAGCTACGACGAGGTGCTCAACACCGTGGTGCTCAACAACCACAATGTCGGCATCCACTGGATCCTCGTCAGCGACAAGACGTACGACAAGATGAGCGACGAGCAGGCAGAGCTGCTCGAGAAGACGATCCACGAGATCCGCCCCGAGAACCGCACCTGCGTCGAAGAGGCGACGGACGAGATCCTGGACGAATACCGCGGAGACGATGCGTTCACGGTGATCGAGACCGAGGACATCGACATGGACGCGTTCATCAGCAAGGCGGAGTCCTACTTCGAGGACCACTACACCGGTGAGAACCTCGAGGCGTACAAGGCCATCCGCGAGATGGCCGGCTAGACCGCTGCACGAGCGGAACGGGGTGGGTGCAGTCACGCACCCACCCCGTTCCCGTGCGGCGGGTCAGCCGGCGGGATCCGTCGAGAGCCGACGACTCAGCGCCATCGCGGCGGCGCGCACCGCCGGCGCCACACGGTCCGGCACGAGGCTCTCTGCGGGCCCGGCCACGGAGATCGCTGCGAGGGGCGTCAACACGCCGGAGCTCAGGATGGGGCTCGCCGCGCAGGCACGGCCCGGGGTGCACTCCTCGTCTTCGGTGGCCACCCCGAGCCTCCGGATGTCCGCGAATTCGCGATGCAGGACGGATGCCTCCGTGATCGTCTTCGAGGTGCGCCTCGTGAGTTCTCGTCCGGTGACCGCCGTGACGACGCTCTGCGGTGCGAATGCCAGCATCGCCTTCCCCACGGCTGTCGCGTGCGCGGGGAGCCGACTGCCGATGCGGACGAGCGGTCTGGATGCGGGGCCCCGAACGACCGCGACGAAGACGACGTCCCCTCCGTCCAACACGGCGAGATGAACCGTCTGCCCGGTGACATCGCGCAGTTCGGCCATCACCGGCAGCGCGACCCGGCGAAGAAGCCGCGGCTGTTGGACCGTCTGCCCGAGTTCGAACAAGCGGACACCCAAGTAGAGCCGGTCGCCCTCCCGATCGAGGAACCGCTGCTCGACCAGGTCGGCGGCGATCCTCGAGACGGTCGACTTCGGGAGGTTGGCGCGACGGGCCAGCTCCGAGACCCCGAGCCCTTCGTCCTCTTCGCCGAAGGCGTCGAACACAGCGCTCACGCGGTCCAGGACACTGACCGAATCGGTCCAGTTCGCGGTGCGCATCTGCTAGGCGGCGACGAGGCGGCGCGTCACGGTGGTGCCGGCCGCGCGGACCAGCGGCGTGACGCGCTCGGGGTCCATACTCCCGCTCGGGCCCGCGATGGAGATCGCACCGAGCACCACGCGGTCGGGAGAGAGGACGGGACTCGCGACAGCGAGGATGCCCGGATATGACTCTTCGATGTCCTGCGCCACGACGGACGCGCGCACGTGCGCGAGTTCGTCCCGGAAGTGGTCGGCCGCGTCGTCGGCGAGCGGCGCGCTGATGCGGCTCACGAGCGCCGAATCGGCGCAGAACGCCAGAAAGGCCTTGCCGCTCGCGGTCGTCAGGGCGGGCGATCGCATGCCTGCGCGCGTCGGGAGCATGGGGAGACGGCCCGCCACGGCGGCGATGGACACCATGTCGCTGCCTTGGGGCACCCATAGACCCACGCGCTCGCCCGTAACCTCGCAGAGGTTGCGGATGACCGGTCCGGCGGCGGCGAGCAGTCGGCGCGGCAGGCTCGCCCGCGCCCCGAGCTCGAAGAGCCGGAGCCCGAGGGATACCCCCTCGTCGGTACGCACGAGGTAGCGCTGCTGTGTCAGGTCCGCGACGAGCCGCGAGACGGTCGATTTGGGAAGAGCGGTCGCGGTCGCGATCTCGGTGATCGTGCTCGTACCGCCGGCCGTCTTGACCGCGTCGAGAATCGCCACGATGCGATCGAGCACTGAGACCGGAGCTCCGCGGGGAGCGGACGTGGTGTTCCATTCGGCGAGACTCTTCATCGAGCATCTCCTCCCAGCGGCTTGAATCGTCGTCGATCGCCCTTCCGCTTTCGAACGTACTAGTTAGTACGTCTGCCTGCAACGCTGGTCGTCCAACAACTGCGGCACCGACGCCGGTGACCGCACGGAGGTGTAATGCGCACGTCGATCGCGACGGTCTGCCTGAGCGGCACGCTGGAAGAGAAGCTCGTCGCCGCTCGAGAAGCCGGGTTCGACGGTGTCGAGATCTTCGAGCCCGACCTCGTGGCGTCGCCCCTCTCACCGGAGGCGATCCGGGACCGGGGTGAGGAACTGGGTCTGACACTCGATCTGTATCAGCCCTTCCGCGACTTCGAGGGCGTGGGCCCTGATCTGCTCGAGCAGAATCTCGAGCGCGCGGCCGCCAAATTCCGCCTGATGAATCGGCTCGGCATCGACACCATGCTGCTCTGCAGCAATGTCGCCACCGCGCGCAGCGGTGACGAGCAGCTCGCCGCGTCTCAACTGCGGATGCTCGGCTCTCTGGCGGACGAATACGACGTGCGCGTCGCATATGAGGCGCTGGCGTGGGGGCGGTTCGTGGACGACTACCAGGCGGCCGCGCGAATCGTTCGCCTGACCGATCACGCGCGCATCGGACTGTGCCTCGACAGCTTCCACATCCTGTCGAAAGGGCATGACCCAGAGGCCATCGAGACGATTCCCGTCGACAAGATCTTCTTCGTCCAGATGGCCGACGCGCCCCTGCTCTCGTTGGACGTCCTGTCGTGGAGCAGGCATCACCGGGTCTTCCCAGGCGAGGGCGGCTTCGATCTCGGCACGTTCATGGCGCACCTCGTCCGCACCGGCTACGACGGGCCGGTCTCGCTCGAAGTCTTCAACGACACCTTCCGTCAGGCGGACACGGTGGCGACGGCCATCGATGCGCGGCGCTCCCTTCGCTGGCTGGAGCACAAGACCGCCGAATCGCTCGGCACCGGCGCTCGCAGCCGGGCCGACCGCATGGCGACGACGCCGCTGCCGGAAGTCGCCCCGCCGGCCGACGTGAGCTATGTCGAGCTCCGGCCGGGGGAGCCGAGCGAGCTGCGGCGACTCCTCTCGCAGCTGGGCTTCCGATCCCATGGCCGGCACCGCACGAAGAACGTGGAACTGTGGTCGCAAGGAGCGGCGCGGATCGTTCTCGGTCCCCCCCGACCCCGACGGCAACCAGCCGACCGTCGCGGGCATCGGTCTCTCCGTGGTCGATCCCGCTCGGGCGCTGCGGCGCGCGGTGGACCTGTTCGCGCCTGAAGTCCCGCGGGAGCAGGGCACCGGCGACGAGCCTCTCGTCGGCGTCCGGGCGCCGGACGGGTCGGAGCTCTTCTTCGGGGCGAGTGCGAGCACCGAGCCGCGATGGGTGCAGGAGTTCGGCGCCGCGGAGTCCGACACGGACGTCGCGGTCGAATGCGTGGACCACGTCAACATGGCGCAGCCCTGGCAGCACTTCGATGCCGCCGTGCTCTTCTTCCAGTCCGTCCTCGACCTGCGGACCGAGGCATCCGTCGAGGTCGCCGCTCCCATCGGGCTGGTCCGGAGCCAGGCTCTCCACACCGAGGGCGACGTCCTGCGCGTCGCGCTGAACCTGGTCCCCTCGGGCGCGCGGGAGGACGACATCCTTCCGCAGCACATCGCCTTCGCCACGCAGGACATCCTTGCGCTCGCGCGAGCGGCTCGGGCAAGGGGCTTCCGGCCACTTCCCATCCCCGCGAACTACTACGACGACGTCCAAGCGCGCTTCCGGCTCGAACCCGGTCTGCTGGACCAACTCAGAGAACTCGATGTCATGTACGACCGCGATGAGTCAGGAGAGTTCTTGCACTTCTACACCGAGCCCGTCGGGACGGTCTTCCTCGAAGTCGTCGAGCGCCGCGACGGGTACACCGGCTACGGCGCGGTCAACGCACCGGTGCGCCTCGCTGCGCAGCATCAGTATCGCCGAGCCGCATCCAAGGGGAGCGGCGCATGATCCGCCATGTCGCGGTCTTCCGTTTCATCCCGGAATTCACGAGCGACCAGCGGGAGGAATGGATGTCGATGCTCCGGAAGCTGCCGGAGCAGATACCCGAACTGCGGAGCATGAGCGTGGGAACCGATCTCCTGCGGGGTGCTGCGTCCCATGACGTGGCGATCGTCGCCGACTTCGACGACCTGGCCGGGTTGGAGGCGTATACCCGTCACCCTGCCCACGCCGAGGTCCTGACGATCTCGGGTCCGGTGAAGGCGTCCCTCGCGACGGTCGACTTCGAGATCCCGAGCGCCTCGTGACCGATGACGCGGGCGGGGGCGGCCTGGGCTCTCCCCGGGATGGAACGCACTACCTCGTCGGTCTCATCGGCGACGGCATCACGGCATCCCTGACGCCCCCCTGCACGAAGTCGAGGCGCGCGCGATGGGACTGGATTACGAGTACCGCATCCTGGATCTCCTCGAGCTCGGCCGACCGGCGAACGATGTCGGTGCGATGCTCACCGAGGCGCGATCCGCCGGCTACGCGGCGATGAACATCACGCATCCCTGCAAGCAGCTCGTGCTGGACCTCGTCGACGAGCTGGACACGGATGCCGCGAACCTGCGCGCCGTCAACCTCGTGGTCTTCGACGGTGACCGCCTCGTCGGCTACAACACGGACTGGATGGGCTACCGCGACGGCCTGATCGCCGGCCTGCCGAACGCGTCGCTCGACCGCGTCGTGCAGATCGGATGCGGTGGTGCCGGTGCGGCGACCGCGTATGCGCTCCTCTCCGTGGGGGCCCAGCGGTTGGACCTGTTCGATGCAGACGCCGTCCGCGCGGATGAGCTCGCGCTGCGGATGCGCGCTCGTTTCACTGAGGCGACGATCGGGACGCTCGCGTCCGACGAACTCCCGGAAGCGATCGCCGTCGCGACGGGCGTCGTACACGCGACTCCCCTCGGAATGCTCCATCACCCCGGCGTCGCCTTCGACGTCGGACTGCTCGCCGAGAGGGCCTGGGTCTCGGACGTGGTGTACCGCCCCCTGGAGACGGAGCTGATCCGGGAGGCGGCGCAACGAGGGCATCCCGTGCTCGACGGCGGGCGGATGGCCGTCGGCCAGGCATGCGCTAGTCTCCGAATCATCACGGGTCTCGAGCCCGACCGCGACAGGATGCAGCGCCACTTCCGTGACCTCATCAGCGCCGAGGTGGATTCGCGCATGCGAAGGGGAGGTCGATGAGCAGTTCCGCGAGCGACACGAGCGCGGCTGCGAACACCGACCGCGCGGAGCGCACGCAGGCGGACATCCTGAGGGTCGCGACCGCGGAGTTCGCGGCCAACGGTTACGCGGGTGCGCGAGTGGACGAGATCGCCGCGCGCACGCGCACGACGAAGCGGATGATCTACTACTACTTCGGATCGAAGGAAGGGCTCTATCTCGCGGTGCTCGAGCGGGTGTACGCGCAGATCCGCCAGGTCGAGCGAGGCATCCAGGTAGCGGAGCTCGCGCCGGATGAGGCGCTGCGCACGATCGCCGAGGCCACCTACGACCACCACACGACGCACCAGGCCTTCATCCAGCTGGTGAGCATCGAGAACATCCATCGCGCGGAGCACCTCAAGCAGTCCGAGACGATCCTCCGCGAGAACGCCACCGCGATCACGCTGTTGGAGGAGGTGATCGACCGGGGAGTGCGGGCCGGAATCTTCCGGGACGACATCGATGCGGTGGACGTGCACATGGTGATCAGTGCATACGCCTGCTTCCACGTGGCGAATCGGCACACGTTCGCGGCGATCTTCGACCGCGACATGCTCGACCCGCAGCTCCAGGACTCCCACCGCAGGCTGATCGGCGACATGATCGTCGCCACGATGACCGATCGCCGCGGCCGCTGAGCCGCTCGGCGACTGTCGTCAGCCCCAGGCAGGTCCGGTCGTCGCGAGTCGACGCGCGACGGCACTGGCGGCCGCACGAACCGCCGGCGTCAGACGGTCGAGGTCGAACCGGTCCGCACCGCACGAGACGGAGATCGCTCCGGCGACGCGGCCCGATGGGGCGAACACGGCCGCAGCGGCTGAGGACGATTCCGGATCGTACTCGCGCACTTCGCTCGCCGCGTCACGTCTGCGGACGTCCGCCAGCTCACCTCGGAGCCTCACCGGATCGGTCACCGTCCCGGACGTCCATGCCCTGAGCTCCGACGAGAGGATCTCCTCGACGTCGAGGGGCGCAGAGTGGGCGAGCACCGCCTTTCCGAGTGAGGTGGCGTGGACGGGAAGCCGCGAGCCGGTGCGGATCGTGGGCCGCCCGCCGGCTCGCCCGCGAAGCGTGGCGATGCAGACCATCGCGCCTCCGTCGCGGATGGCGAGGTGCACGTTCTCGCCCGTCTTGTCGCGGAGCTCGGCCAGAACGGGCAGCGCCGCGATTCTGAGCTCCCGGGGCTCCTCCGCCAGCTGTCCGAGCTCGAACAGCCGCAGGCCCAGGTGTATGAGCTTGCCGTCCCGCTCCAGGTACCGCTGCTTCACCAGCGTCGCCACCAGCCGGGAGACCGTGGACTTCGGAAGTCCCGCACGCAGGGCCAGCTCCGAGATCCCGAGCCCTCTGTCGTTCTGATCGAACGCCTCGAGGATCAGCGTCATGCGGTCGAGGACGCCGATGCCGTCTTCGACCACCTTGCCCACCATCTCCTAGGCCACCTGCAATGCCAGTCGGTGGGTGAGCGCCGAGGCGGCGTGACGCACGAGCGGTGCGATGCGCTTCGGATCCATATCAGTCACGGGGCCGGCGACGGAGATCGCCGCCACCGGCAGTCGCTCCGGCGACAGGACGGGGCTGGCCACGCCGATGACCCCGGGAAAGGTCTCGCATCGATCGATCGCGACCGCATCGATCCGCACGGACGCGAGCTCCTTCTCGAACGCGAGCCGACGGCTCGAGTCGAGGCTCGTCATCACGCCGCCGAGCACCCCCTCATCGTCGGTGAATGCGAGCACCGCCTTGCCGAGTGCGGTGGTGACCGACGGCACGCGGACGCCGGCCCGGGAGGGCACGGGTCGCAGCCGTCCCCGGACGGAGACCACCGAGAGCATCTCCCGGCCCTCTTGCACGGCGACGTTCAGATGCTCGCCCGTCGCGTTGAAGAGCTTCGCCAGGACCGGCAGGGCTGCGACGGTCAGCCGTCGCGGCGTGCTCGCCCGTGCTCCGAGCTCGAAGAGTCTCAGACCGATCGTTATGCCGTCCTCGGTTCGCGCGAGGTAACGCTGTCGGACCAGATCGGCGACGAGTCGGGACACGGTCGACTTGGGGATGCCGGTCGCCCGAGCCAGCTGTGTGATGGAGGTCGAACCGTGTGACTCGCGCACGGTGTCGAGAATGGCGAGGATCCGGTCGAGCACCGATACCGGCTCGTCTCTGAGAGCGGATCGCATGTGTGCAGTATCCGTCGACTCCGCCGGCCCGGCAACTGCGCGCATCGCTATCGGCCGGATGGTTCCACCCAGTGGAACGAGCCCGCTCTCGTCCGTCTTTCAGGCGAAGGCCAGGGGCCCGGACTCACCCGCTGGATGCGTCCGAGCCCCCGGTCGATCACTCGTGAGGGTGCCGTTGCGGCGTCAAGCGGCGCAGAAGGGCTTGATCCCCATCGCGCTCTCGAGTCCCTCCATCACGTGCTGCTTGAAGAACGCGTCGCCGTCACCGGGCAGGGTGCCCAGCCAGGCCGCGTTGTCGTGTCCGAGCGTCGTCAGCCACGCCCGTCCGCCGTCGTAGTACTGGCACCAGCTCACCGGGTGGTGCTCGCCGTGGCCGGCCGGGGTGGCCTCGCTCGTCGCCCGGTCGACCTCGAGCAGGACATTGACGAAGCTGGGGTAGGGCGTGAGGTTGTACCACTCGTCCTTGAAGGGCCACGTTGCCGGCATACCCGCCGTCGAGACGTCACGGTTGTTGATCGTCTCCACCGTTCCGTCGCGGTTCGGCCCGTGGTTGTAGAAGTTGGCGCCACCGAGCAGGCCCTCGTAGTAAGGCCAGGAGTACTCGGCGCCGAACGCGTTGTGGATGCCGACGAAGCCGCCGCCGCCGCGGATGTACTGCATCAGCGTCGTCTGAGCCGTGTCGTCGAGGGTGTCACGGTTGGAGCTGAGGAAGACCACCGCCTGGTAGTTGTTCAGCCGGAACTGGGAGAGATCCTCGGTGTAGTCGACCGCGATCCCGCGTTCTTCCGCCCATGCCTTGAGCGTGGCCTGTGCGACGTTGTTCGCATTCAGCGGCGGGTTCAGACCGGGAGCCAGCGGGGTGCCGAGGTGGGCGTGACGGGGACCGGCCGTACGGCTCCAGATGAGGATGCGCTTGGTCTCGCCCTCCGTCCAGCCATTGCCCCACTCGTGGTAGCAGGACGGATCGACTCCACGACACACGCCGTAGTCCTTGATCTCGTCGAGGTAGATCTGGCTGGCCGTCGCCGGCTGACCGCCGAGACCGTTCCCGTTCCCCTTGTCGCTCTGCAACGCCGTCCCCCCGACCACCAGACCGGCACCGAGCGCTGCCGCGGCGACGAGGGTGACTCCGGAGCGTATGAGTGATTTCATGTGATCTCCTTTGATCGTTCGTGCTGATCCCTCGGGTGGATCGACGCGACCGGCCCGGGGCTGGTGTGAATCTAGGCTCGCCGCGAACCTCGGGGCAAAGCTCGTTCCACCCAGTAAGCCGCGGTCTCAGCGGGACCGGCGTGTCGGGTCTCGACGGTCGCTCGTCGTCCAACAGGGCGTTGGACGAAACGCGCGCAAGTTCGATCCGAGGGATGCCGGTCAGCTCGGCTTCTACGTCGCGCTCGTGGACGATCGGCTCCGGCTGCCCGACCGGCACGCGCCGACCGTCGGCATCCTGCTCGTCGCGGCCGAGAACGAGACCGTCGTGCGGCACGCGCTCGCCGGCACGGCGCAGCCCGTCGCCGTGAGCCGATACGAGCTCTCGCCGGCCGACCAGGCGGCGCTGCCGGCCGGGGAGGCCCTCACTCGGCTCGCCGACGAGATCGCGGAGTCGGGCGAAGCGTCGTGACACGCGGTTGCGCGGTCTCATGCCGGAGGCGATGAGGGCTGAGCTGCCGGCCCAGTCCGAGGGCGCGGGGTAGCGTCTCTCCGTGCGTACTCTGACGGCGGCGGGACAGGACTTCATGCGGGAGCGGCACCTGGCGACGCTTTCAACGCTCGCACCGTGGGGCGGCATCCACTCAGTTCCGGTCGGAGTGACGCTCCACGAGGGCGTTCTGCGGATCATCTCCTCGCGCGGATCTCAGAAGGTGCGCAACCTGCGACGGGACGGCACCGCGACCGTGAGCCAGTTCGACGGCGCTCGCTGGGTCACCTTCCAAGGCGCGGGCACGGTACACGACGATCCCGATGAGGTGGCGCTCGCCGTGGCGCTCTACGCCGGTCGATACCGTCAGCCGCGCGAGAATCCGCTCCGCGTCGCGATTCAGATCGTGCCCACGCGACTGATGGGGAGCGCCGGACTGATCGACTGACCCCGCCGGGCGCGGGTGCGCGGTCACGCACACAGCCCCGACCCGCGCACGCGCGGATCGGGGCTGCGGATGCCGATCGGTCTACCGGGGTGCGATGTCGTCCCACAGTCCGAGCGGTGCGAGGACCGACTCCATCCACGCCTGCACCTCGACGGTGTCGACGCGATAGGGGAAGCCCTGGCCGCCGCAGCTGTAGTTCTTCACCCAGGAGTTGACCGCGACCACGGTGTTCGTGTCGCCCGCGAAGATCGGCCCGCCGGAGTCGCCGAAGCAGGTGCCGACGCGACCCTGGCCGAAGTTGGATGCCAACTGCAGGTTGTACCCCGCGGTGTTCTGGTTCCGAGCGTTGATGATGAAGGTCTGACCGGTCAGCCGCTCGCGGTACGAGACCGTGTTCTGCCCGTTCTTGCCGTTCGTGCGGGTGACCCCGTAACCCGAGACGGTAACGACCGCGTCGACGCCGGTGCCGAGCGCGTCCGCGGCGCCGACCGGGGCGAGGGCCCCATAGGTGTCGATGTCGGGATAGGCGGCCTCGACGGCGCCCGGCTCCAGCACGATGAGGCCGACATCGTGGGTCTCGGGAATGCTCGACAGGTCGGTGAACCCGTAGTTGTAGAGCATCGTCGACGTGACGCCACCGGTGTAGGGGTAGCCCGAAGTCGCCGGGGTGTCCGTCACGGGGTCGTAGTCGACACCCGCGTCCTGCTCGAACCAGATCCGTGCCGAGGCGGCCACGTTGCCCTCGTCGTCACCGGCGACGCAGTGCCCCGCCGTGAGGAAGACCTCGGGGGACAGCAGCGTCCCCGTGCATCGATGCAGGAACGTCCCGTCCTCGTCGTAGAAGGCGACCAGTCCCACGTATTCGTGTTCGAAGTCGGGTGTGATGTTCGGGCCGGTGACGGCGCCGGCGGGTGCAGCCACCAATGCGGTGGCTGTCACCGCCAAGGCAGCCGGCAGCAGTGCCCAGCGAGCGAATCTGGCAAGCATCGTGTGCTCCTTTGCAAACGGGTTCCAACGGGTTTCGACTCTTGTAACCCGCGCGCCGCTCGATTCACAAGGCGGCAGAAATCCGTCGCGCCGAGAGATACAATCGCCGGCCCGTTCCGCCGATGGCGCCGCCCGTCACCGGTTCCTGGGCGGTAGCGTGCAACGCATGTCCATCAGACTCGAGAACGTCGGCATCGCCGTGCGGGACCTTGAAGCGACGATCGCCTTCTTCACGGACCTCGGACTCTCGGTCGTCGGCCGGGACACCGTGAGCGGCGAGTGGACCGACACGGCGGTCGGTCTCGACGGGAACCACGCCAACATCGCGATGCTCCAGACTCCGGACGGCGCAGGTCAGCTGGAGCTCTTCGAATACATCCACCCGGAGGCGATCGAGACCGAGCCGACCCTCCCCAACGAGATCGGCATGCACCGGGTCGCATTCTCGGTGGACGACCTCGACGAAGCCCTCGCGATCGCCGCCCGTCACGGCTGCCATCCGCTGCGGGGCGTCGCGAACTACCGCGACGTCTACAAGCTAACCTATGTGCGCGGCCCGAGCGGGATCCTGGTGATGCTCGCGCAGGATCTGAGCCGGAATCCCGACCGGACATAGCCGGGATCAGGGATTGGCGAGCGTCCACAGCAGGAACACCGCCACGACCTGCAGGGCGATGCTGATCGCGAGGGACCACGCGCGTCGCCGCCGCGTCCGCGACAGCCTGTCGTCGGCGAGCAGCGGGGCGAGCGGCAGCACGAGACGCGGCAGGCTCTGCGTGGGCAGGAACACGGCGAAGAGGTACAGGGTGTAGCTCAGCGCGAAGCCCACGACCTCGAGGCCCAGGGCGCGAACCGGCCCCGAGGCGATCCAGCGGAACGCCGCAGCCACGGCGCCGAGGATGATCAGCACACCGAGCGGGCCGAGCCAGGTCCAGCCCATGACGAGCCCGGGGGCGAGCGGGACGAGCTCTCCGCCGCCGAGGAACGGCACCCACCACGCCATCTCGGTCTGCACGTACGCTCCCGGCTCCCCCGTGACGAGGTCGGCCACCACGGGCCACATGAGCCCTGCGGTGGCCGTCGCGAGTCCCGACACGACGAGCCCGACGACCTCGGAGCGCGGGAGCGGATCCTCGGTGCGCAGCATCCATCGACCGATGAGCAGGATGCCGAGAGCCAGGGCGAGCGCGAGGGCGCCGGGTCGCGTGAACGCCGCCGCGACGCCGAGCGGTGCGATCAGCAGATATCTGCGACGGACCGCGAGCAGAAGCGCCGAGAAGATCAGGAGGAGGAAGAGCGACTCGGCGTAGCCGAGCACGAAGACGAACGAGAGCGGGCCGAGGGAGAACAGCACCACGGCCCACCACGACGCCCGGGCGGAGGTGACGTGCCGCAGCAGCGCGTAGAGGACGACGCAGGCCGCACCCGAGGCGACGAGGCTGATGACGACGCCGGCGAGCTGCCACGGCATCCCCGTCGCGCTGGCGAGGACCCGTTCGAGGATGGGCAGGAGGGGGAGGAAGGCCCAGTTGTTCATCTGGACCGCGCCCGCGGCATCCACAGGCAGCATGACCGGATACCCCACGGAGGCGATCTCTCCGTAGCGGTCGGCATCCCATCCGGAGAGGAAGCGCAGGAACGAGGGCGCCGTCTCGCCGTCGGGGCCGAACGGCCAGTGGCCGATCTGCGAGACGGCATAGGCCGTGAGGAGAAGCGCGAGGTTCACCAGCCGGCCGAGCGCCCAGACCAGCACGACGGGCGCTGCCCAGCCCGGCTCCAGGGGCGTGGTCCCCTGCCGCGGTCCGAGCAGCTCGCCGGCGACCGCTCGCGCACGGACGCGCCAGCGGGTCGCTGTGTCTGATCCCCGCCGGAGCTGCTCGGCGGGGCTGCTCACGCCTTGTCGCCGCGATCGACGACGGCGTCCTCGGCGGCGGCCTCTGCGGCCGCGCCCTCCTCAGGTGACTCCGAGCCGGACTCGGCGGCGCTGCCGTCGGCGGCCCGCTCGTCGTCCTGCTGGGAACCGGAACCCTTGCCGGAATCGCTCGTGCTCATCGGAACTCCTTCACGTTGCTGCCCGGGTTCAACGATCACCGAGCCGATGCACCGGCGATAAGGGGTTGACACGTCCCGCTCTTGGCCCCGGGCGGGTGCGGGTCATGTCAGTCGCGGCGCGTCCAGGGGCGGAGCCGAGGGATCCAGCCCCGGACGTTCTCGCGGTACTCGCGATACCGGTCGCCGTACTCACCCTCCAGGGTCGGCTCCTCGTACGCCTTCACGAACAGCAGCACGGCGAGGAACGCGATCACGGCATACATGGCGGTCCACACGCTCGCGAACAGCAGCGCCTGCCCGAAGATGATCGCAAGGACGGCCAGGTACATCGGGTTGCGGACGTAGCGGTACGGACCCACCACGACGAGCTCGGCGGTCGGCGCGGGCGGCGCCGGAGTGCCGTCCGCAAGGGCGAAGCGGACGAACGCGTCGAGCAGCACGACGATGCCGCCGACGATGGCGACGACAGCGACAGCTGTCGCGATCCACGGTGTTCCGCCCGGCCAGGCGCTCGTCCACCCCGTGAGGAGCCAGGGGATCACGCCGGCCACGATTCCGGGCGCGAGGAAGAGGAAGACGATCGTGCCGACCCACGCGCGCAGTCGCCGGTGACCCATGTGCCGAGGATAGCGACGGTGGGAATCGGCGGCGATGTCACACCGTGGGACCGGCCGGTGTCTCCATGTCGTACACCCCGGACGACAAGGAGAACGACATGACCACCGGCACCCGCATCCCGCCCACCGAGGTCGACGGCCTCTACGGAGCCCTCATCACCTTCGCCGCGAAGAGGATGACGGGGAAGGTCCCCGACTCGCTCGGCATCCTGTGGCACAACAAGGCCGTCATGAAGGACGCCATGAGCATCGGCGGCAAGACCGAGCGGTGGAAGGCGCTCGACCCCCAGCTCGCCTCGTACGCCGCGATGGCCGCCGCCGCCGAGATCGGGTGCAGCTTCTGCCTCGACCTCAATTACTTCCTGGCGCACGACCACGGGCTGGACGCCGGCAAGGCCCGCGAGGTCCCACGGTGGCGCGAGGCATCCGTCTTCTCGTCCCTCGAGCGGATGGTGATGGAGTACGCCGAGGCCGCGAGCCAGACGCCCCCGGCGGTCACCGATGAGCTCTCCGACGCGCTGCTCGCCGAGCTCGGCGCGGCCGCACTCGTCGAGCTCGCCGCCCGGGTGGCCTTCATGAACATGTCGGCGCGCATGAACATCGCGCTCGGCATCCGCTCCGAGCAGTTCGCGGATGCCTGTGGCCTGCCGCCGCTCGCCACGCGCAGCGCCGTCTCGGACGCCGCGTAGGCTCCCGCCATGAGCATGGGCGCCCGCGTCGACGATCCCTTCGTGACTCATCGGAATCTGCTGTTCACCGTCGCGTACGAGATGCTCGGCTCCGCCGCCGATGCCGAGGACGTGCTGCAGGAGTCGTGGCTGCGGTGGGACGGGGTGGACCGCTCGCTGGTGCGCGAGCCGCGCGCGTACCTCGTGCGGATCGTGACGCGGCAGGCGCTCAACCACCTCCGCTCGACGGCTCGCCGCCGCGAGGACTACGTGGGGGAGTGGCTGCCCGAGCCGCTTCTCACGAGCCCGGACGTGGCCGACGACGTGGAGCTCGCCGAGAGCCTCTCGATCGCGATGCTCACGGTTCTCGAGACGCTCACGCCCTCGGAGCGGGCGGTCTTCGTGCTGCGCGAGGTGTTCGACGTGCCGTACGACGAGATCGCGGATGCCGTGGGGAAGAGCCCTGCGGCGGTGCGTCAGATCGCGCACCGCGCGAAGGACCACGTCGCCGCCCGTCGACCGCGCGTGCGGGTCGTGCCGGCAGAGCACGAGGTCGTGGTCGCGCAGCTCGTGGCCGCGCTCAACACGGGCGATCTGCAGGGGCTCATGGACGTGCTGGCCCCGGACGTCGTCTCGGTCGCCGACAGCGGTGGCAAGGTGCGCGGCGCGGCCCGGCGGCCGATCGTCGGCGCCGACCGCCTCGCCCGCTACCTCATCGGCGGCATGGCGAAGGTCGAGGGCGTCCTCGTGGCGAGCCCGATGTGGGTCAACGGGCAGCCGGGGATCCGGATGGAGCTCGACGGGCAGCTGGTCGGCGCCGTGAGTCTCACGGTGGAGGAGGGACGGATCACCCGGGTCTTCTCCATCGCGAACCCCGACAAGCTCGGGCGGCTCGAGGAGGAGGCCGCCCTCGCGCGCTGAGCCCGCCGAGCTCGTCGGAGTGCACGGCCGCAGGTGTGTCCGAGGCATCCGGCTCCTACAATGACCCGCGTGGGCGCCTTCGAAGCGGATGTCGTGCAGGACATCCGCTTCGCGCGCTCGGCGGACGGCGTCGGCATCGCCTACGCGGTGCACGGCGCGGGCCCACCGCTCCTCATCGACGCGTGCTGGCTGAGCCACCTGCAGTTCGACTGGCAGAGTCCCGTCTGGCGTCACTTCCTCGAGGGTCTGGGCCGTGTCGCGACGGTGATCCGTTACGACGAGCGCGGTCATGGACTGTCGGACCGGGGCATCACCGACCACAGTCTGAAAGCGCGGGTCGCCGACCTCGAGGCGGTCGCCGACGGTGCGGGGTTCGAGAAGTTCGCCCTTCTCGCGATGGCGCAGGGCGGTCCTGTGGCGCTCGAGTATGCCGCGCGGCATCCCGAACGCCTCACACGGCTGATCTTCTACGGGAGCTATGCCGGAGCCCATGCCGGGGCGTCGCCCGAAGAGATCGCGCTCGACGAGGCATTCGAAGCGCTGATCCGCGTGGGCTGGGCGCGGCCCACGGCGGAGTTCCGCCGGGTCTTCAGCAGCCTCATGATCCCCGGCGGCACGGAGGAGCAGATGCGCTGGATCGACGACCTCCAGATGATGGCGGTGGATGCCGAGACCGCCGTGATCGCGCGGGCGCAGCGCCAGAACGTCGATGCGAGCGACCGCATGGCGGACATCGACCTTCCGACCCTCGTCATCCACAGCCGCGGCGACCAGATGAACCAGTTCCACCACGCCCGCGACCTCGCAGCTCACATCCGCGGAGCACGACTCGTGGCGCTCGAGAGCGACAACCACATCGTCCTGGAGGATGAGCCGGCGTGGCCGGTCTTCCTCGACGAGGTGACACGATTCCTCGCGCCGGACCGCGTGAGCCTGAGTGCGCCGGTGTCCGACGACCTCAGCACCGTGCTCTCTCCGCGCGAACTCGACATCCTCCGGCTCGCGGCCGAGGGATACGACAACGAGGCCATCGCGTCCGAGCTCGTCCTGTCGGTCCGGACCGTGGAGCGGCATCTGCAGAACGCGTACGCGAAGCTCGGCCTCCAGGGTCGCGCCGCGCGCACGGCGGCAGTCGCCCGTCTGCTGTCCCACTGATCGGGGCTCCGACTACGCGCCAGCCGCCAGCGGCGGCCTCGCGACCGCGCGAAGCTGCGTGCTGACGCCGATGCGGCGACGGATGCCTCGTTCCTACGGTTGGCTCATCAACCCCGACCAGGAGGTAAGGATGTCCAACACCACCCCCACAGGACCCGCCGTGACGGCCACGCCCGAAGATCGCGCACTCAAGGCGAAGCACGCCGCGATGTGGGCGAGCGGAAGCTACCCGACCGTCGTCGAGGACGTCGTCGGCGGGCTCGGCGGCCTACTCGTCGAAGCGCTCGACGTACAGCCCGGCGAGCGCGTCCTCGATGTCGCCGCGGGCACGGGCACCTCGGCGATCCCGGCTGCACGCCGGGGAGCCGACGTCGTCGCGACCGACCTGACGCCCGAGCTGCTCGATGTCGGTCGGGCCGCGGCATCCGCCGAGCATGTCGACATCACCTGGCAGACCGCGGATGCCGAGTCGCTGCCCTTCGCGGACTTCTCGTTCGACGTCGTGCTGTCGGCGATCGGCGTCATGTTCGCCCCGCACCACCAGCTCGCGGCGGACGAGCTTGTCCGGGTCGCCCGTCCGGGCGCGCGGATCGGGGTCCTGAGCTGGACGCCGAACGGCTTCATCGGCGAGATGTTCTCGCTCATGAAGCCGTATGCCCCGCCGCCCCCGGCCGGCGCCTCGCCCGCGCCTCTCTGGGGCCTCGCGGACCACGTGCGCATGCTGTTCGGCGAGCGCGTCACCGACCTCGTCGCCAGCCAGCAGACGCTGCGCGTCGAGCGCTTCGCGAAGGGAGCCGAGTTCCGCGACTTCTTCAAGGCGAACTACGGCCCGACGATCTCGGTCTACCGATTCATCGCCGACGACGCCGACAAGGTCGCCGCCCTCGACGCCGAGCTCGCGGCGCTGGGGGACCGGTCTCTGCGAGACGGCGTCATGGGGTGGGAGTACCTGCTCGTCACGGGGCGGCGGGCCTGACCCGGCCGGGATCCGACCGGGCCCGGCTCTTCGCCGGGCCCGGTCTCGGCGTCCGGTCGCACGGCGCGACATCGGGGGCGCATGCGCGCCGCAGCCGCTCGCGTCGGCGCTCGCCGCTAGCGTTGACCAGCCGAGAACCGAGGGAGCCCGATGACCGACGTGCCGATCGAGACGTCGCTGGTGCGCACCTACCGCTATGTGCGCATCGGGATCGCCGCCACCGCGCTCGTCATCGCAATCGCGGTCGTCTTCGCATTGGGCGACGTCGGTCTGCTGCAGTCCATCAGCGCGTACTACTACTCGCCCGCGCGCAACGCGCTCGTCGGTGCGCTGATCGCCGTGTGCTTCGGCCTCTTCGCGCTCTCGGGCCGCGGCGTCGAGCGCAATCTGCTCGATGTCGCCGCCCTCCTCGCGCCGATGATCGCCTTCGTGCCCACTCCCATGTATCCGGGCTCGATCCCGGGGTTCGAGGGGACATGTCCCGGTGACACCCCCTGCGTGCCTCTCGAGGTGCGCGCGGGCGTCGACGACAACGTCGCGACCTTCCTCGTCGTCGGTGTCGTGCTCGTCGTCGTGGCGCTCGTGATCCGCAGACGACAAGGTCTCGCGTGGCGGCAGATCGCGGCATCCGTCATCGTCACCCTGGTCGTCCTGCTCGCGGTGTGGGTGACCTGGGCCTTCGCGCGCGAGACGTTCCTCGCCTTCGGCCATTTCGCCGCCGCGGGGCTCTTCTTCCTCGTGATCGCGGCCGTCGCGGTGTGGAACGCTTTCCCGCATGCGAGCGATCCGCTGTGGGTGCAGCCGTCGCGCGCCCTCGCGATCACGAACATCGTCATCGCGACGGCGCTCGTGCTCGACATCATCGTGGTCGTCGCCCTCGTCGCGAGAGGCGAGATTCCGGATGCCCCGATCCCACCCGTGTTCGTGTGCGAGTTCATCGCACTCGGCCTGTTCGCCCTGTTCTGGATCCTCCAGTCGGCCCAGAAGTGGCGCGACCCGAACCCGAGCCTCATCGGCTCGCTCGCGGCCGCCTGACCGCTGCCCCCGAGGAGCCCGCGAGTAGGGTTGCCGATATGAGCTCTACCCCGCCCGGCTGGTACGACGACGGACACGGTGCGCGCCGCTGGTGGGACGGGGCCCGCTGGACGGAGCAGACGCAGACGCAGACGCCCGACGCGGTGACGGATGCCGCGTCCCCCGTCGCGCCGGCCGGTCCCGACCCTGTGCACCAGCCCGAGGCGCCCGCCGCGGTCTACCCGCTCGCCGCGGGCGGTTCGGTGTATCCGCCCGCTGCGGGCGATCCCGTCTTTCCGACCGAGCCCGGCGGCCCGGTCTATCCGCCCGAGGCGGGCGGCCCCTACGGTCCGGGGCCGTACGCCGAGTCCCAGCCCGCGCAGAAGAGGTCCAAGCTCTGGATCGTGTGGGTCGTCATCGGCGTCGTCGTCCTGGGCCTCGTCATCACGGCGATCGTCGTCATCCCGATGCTGCTGTCGAGCGTCTTCGCCGCCGGCGGCGGCATCAAGCCGGGGAACGACGACGAGCAGGCCGCGGTCGACGCCGTGCAGCTGTACGACGACGCGTGGAGCGAGGTCGACTGCGACAAGTTCTTCGCCGCGACGACCGAGTCGTTCCGGGCGCAGATCGGGCTCGCCGAGTGCGATTCCTTCGAGGGTGAGGCGCAGGGCTTCAGCGAGTCCACCGACGAGTACGAGATCGCGGTCACCGACATCTCCCGCGACGGCGGAACGATCACCGTCGCCACGACCGAGACCTACCTGTCGCTCACCGACGACGAGAACCAGCCGCTCGCGACCCGGGAGCCCGCCGAGGTGCACTACGAGTACTACGTCGTGGCGGACGGGGATCACTGGGCCATCGACGACGCGGCGTCCGACTGACCGTGAGCGATGCGACTGTCGGCGCGGCGCGAACGCCCCGCTTCTTCCTCACGTGCGTCGGCATCGGCCTTCTGGCGGGGCTGCTCTCGGGCCTCTTCGGCGTGGGAGGGGGCACCGTCATCGTGCCGCTCCTGGTGCTCATCCTCAAGTTCGACCAGCGACTCGCGGCCGGCACCTCCCTCGCGGCCATCGTGCCGACAGCGACGGTCGGCGTCATCTCCTACGCGATCCACGGGTCGGTCGCCTGGATCCCGGCGCTCATCCTCGCGGTCGGCGCGGTCGGCGGCGCGCAGGTCGGCACGTGGCTGCTCCCGCGGCTGTCCCAGACGGTGCTGCGGTGGTGCTTCGTCGGCTTCCTCGTGCTCGTCATCGTGAGCCTCTTCCTCGTCATCCCCTCCCGCGACGCCGAACTGCCGCTCACGTTCGTCACGATCGTGGGCCTGGTCGTCCTGGGGGTCGTCACGGGGACGCTCGCGGGCCTGCTCGGTGTCGGCGGAGGCATCATCGTCGTGCCGGCGCTCATGATCGTGTTCGGCACGAGCGACCTCATCGCCAAGGGCACCTCGCTGCTCATGATGATCCCCACGGCGATCTCCGGAACGATCGGCAACTTCCGCCGCCGCAACGTGGATCTCCTCGCGGCGGCCCTCGTCGGCCTCGCCGCCTGCACGACGACGGCGCTCGGCGCCTGGATCGCCACCCTCGTGGACCCCTTCGTCGGCAACGTCCTCTTCGCCGTCTTCCTCACCTTCATCGCGGTGCAGATGGCGGTCCGGGCCGTCCGCGGCCGCGCTCGCTGAGGCATCCGTTGCCCGCGCCGCTCGGCGAGAACATACGTACCCGCCGAGAGCACACGTCGTTCGCGTCGACATCGGGTGGTCTCGGCGAGATCCTACGTTCTCGCCGTCAGCCCGGGTCGGCCGGGGTCCGCGGCCCGGCGAGCAGGGGTCGGGCGGGCGCCGAGCCGGAAGGGAGGAGGGTGGCCGCTGGATAGGATGGCACGGTGCCAGTGAACCCCGAGCTCGTCGGGCGGGACTTCCCGCCGACGTCGCCCTACCTCGTCGGCCGCGAGAAGGTCCGCGAGTTCGCGCGCGCCGTCTTCGCCGGCGACCCCCAGCACACCGACCCGGCCGCCGCGCAGGCGCTCGGCTACACGGACGTCGTCGCGCCGCCGACCTTCGCGATCGTGGTGCAGGAGCACACGCTGCAGCAGCTCCTCGCCCAGCCCGACTCGGGGATCGTGCTGCAGAACGTCCTGCACGCCGAGCAGCGCTTCTCCTATACCCGCCCGATCGTCGCTGGCGATGAGCTCACAGGAAAGCTGGCCGTGACCGGCATCCGAACCCTCGGAGGAAACGCCATGGTCACGAGCGAATCGGTCATCACGGATGCCTCCGGCGCCCACGTCGTGACCGCGACATCCGTCCTCCTCGTCGGGGAGGGGGAGCAGTGACCGACGCGTCGACGAGCTCAGGGACCGGGATCGCCGTCGGCGACGTCGTCGCCGAGCGCACCGTGCACCTCACCCGCGAGTCGCTCGTGCGATATGCCGGCGCCTCGGGCGACTTCAACCCCATCCACTACCGCGACGACATAGCGACGTCGGTCGGGCTGCCCGGCGTGCTGGCGCACGGCATGCTCACGATGGGGCTCGCCGTCGAGACGATCGTGCCCTGGCTCGGCGACGCCGGACGCATCCTGGAGTACGGCGTGCGGTTCACGCGACCCGTCGTCGTCGACGCCGAGTCCGGTGCCGATGTCGCGATCTCCGCGAAGGTCGGCGCCGTCGACGACGAGACCGCCCGCATCGATCTGACGGTGTCGCACGCCGACACGACGGTGCTCGGCAAGGCGCAGGTCCGCGTCCGTCTCGCGTAGCCCATGCCCGACGTCGAGCCGCTCCCGCTCGCGCAGCTCACGACGCTGCGCACCGGCGGTGTCGCCGCGCGCATGATCGACGCGCACACGCGCGACGAGCTCGTCGGTGCGCTCCTCGAGGTGTGGGGCGACGGCGGCCCCTGGCTCGTGCTCGGCGGCGGCTCGAACCTGTTCGTCGGCGACGAGCCCTTCGACGGCGCCGTCGTGCGCATCCTCACGAAGGGCATCGAACGGATGCCTTCACCCCGGCCCGGCTTCGCCCGCCTCCGCGTCGAGGCGGGGCACGACTGGGACTCCCTCGTCGGCTTCGCGGTCGAGCAGGGGCTCGCCGGGATCGAGGCGATGTCGGGAATCCCCGGCACGGTCGGCGCCGCACCTGTGCAGAACATCGGCGCCTACGGTCAGGAGATCGTGCAGACGCTCGTCGAGGTCGAGCTGCTCGACGAGTCGACGGGCGAGGTCACGACCGTGCCGGCTGCTGAGCTCGGCCTCGGCTTCCGCACGTCTGTGCTCAAGCACCACTACGGCTCGGCGCCGCTCCGCTCCGCGGTCATCCTGTCGGTGACGCTCGAGCTCGCGGAGGTCGGCCACGAGGAACGGCCGATTGCGGGATCGCAGCTGCGCACCGCTCTCGGCCTCGCCGAGGGTCAGGGCGTCACGGTGGCCTGGATCCGCGACCACGTGCTCGCGACCCGCCGCCGCAAGGGCATGGTGCTCGACGACGCCGACCCCGACACGTGGAGTGCCGGGTCGTTCTTCCAGAACGCCGTGGTCTCGGCATCCTTCGCACGCACTCTGCCCGACGAGTGCCCGCGGTGGCCCGTCGCCCCGGACCTCGACCCGGTACTCGTCATCCCGCTCGCGTCGTTCGACGGCTACGTGCCCGCGCCCGTGACCCACCAGCCCGACGTCAAAGTCAGCGCCGCGTGGCTCATCGAGCACTCGGGCATCAGCAAGGGCTTCAAGCTCCCGCGCTCGCGCGCCGCACTGTCGACCAAGCACGCGCTCGCCCTCACGAACCGAGGCGATGCCACGGCGGCAGAGCTCGCCGAGCTCGCGCGCTTCATCCAGGGCCGTGTGCAGTCGGAGTTCGGCCTCGTGCTCCAGCCCGAGCCGGTGCTCCTGGGCGTCGAGCTCTGAGGGGAGTCTCTGCTCCGGGGCGTTGAACTCTCAGCCGGCGCCTGAGCGCGTCGCCGGGCTCTGAGCTGAACCCGCGGTCAGGCCACCTGGCGGCCGCACACGCCGCACACGCCGTTGGCGGCCACCTCGATGAAGCAGTCGGGGCACATCGCGCGCGTCGTGTCGAGGTCGGGTGCGCGCCGGGCGGGCGCCGAGACGCGCGGCGCGGATCGCGCCCGCTCCCGGCGCACCGGCGCCGAGGGAGCGACCGGGGCGCGCCGCGCGGCGGGAACGTGCGCCGCGCAGTAGAACCGCACGTACCCGGCATGGTTGTTGGGATGCCGGTGCTTGTACGCCCACAGCTCGTCGCGCGGCCGCGGGTCGACGTCGGGTCCGCAGCCCGCGCAGCGAGCGGGCCCGCCGGGGACGACGTCGGCCAGCAGCATGGGGGACTCGAACGGGAGGGCATCCCGCCAGTCGGCCGACTCGGTGATCCTCATCGTTACGCGAACAGGTCCTGCATGCGGTGAACGCCCTCGAGGAGGGCATCGTCGCCCAGTGCGTACGACAGGCGCAGGTATCCCGACGGGCCGAACGCCTCGCCCGGCACCACGGCGACCTCGGCCTCGTCGAGGATGAGGTCGGCGAGCTCGAGCGAGGTCTCGACGCGCTTGCCGCGCCACTCCCGGCCGAGGAGCCCGGTCACGTCCGGGTAGGCGTAGAACGCGCCGAGGGGGTTCGGCACGGTGACGCCCTCGATCTTCGACAGCTCCGAGACGATGAGCTTGCGCCGCCGGTCGAAGGCGAGCCGGAACTGCTCCGCCTCGGTCTGCGGGCCGGTCAGGGCCGCCAGCGCCGCGCGCTGCGCGACGTTGTTCACGTTCGAGCTCAGGTGCGACTGCAGGTTGGCGGCGAGCTTGATGGCGTCGGCGGGCCCGACCATCCAGCCCAGACGCCAGCCGGTCATCGCGTAGGTCTTGGCGACGCCGTTGACGAGGATCGTCTGAGCCGCGGCATCCGGAACCGCCTCCACGATCGAGACGGCACGCACGCCCTCGTAGACGAGGTTCTGGTAGATCTCGTCGGAGATGATCCAGATGCCGTGCTCGACCGCCCACTCGCCGATCGCCTTCGTCTCCTCCGCGGTGTACACCGATCCCGTGGGGTTGGAGGGCGAGACGAAGACGAGCGCCGTCGTCTTGTCGGTGCGCGCGGCCTCGAGCTGCTCGACCGTCACCTTGTACTCCTGGTCCGCCCCGGCGAACACCTCGACGGGCACGCCGTCGGCGAGGGCGATCGCCTCCGGGTACGTCGTCCAGTACGGGGCGGGGAGGAGCACCTCGTCGCCCGGGTTCACGACCGCCTGGAACGCCTGGTAGACGGCCTGCTTGCCGCCGTTGGTGACGACGACCTGCGACGGCGCGGCCTCGAGGCCCGAGTCGCGCAGTGTCTTCGCCGCGATCGCCTCGCGCAGCACGGGGAGGCCGACCGCGGGGGTGTACCGGTAGTTCGCCGGGTCGTGGAGCGCCTCGATCGCGGCATCCACGATGAACTGGGGCGTCGCGAAGTCGGGCTCGCCGGCCGCGTAGCTGATGACGGGACGGCCTGCCGCCTGAAGAGCCTTGGCCTTCGCATCGACCTTGAGGGTCGCCGACTCGGCGATCGCGGACAGCTTGCGGGACAGGGGAGCGCGTTCGGTCACGCCTTCGAGCGTACCCGGGCGCGCCGCCTCGATGACGGCGAGGCATCCACCGAATGGGGGATGGGCGCTACGTCGGAAGGGCGTTCCGCTCCGGGCCGGCATCGGAGAGGCTGGACGAATGGGCGACACGGCGGTGCGAGTGCGGAACCTGCGAAAGGCCTACGGCGGGCGGACGGTGGTCGACGACGTCTCGTTCGACATCGAGCGCGGCGAGACCTTCGCGCTGCTGGGGCCCAACGGCGCCGGCAAGTCGACCACCGTCGAGATCCTCGAGGGCTACCGTCGTCGCACGGGCGGCGAGGTCGCGGTGCTCGGCGTCGACCCGGAGTCCGCGGGACTGGAGTGGAAGTCGCGCATCGGCATCGTGTTGCAGTCGACGGGCCAGGGAGGCCTCTTCACGGTGCGCGAGCAGCTCCGCCAGTTCGCGGGGTTCTATCCGCGGGCGCGTGACGTCGACGAGGTGATCGCCGCCGTCGGGCTCGACGAGCAGGCGAAGACGCGGATCTCGAAGCTCTCCGGCGGGCAGCAGCGGCGCGTCGACGTGGCGCTCGGCATCATCGGACGCCCCGAGCTGCTCTTCCTCGACGAGCCGACAACGGGCTTCGACCCCCACGCGCGGCGTGAGTTCTGGGAGCTCATCCGCCGCCTGCAGGCCGAGGGGACGACGATCCTCCTGACCACGCACTACCTCGACGAGGCGGCGCAGCTCGCCGATCGGGTGGCGGTGATCGCGGACGGCCGCCTGCGGGCGATCGGACCCGTCGACACGATCGGCGGCGAGGAGGCGCGGGTGCCCGTCGTGCGCTGGATCGAAGGCGGGGAGGCGCGCGAGGAGCGCACGCGCGAGCCGTTCGATTTCGCGACCCGGCTGGCCGCGCGCATGGGTGGTGCTCCCGCAGGCCTCGAGATCGTCCGGCCCAGCCTCGAGGACGTCTATCTCGGGCTCGTCGCCGAGGCATCCGTCGACACGCCTCCGGGTCCGCCTCCCGGACCCGCGGATGCCGGCGAGCCGGTCATCGAGGAGGCCGCGCGATGAGCGTCGCGGTCGGTTCGGAGCGCCGGGCTCTGCGCAGTGCCGTGGCTCTCGGATGGTGGCGCACGCGCTTCGAGCTCATCCAGTACTTCCGGTCGGGCGACACGCTCTTCTTCACCTTCCTCTTCCCCATCGCGATGCTCGGGCTGTTCAGCGTCGTGTTCGGGTCTGACGGCGACTTCCAGCCGGCGCCCGGCGTCCCGGCCATCTCGGTCGCCGAGCTCTACCTGCCGGGGATGCTCGCGGCGGGCCTCCTGCTGTCGGGGTTCCAGAACCTCGCGATGGACATCGCCGTCGAGCGCTCGGAGGGAACGCTGAAGCGCCTCGGCGGAACGCCGCTGTCGCCCGTGTCGTACTTCGCCGGGAAGATCGGTCAGGTCGGCGTGACCGGCACGCTCCAGGCGATCCTGCTGCTCGCCTTCGCCGTCTTCGTCCTCGGCGCGGAGCTCCCGACCGACCCGTCGAAGTGGGCGGTGTTCGCGTGGGTCTTCGTGCTCGGCATCACGACGTCGGCGCTGCTGGGAGTCGCGCTGTCGTCGGTGCCCCGGACGGCGAAGAGCGCGACGGCGGTCGTCGTCCCCATCGCCCTCGTCCTGCAGTTCATCTCGGGCGTCTACCTGTTCTTCTTCCAGCTCCCGGACTGGCTCCAGAACGTGGCGAGCCTCTTCCCGCTCAAGTGGATGGCCGAGGGCATGCGCTACGTGTTCCTGCCGGACAGCTACGGCGTCCTGGAGCAGACCGAGGACTGGAACCTCGCGGGCGTCGCGCTCGCCCTGTCGATCTGGCTCGTGGTCGGGCTCATCCTCTCGCGGCTGACCTTCCGGTGGATCCGGCGCGACGCGTAGCCTCGTGACGCGGCGGCGAAGGGGCTCGAGATGCTGAACAGGCGGTGGTGGGACGTCACGGTCATCGGCGCGATCCTCGCCATCGCCGTGTTCTCATTCCTCGGCTTCGGCCCGACCGACCCGACGAAGCGGCTCATCGTCCTCATGACCCTCGGACTCTTCGTCGTGGGATACGCGGTGTTCGCGCGGCCGGAGATCGGGTCCGAGGCGCCCACCTGGCGGGTGCCCGTCTTCGTCACGATCGCGGCGGTGTCGATCTGCATCGGCGTGGCCGCAGGTCCCTTCCTCTCGATGCTCCAGGTCGTCGCCTACCCGCTCGCCTGGGTCATCACGGCCGATCGCAGGCAGGCGATCCTCGCCTCGGTCGTCATCGCGCTGGCTGTCCTCGCCGGGTATCTGCTGGGCGGCGGGCTCTCGTTCGAGGCCTTCGTCTCGGGTCTCACGACGGCGGGCTTCTCGGTCGCGTTCGCCATCTCGCTCGGGCTCTGGATCACGAGCATCGCCGAGTACGGCGAGGAGCGCGGGCGGCTGCTCGCCGATCTCACGGCGGCACAGGCGCAGGTCGAGGCCCTCAGCCGGGATCGAGGTGCCGCGAGCGAGCGGGAGCGGCTGGCCCGCGACATCCACGACACCCTCGCCCAGACCCTCGCGGGACTCGTGATCCTCGCGGAGCGCGCGGGCAGGCAGTCGCGGGACGGAGCGACGGATGCCGCGGCCTCGACGATCGCGACGGTGGAGCAGGTGGCACGTGAAGCGCTGGCCGAGTCGCGCGCGCTGGTCGCGCGCACGGCGGCGGTCCCCGGCGAGCTGGTCTTCGCGGCGGCGGTGGAGCGGCTCGCCGAGCGCTTCCGCGCCGAGGCGGGCCTGGCGATCGACGTGCATCTGCGCATCGACGACTCCGCGCCCCTCGGCCGGGACGCCCAGGTCGTGCTGCTGCGCTGTCTCCAGGAGGCGCTCGCGAACGTCCGCCGGCATGCCGGGGCGACGCGGGTGACGGTCGCGGTCACCTCGCTCGGCGCGACGACCGAGGTCGAGGTGACCGATGACGGGCGCGGATTCGATCCCGACGCACCCCGGTCGGGATTCGGGCTCGACGGCATGGGGGAGCGGGTCGCGCTCGCGGGCGGCTCGATCGACGTCGAGTCCGCGCCCGGTGCCGGCACGACGCTGCGGGTCCATCTTCCCCACGAGCCCGCTCACGCGGAGGAGGCCCGGTGATCCGGCTCGTGATCGCCGACGACCACCCCGTCGTCCGGGCCGGGCTCGCCGGCATGCTCTCGGATGAGCCGGGCTTCGAGGTCGTGGGCGAGGCATCCGACGGCGACGAGGCCGTGCGGATCGCGGGGGCGACCCAGCCCGACGTCGTGCTGATGGACCTGCGGATGCCGGGAAGCGACGGTGTCGCCGCGACGAGCCGCATCGTCGCGGGCGAGGCGGGGACGCCGCCCCCGCGCGTGCTCATCCTCACCACCTACGAGTCGGACGACCAGATCCTGGCCGCCATCGAGGCGGGCGCCGACGGCTACCTGCTCAAGGCCGCGCCGCAGGTCGAGATCGTCGCGGGCATCCGCTCGGTCGCGGCCGGCCAGCCGGCGCTGTCTCCGCATGTCGCGGTACGACTCGTGGAGCGGATGCGCCGACCGGAGACCGAGACGGTGCTGACGCCGCGCGAGACCGAGGTCCTGCGCCTCGTGGCGACCGGCCACAGCAACAAGCAGATCGCATCGCGGCTGGGCATCGGCGAGGCGACCGTCAAGACGCATCTGCTCAAGGCGTTCGACAAGCTCGGCGTCGCCGATCGCACGCATGCGGTCACCGTCGCGATGGAGCGCGGAATGCTGTCCTGAGGGCTACCCTTTCCCTCATGGACGAGTTGGTGTGGGGAGCCGTGATCTCGTCGGTCGCGCTCGTCGCGGCCGGCGTGCTGGTCTGGTGGCTCTGGGGTGGGTGCGGTCGCGCACTCACCGGCGCCATCGGCACTGTGGTGGGCGGCATCCTCTCGCTCGTGCCGCTGCTCGTCATGCCGGATCAGGATGCCGCGCTGCGCACCTCGTTCGTCATCACCATCGTGACGGTGGTGTGGCTCCTGGGCTGGGTGCTCGCGAGCGGGATCCGGGCGCAGCGGCTCGCGCGCGAGGCCGAGGCCGAGGCCCTGGGCACAGTGCGAAGCACCGCCCCCAGGGCCTGAGCGTCAGAGGTCGAGGGGCCAGGCCGGCCGCAGCTCGATGATGCCTCCCGCGGCCATCGGGTGGCGCCCGGCGATCTCGAGGGCCTCGTCGAGCGACTCCGCCTCGAGCACATCGAATCCCGCGATCCACTCGTGCGTCTCGGCGAAGGGGCCGTCGGTCACGATGAGCTTGCCGCCGCGGCGGCGGACCGTCTTGGCGTCGGACGGCGGACGCAGCCGGTCGCCCTCGGTGGCCTTGCCGGCGCCGTAGGTCTCATCGACCCACTGCTCGATCGTGATGGGCGCCTCCTCGCCCTCTTCGAGGCTGGGGTCGACGACTACGAGCATCAGGAACTTCATCGCGCTGTCCTTTCCGTTGAGCGACGTTACTGCTCTGTGCGTCGAACGACCCGTTGCCGGGTCGACGAAACGCGCGAAAAGAATTCGCGGATCTTCCGCGACCCTCGGCGAGTCCCGGTTCTGCGGCCCTGGGAGCGAAGAGAACCGGATGCCTCGACCCGCGCGGGTCGAGGCATCCGGTCCGTTCGAACCGCCGATCAGCCGGCGTCGACGAGGAACTTCGCGTAGGCCGGCAGCGTCAGGAAGGCAGGGAAGTCCGCGCCGAGCGCGACCTCGCGGAAGACCTCCGCCGCGTCGTCGAACCGGTCGCCGGTCCCCGTGCCTGTCGAGGGGCGGCGCTCCGCTTGCGCGAGCACGTCGGCGATGAGTCCCTCGACGTACTCGCGGGTGATGGGGGTGCCGTCGTCGGTGGTGCGGTCCTGGTGGATCCACTGCCACACCTGCGAACGGCTGATCTCGGCGGTCGCGGCATCCTCCATGAGGTTGTCGATCGCCACGGCGCCCTGACCCCGCAGCCACGCCTCGAGGTAGCGGATCGCCACCGAGACGTTCCCGTGCACGCCGGCCGCGGTGATGGGGCGGCCGATGTGGACGTCGATGAGGTCGGCCGCCTTCACGTGGACCTCGGGCCGCTGGCGATCGAGCTGATTCGGCCGCTCGCCCAGCACCGCATCGAACTCGGCGCGGGCCACGGGGATCAGGTCGGGGTGGGCGACCCACGTGCCGTCGAAGCCGTCACCGGCCTCGCGCTTCTTGTCGGCGGCGACCTTCTCGAACGCGCGCTCGGTCACTTCGGGATCGCGGCGGTTGGGGATGAAGGCGCTCATCCCGCCGATCGCGAACGCGCCGCGCTTGTGGCAGGTCTTGACGAGCAGCTCGGTGTACGCCCGCATGAACGGCACGGTCATCGTCACTTCACTGCGGTCGGGGAGGACGAACCGCGCCCCGCGGCCGCGGTAGTTCTTGATGATGGAGAAGATGTAGTCCCAGCGGCCGGCGTTGAGGCCCGCGCAGTGATCGCGCAGTTCGAACAGGATCTCCTCCATCTCGAACGCCGCGGGCAGCGTCTCGATGAGCACCGTCGCGCGGATCGTGCCGTGCGGGATGCCGAGGAAGCGCTCGCTGAAGGTGAAGACGTCGTCCCACAGCTTCGCCTCCTCGCTGGACTCGAGCTTCGCGATATAGAAGTAGGGGCCCCGGCCGTCGGCGATCAGCCGCTGGGCGTTGTGGAAGAAGTACAGCCCGAAGTCCACCAGCGAGCCCGACGCGGCGAGCGTGCGGCCCGCGCGGTCCGTGAACGCGATGTGCTGCTCGGGCAGGTGCCAGCCGCGGGGGCGCATGACGATCGTGGGGGTCTCGCTCGCCGTGACCTCGTACCGCTTCCCCTCGGGGCTCGTGAACGACAGCTCGCCGCGGATCGCGTCGCGCAGGCTCAGCTGCCCTTCGATGACGTTCTTCCACGTGGGGCTGGTGGCATCCTCCTGGTCGGCGAGCCACACCTTCGCCCCGGAGTTGAGGGCGTTGATCGTCATCTTCGGATCCGTGGGGCCGGTGATCTCGACGCGTCGGTCTTCGAGGCCCGGTCCCGCTCCGGCGACCCGCCACTCGGCATCCTCGCGGATGTGCCGGGTGTCATCGCGGAACTGCGGATCGTGCCCGTTGCCGATCTCGAAGCGGCGACGCAGGCGGTCCGCGAGCCGGTCATGGCGGCGGGCCGCGAAGCGGACGTGCAGCTCGGTGAGGAACGCGAGAGCCTCGGGCGTGAGGACCTCGCCGTACCGCGGTCCGATCCGGCCCAGGATCTCGATGGCCGACTTCGCCGCGGTCGCCGCGGGCGGCGTGGTCGTGGTGTTCGGGGGAGAGGTGTCGATGAGTGTCATGGTCTTTCCTTCTCTAGGTCTTCGGGGTTTGGGGCGCGATCCGCCCGCCGTGGACGGTGTGTCGCGGCGTGTCGCGGGTGCGAAGCGCCCCGAACCCGGGATGTGGGTGGAATGGGTGCCATGGGCCGGCGGGGTCGGGCCGTGCCGGGGCATCCGTTCGATCAGTGGAACTGGGCGGTCTCGGTGGAGCCGGCCAGGGCCAGGGTGGCGCTGTCGGGGTTGAGCGCCGTCGACACGAAGTCGAAGTAGCCGGTTCCGGCCTCGCGCTGGTGCTTCGTCGCGGTGTAGCCCTGCGCTTCGGCGGCGAACTCGGCTTCCTGCAGCTCGACGTAGGCGCTCATGGCGCGCTCGGCGTAGCCCTTGGCGAGGTCGAACATCGAGTGGTTGAGGGCGTGGAAGCCGGCGAGGGTGATGAACTGGAACTTGTAGCCCAGCTCGGCGAGCTCCTTCTGGAAGCTCGCGATCTGCTCGTCGTTCAGGTGGCTCTTCCAGTTGAAGCTGGGCGAGCAGTTGTAGGCGAGCAGCTTGCCGGGGAACGGCTCGTGGATCGCGTGCGCGAAGTCCCGGGCGAGCTCGATGTCGGGCTCGCCGGTCTCGACCCAGAGCAGGTCGGCGTAGGGCGCGAACGCCAGGCCGCGGCTGATGACCGCTTCGAGTCCGGGCCGCACGCGGTAGAAGCCCTCGGTCGTGCGCTCGCCGGTCGTGAAGGCCTGGTCCCGCTCGTCGACGTCGCTCGTCAGCAGATCGGCTGCCAGGGCGTCGGTGCGGGCGATGATGACCGTCGGCACGCCGGCGACATCGGCGGCCAGTCGCGCGGCGTTGAGCGTGCGGATGTGCTGCTGCGTCGGCACGAGCACCTTGCCGCCGAGGTGACCGCACTTCTTCTCGCTCGCGAGCTGGTCCTCCCAGTGGATGCCGGCCGCGCCCGCCTGGATGAGGGAGTGGGCGAGCTCGTAGGCGTTGAGGGGTCCGCCGAAGCCGGCCTCGGCATCCGCCACGATCGGCGCGAGCCAGTCCTGCGTCATCTCGCCGGTGCCGACGGATGCCTCGGCGTGCTCGATCTGGTCCTGGCGCAGGAGCGCGTTGTTGATGCGCCGCACGACCGACGGCACGGAGTTGGCCGGGTACAGGCTCTGGTCGGGGTAGGTCTGACCGGCGAGGTTGCCGTCGGCGGCGACCTGCCAGCCGCTCAGGTAGATGGCCTTGAGCCCGGCGCGCACCTGCTGGACGGCTTGGCCGCCGGTGTAGGCGCCGAGCGCCCGGATGTACTCCTCGGTGTGGAGGAGGTTCCACAGGTTCTCGGCGCCGCGCTGCGCGAGCGTGCTCTCCTCACGGACGGAGCCGCGCAGGCGGATGACATCGTCGGCGGTGTAGGTGCGCTCGATGCCGTCCCAGCGGGGGTCGGTGTCCCACACCTCCTGCAGGTCGGCGGCGGTCTGCGTCTGGTCGCCGGCGCGGAGGGGCGGTCGGCCGGGAGTGGCGTGGATCGTCATGAGGACTCCTTCTCGGGATGCCGGGGCCGAGGCTCCGGTCTCGTTCGTCGTGTCACCCACTGTCCGTGAAGATCCCGGCGCCCGCCGACCGATCAGCGTGTGAACTTTCGGCATACTTCTGCTTTCGTGACAGAATCCGGGGATGACACCTCCTTCGAGCCACAGTCCCGACGTGGATGTCGCCGACGATGAAGAGGTGGACTCTCTCACCATCGGCCGCCGCATCCGTCAGCTGCGCACCGAGCGCGGCCTCACCCTCGAGGAGCTGGCGAACGCGGTCGATCGCGCGCCGAGTCAGCTGTCGATGATCGAGAACGGGCGACGCGAGCCGAAGCTCACGCTGCTGCGTGCGATCGCCCGCGTGCTCGGCGTCTCACTCGAGGCGCTGCTGGAGTCCGAGCCGCTCGACGAGCGAGCGACCCTCGAGATCGCCCTCGAGCGGGCCATGAAGGGCGCGACGTTCCAGGCCCTCGGCATCCCGTCCTTCCGCATCGGCAAGACCGTCCCCGATGAGGCGCTCCGCGCGATGCTCGCCCTGCAGGGCGAGATCGAGCGCCTCCGCGACGAGCGCGCCGCAACCCCCGAGGAGGCGCGGCGGGCCAACGTCGCCCTCCGTCGGCTCATGCGGACGCAGAGCAACTACTTCCCCGACCTCGAGCAGCGTGCGCGCGAGATCCTCGACGCCGTCGACCACCCCGGCGGTCCGCTCACCCAGCGCACGGCCTCCGACATCGCGGCCCATCTCGGGTTCACGCTCCACTACGTTCCCGACCTGCCGCAGACCACGCGCAGCGTCGCCGACATCAAGAACGGTCGCCTCTACCTGTCGAGCAGGCTGACCGCCAAGGGCGATCCGCGTACCGCCGTGCTTCAGGCGCTGTCGAGCCGCATCCTCGGGCACACCGAGCCCACGAGCTACGCCGAGTTCCTCCGGCAGCGCGTCGAGACGAACTACCTGAGCGGGGCCCTGCTCATCCCCGAGGCTCACGCCGTGCCGTTCCTGCAGGACGCCAAGAAGGACAGGGCGATCTCGATCGAGGACCTCCGCGACGCCTACTCGGTCTCGTACGAGACGGCGGCGCACCGCTTCACCAATCTCGCGACGCAGCACCTCGGCATCCCGGTCCACTTCCTCAAGGTCCACGAGTCGGGGGTCATCACGAAGGCGTACGAGAACGACGACGTCAACTTCCCGACCGACCGGCTCGGGTCGATCGAGGGGCAGATGTGCTGCCGCCGGTGGACGTCCCGCGTCGTCTTCGACGTCGACGACCACTTCAACCCCTACTACCAGTACACCGACACGGGGAACGGCACCTACTGGTGCACGGCGCGCGTCGAGTTCTCGAGCGAGGGCGCGCACTCGGTGTCGGTCGGCGTGCGGTTCGACGACACGAAGTGGTTCCTCGGCCGCGACACCCCGAACCGGGGCGTCTCGAAGCACTCCGTCGAGGTGTGCTGCCGCCGTGCGCCCGCCGACCTCGAAGCGGCGTGGCGGGACAGCTCATGGCCGAACGTGCGGACGCCCCGGACGCTCCTCGCGACGCTTCCGACGGGCGCGTTCCCCGGGGTGGACACGACCGACGTGTACGAGTTCCTCGAGGCGCACGCGCCGCGCTGATCCGGCGGCCGCCGGCTTCGCCGGCACAACGGCGGAGTCCTTGGGCGACACGCCGGTGACGGATGCCTCGAGCCGGCGTGTCGCGCACATCATCCGCCGCTGTGCACGCGGTTGCGCCGGGGCAGGTCCGTCAGACCTCCCGGGAGACCTGCAGCGCCGCCCACAGATCGGCGCGCGCCGCGAACGACGTCAGGTCGGTGCCGAGGAGGCGCTGGGCGAGGCCGATCCGAGCCCGCACGGTGTGGCGGTGCACCCCGAGCGCGGCCGCGGCCGCGTCGATCCGGGCATCCTGCTCGAGCCACGCGCGCAGCGTCTCGACGAGGGCCGCCCCCTGCGCCGCGTCGTGCTCCCGCAGCGGTGCGAGTCGCGCAGCGGCGAGGGAGCGGGCGGCGTCCGAGTCGAGCGCCGAGAGCACGCCGGATGCCGCGATCTCGCGGAACCGGCTCACCTGCTGGCCTCCGCGGCGCAGCGCCGTCACCGCCTGCGCATGCGCGTCGGCGAACTCGGCCCACGGCACCGGCTCCGACACGCCCAGGCGCGCGCCGAAGCGCTCCGCCAGCTCCGCGAGCACGTGTTCGTCGTGGCTCACGACCACGAGGTGGTCCTCCGCGCGCCCGTGGAAGACGGCGCCACGCGACTCCGAGGCGCGCAGCGTCAGCCATTCGGCGACCGCATCGGCCCGCGCCGCCGTGGGGTCGGTGACGGCGACGAGCACCGGGGGAGCCGGGAAGCCGCCCCACAGGTCGCGCGCGATCCGGCGCGAGAGCGCGGGGTCTCCGGCGAGGAGCGATTGGACGAGTCCGGTCCGCAGCAGCTCGTGGGCGCGCGTCAGGCGCTGCTGCTGCTCGAACGCGAGTCCCGCCATGGCGACGACGGAGGTGACGACCCCGCGCCCCTCCTGGTCGAGCTCCGCTCCCGCGATCGCGATGACACCGCGCAGATGCCCGCCGCGCCCCAGCGTCTGCATCGTGAAGGCCTGGTCGCCGATCCGCAGCGACGATCCGGCGCGCGCGCCCCGCCGGAGCACCGCTCCCACCTCTGCTGTGAGACCCTCCCGCACCCCGTCGGAGAGCCCGGCGATGGGATGCTCCCGGGTGAGGGCACCGGCGGCATCGAAGAGCCCGACCCACATGTCGAGCTGGCGGGAGAGCTCGGCGAGGGTCGCGCCGAGCCCGTCGGGCCGGAGCGCGGCGAGCGCGATCGCCCGCTGCGCCGCGAGCGCCCAGCTGCGCCGCGCGTAGGCCTGGGCCGCGATCGCCTCGGCGTTGGCGCGGGCGACCGCGATGAACGGGGTGCGGTACGGCACCTCGAAGAGCGGCATCCCCTCCTCCCGGCACGCGTCGGTGAGGGCGGGCGGGATGCCGGCGCGCACGACCTCGGTGCCGAAGCCCAGGCCCACGACGCCGCGCGCCGAGAGCCGGTGGACGTAGGCGCGGAACACGGCGGGGTCTTCGCCGGTCTCGAGGAACTGCCGGCCGGTCGTAAGGAGTGCGAGCCCCTCCGACAGGAACGGGGTGGGGTCGGCGAGGTCCGAGCTGTGCACCCACCGCACGGCGTGGTCGAGGGCGCCGGGCGCCAGGTCGGACTCGTCGCTCTGCAGCGTCAGGTGCAGCTCGTGCCGTCGCAGCAGCGCCCGCAGGGTCGCGGCCTCGGTCGCGGCATCCATCGCACTCCCGTCGCTCGGGCCGACCCGCCGTGTACAGGACGTACAGGCGACTTCCGAGAATGTACACCGCGGAGAGTGCGGCCGTCCTGCGACGGTCCGTACGCTCCCCAGCATGACCGCGACCGAAACCGTCACCGCAACGCCGCTCGGCGGGCCCTCGCTTCCCCAGGAGCGTCGCCTGAACACCAGCATCCCCGGCCCGCGCTCGCAGGAGCTCCTCGCCCGCAAGGCTGCCGCCGTCGCCGCCGGCGTCGGGCACACGGTGCCCATCGAGGCCGTGGCAGCCGGGGGGCGGAGTCGTCGTCGATGCGGACGGCAACTCGCTCATCGACCTCGGCTCGGGCATCGCCGTGACGACGCTCGGCAACGCGCACCCGAAGGTCGTCGAGGCGATCCAGGCTCAGGCGGCCCAGTTCACCCACACGTGCTTCATGATCTCGCCGTACGAGTCGTACGTCGGCGTCGCGGAGGCGCTCAACCGCGTGACGCCGGGCGATCACGAGAAGAAGAGCGCGCTCTTCAACTCGGGCGCCGAGGCCGTCGAGAACGCGATCAAGATCGCTCGCAAGTACACGAAGAAGTCGGCCGTCGTCGCCTTCGACCACGGCTACCACGGGCGCACGAACCTCACGATGGCCCTGACGGCGAAGGCGATGCCCTACAAGAGCGGCTTCGGCCCCTTCGCGGCGGAGATCTACCGCGCGCCCCTCTCGTACCCGTTCCGCGACGGCCTGAGCGGCGCCGAGGCGGCGAAGAAAGCCATCTCGATCATCGAGAAGCAGGTCGGCGCCGACAACCTCGCCGCCGTCATCATCGAGCCCATCCAGGGCGAGGGCGGCTTCATCGTCCCGGCCGACGGGTTCCTCAACGCCCTCGTGGACTGGTGCCGCGCCAACGACGTCGTCTTCATCGCCGACGAGATCCAGACCGGCTTCGCCCGCACCGGCGCGATGTTCGCGAGCGAGCGCTTCGGCATCGTGCCCGACCTCATCACGACGGCCAAGGGCATCGCGGGGGGCATGCCCCTGGCCGCCGTGACGGGCCGTGCCGAGATCATGGATGCCTCGCACACCGGCGGCCTCGGCGGCACCTACGGCGGCAATCCCGTCGCGTGCGCCGCGGCGCTCGCCGCGATCGAGGCGTTCGAGACCGAGGGGCTCATCGAGCGGGCGAACGAGATCGGCGAGATCCTGCTGGGCCGTCTGCGCGAGATCCAGCAGGCCGACCCCCGCCTCGGCGACGTGCGCGGCCACGGCGCCATGATCGCGGCCGAGTTCGTCGACCCGGCGACCGGCGAGCCCGACGCGGCCCTCACCGGCGCCGTCGCCAAGGCGTGCATCGCCGATGGCGTCATCGTCCTCACGTGCGGCACCTACGGGAACGTCATCCGCTTCCTTCCGCCGCTCAGCATCCCCGACGCGCTGCTGAACGAGGGCATCGACGTCGTCGCGGCTTCCCTCGCCGCCAACTGACCTCGCGGTCGACGGGCCCGGCTGGGGGAGCCGGGCCCGTCCGCCGTGACCACTGACCTGAAGCAAAGGAGCAAACATGTCGGAGCTGACGCGTGACGTCGTCGTCATCGGCGCGGGCGCCGCGGGACTGACCGCAGCGAACGAACTGAAGAAGGCCGGTCTCTCGGTCGCCGTGCTGGAGGCCCGCGACCGCGTCGGCGGGCGCCTGTGGACCGATGTGATCGACGGCGCGATGCTCGAGATCGGCGGCCAGTGGGTGTCGCCCGACCAGCAGGCCCTGATCGACACGATCGAGGAGCTGGGTCTCGAGACGTTCGACCGCTACCGCGAGGGCGACTCGGTCTACGTCGGCCCCGACGGCGAGGCCAAGCGCTTCACGGGCGAGATGTTCCCCGTGTCGCCCGAGACCGAGCGGATCATCGCCGAGATCACCGACGAGCTCGACGCGATGGTCGCCGAGATCGACCCCGACCGTCCCTGGGCGCACCCCAAGGCCGAGGAGTGGGACACCATCTCGTGGGAGGCCTGGCTCCGGGCCAAGACCGACGACGACGAAGCGGTGCGCAACCTCGCGTTCCCGACGGGCTCGGCCATGCTCACCAAGCCCGTGCACGCCGTCTCGCTCCTCCAGTCGCTGCTCATGGCCGCTTCCGCCGGCAGCTACACCCACCTCGTCGATGCCGACTTCATCCTCGACAAGCGGGTGATCGGCGGACTGCAGCAGGTGCCGCTCCTCCTGGCCGAGCGTCTCGGCGACGACGTCTTCCTCGGTCAGCCCGTGCGCTCGCTCGAATGGACGCCGTCGACGGGCTCCGGCACCGGCGGCGTCGTGGCCGTGACCGAGACCCAGACGGTCCGCGCACGGTACGCGATCCTGGCCCACGCGCCGATCCTCTACAGCCGCATCCAGTTCGTGCCGCCGCTCCCGCGCCGCCAGCACCAGATGCACCAGCACATCTCGATGGGGTTCGTCATCAAGGTGCACGCCGTATACGACCGTCCTTTCTGGCGCGAACAGGGCCTTTCGGCGACGGCGTTCAGCCCCTACGAGATCTGCCACGAGGCGTACGACAACACGAACTACGGCGACGAGCGCGGCACCCTCGTCGGCTTCGTCTCGGACCGCAACGCCGACGATGTCTTCACACTGTCGGCGGAGGAGCGCAAGGAGCGCATCCTCGAGTCGCTGTCGCACTACTACGGGCCCGAGGCCAAGAACCCGGTCGTCTACTACGAGAGCGACTGGGGCAGCGAGGAGTGGACGCGCGGCGCGTATGCGGCCAGCTTCGACCTCGGCGGCCTGCACCGCTACGGCGCCGACCTGCGCACGCCCGTCGGGCCGATCCACTTCGCGTGCAGCGACATGGCCGGCGCGGGGTACCAGCACGTCGACGGCGCGATCCGGATGGGCCGGCTCGTCGCCGAGAACATCCTCGAAGACGCGCGCGCATGAGCGGCCATATCGTCGTCGGCTACACCGCCACGGAGGCCGGCCAGGACGCCGTCGCGCTCGGCGCACGCCTCGCTCCGGCCCTCGGCGCGCGGGTCGACCTCGTGCTGGTGCTCCCGGCCGAGGACCGCAGCGTCATCACGCCGCCGGACGCCGGCTACGACCGCTACCTCGTCGGCCAGGCGGAGACCTGGCTCGCCGAGGCCGGCGCGTCCATGCCCACCGACGTCCCGCACGAGGCGCACGTCCGGTTCGCCGACTCGTTCGCGGAGGGCCTGATCGCCGCCGCGCACGAGTTCGAGGCGTCCCACATCGTGGTCGGCGCCGCCAACGGCGGCCTCCGTGGGCGTCATCGTCTGGGCACCGTCGCCACCGAGCTGCTGCACTCTTCCGACGTGCCCGTCGTTCTCGCTCCCGAGGGGTATCGCCGGTTCGACGTGACCGGCGTGAGCCGCGTCACGGCGGCGATCGGCACGAGGCCCGGCGCCGACGCGCTGCTCGAGGAGTGCGTCGACCTCGTCGTCGCCACCCGCTCGAGGCTCCGCCTCCTCTCGCTCGTCTCCGTCGACCTCCCGGCGACGGTCGACACCGGCGTCATCCGCGTCGCGGGCGCCGCCCACGCCGACGACGTCCTCGGCCGAGCCCTCGAGTCGCTGCCGGAGTCCGTCCCGGCCGACGTCGTGGTCGCACGCGGCGAGAGCATCGAGGATGCCGTCGCGCACCTCAGCTGGGAGCCGGGCGAGCTCGCCGTCGTCGGATCGAGCCGGCTCGCCCAGCCCCGTCGTCTTTTCCTGGGCTCGACAGCGGCGAAGATGCTGCACGAGCTCCCCGTCCCCATGGTCGTCGTGCCCCGAACACGCGACAAGGAAGGTATCCGCGCATGAGCGCCACCGACACCGGCTCAGCGACGCCGCTGGCCCCCGCATCCGGCCCGCACGCGGGCGAACTGTCCAAGAAGGGCCTCAGCGCCGGCGCCGTCGGAGTGATCGGCGCCGTCGTGATCGGCGTCTCGACGATCGCCCCGGCCTACACGCTCACGGCCTCGCTCGGCCCCACCGTGGCGGTCGTCGGCACGCAGGTTCCGGCGATCATCCTCGTCGGCTTCATCCCGATGCTGCTGACGGCGTTCGGGTACCGCGAGCTGAACCGGGTGATGCCGGACTCCGGCACGTCCTTCACGTGGGGCGTCCGCGCCTTCGGGCCGTGGATCGGCTGGATGACGGGCTGGGGCCTCGTGGCCGCGACCGTCATCGTGCTGTCGAACCTCGCCGGGATCGCGGTCGAGTTCCTCTTCCTGCTCATCGCGCAGCTGACCGGCAATCCCGAGATCGCCGAGCTCGCGTTCAACCCGTTCATCAACGTGGGCGTGTGCCTGCTGTTCATGCTCGGAGCGACGCTCGTGTCGTACCGCGACATGCAGACGACGCAGAAGTTCCAGTACATCCTCGTCGGCTTCCAGGTCGTCGTGCTCCTGCTCTTCGCGGTCGTCGCTATCGTCAAGGCGGTGCAGGGGGATGCCCCGGATCCCACGGCGTTCTCGTGGTCGTGGTTCAACCCCTTCGAGGTCCCCACCTTCAGCGCCTTCGCCGCGGGCCTGTCGCTCTCGATCTTCATCTTCTGGGGCTGGGACGTCGTCCTCACGATGAACGAGGAGACCAAGAACCCGGCCAAGACCCCCGGCCGTGCCGCGATGCTGACGGTCGTCATCGTCGTCGCGCTCTACCTGCTGCTGTCGATCGGCCTCATCATGTTCGCCGGCGTCGGCACCGGGCCTCTGGGGCTGGCCAACGAGGACATCTCGGCGAACGTCTTCTTCGCCCTGTCCGACCCGATCCTCGGACCGCTCGCCTTCCTCGTGTCGCTCGCGGTGCTGTCGAGCTCCGCCGCGTCGCTGCAGTCGACGGCGGTGGGCCCGGCTCGCACGCTCCTCGCGATGGGGCACTACGGCGCCATTCCGCGGTCGTTCGCCCGCGTGAGCCCGCGGTTCTTCACGCCCGGCTACGCGACGATCGTCTCGGCCGTCGTGGCGTCGGTCTTCTACGCCGTCATGCGCGTGCTGAGCGAGAACGTCCTGACCGACACGATCCTGTCGCTCGGCATGATGATCTGCTTCTACTACGGCCTCACCGCGTTCGCGTGCGTCTGGTACTTCCGCAAGCAGTGGTTCGACTCGGCGCGCAGCTTCTTCTTCACGTTCCTCTTCCCGCTCGTCGGCGGCGCGATCCTCGCCGTGCTGTTCGTGACGACGCTGATCGACTCGATGGATCCCGCCTACGGCAGCGGGTCGAGCATCTTCGGGGTCGGGCTGGTGTTCGTGCTGGGCGTGACGATCATCCTCGTCGGCGTGGTCATCATGATCTGGCAGGCCATCAAGCGTCCGGCATTCTTCCGCGGCGAGACGCTGTCGATGGATGCCCCGCCCAGCCTTCGACGCGCACGTCAGACTGTCTGAGAGAAACCGAAACGGAGAACATCATGAGCGACTACGCCGTCGTCAACCCGGCCACCGGAGAGACCCTCGCGAGCTACCCGACGATCTCGGACGCCGATCTCGAGAAGGCGATCGCGACGGCGGATGCCACGTTCCGCGAGTGGCGGAATGTGCCCGTCGCCGAGCGCGCCGGCCGTGTGCGCCGCGTCGCCGAACTGCACCGCGAGCGCCGGGACGAGCTCGCCGAGATCATCGTGCGCGAGATGGGCAAGCCCCTCGTCGCGGCGCTCGGCGAGGTCGACTTCGCCGCCGACATCACGGAGTACTACGCCGACAACGCCGAGCGGATCACGGGCGACCAGCCCATCGACATCGTCGGCGAGGGGTCGGCCGTCATCCGCCGGTCGGCGCTGGGCGTGCTCCTCGGCATCATGCCGTGGAACTTCCCGTACTACCAGGTCGCCCGCTTCGCGGCCCCCAACATCGTGGTCGGCAACACGATCCTGCTCAAGCACGCGCCGCAGTGCCCGGAGTCCGCCGCCGCGATCGAGAGGATCTATCGCGACGCGGGCCTCGAGGGCGCGTACATCAACGTCTACGCGACGAACGAGCAGGCTGCGACGATCATCGCCGACCCGCGTGTGCAGGGCGTCTCGGTCACGGGCTCCGAGCGCGCGGGCGCCGCCGTCGCCGAGGCGGCCGGCCGCAACCTCAAGAAGGTGGCGCTCGAGCTGGGCGGCTCCGATCCGTTCATCCTGCTGTCGACCGACGACCTCGACGCCACGGTCCAGGCCGCCGTCGACGCGCGCCTGGACAACACGGGCCAGTCGTGCAACGCCGCCAAGCGCTTCATCGTGACGGAGGACCTGTACGACGCGTTCCTCGACAAGTTCACCGCCGCGATGGCCGCCGCGAAGGTCGGCGACCCGCTCGCCGACGACACGGTCCTCGGTCCGCTCTCGTCGGTCACGGCGGCCGAGCGGCTCGCGCAGCAGGTCGAGAAGGCGGTGAGCCAGGGGGCGACGCTCGTCACGGGCGGCACGCGCGACGGCGCGTACTACACGCCCACCGTGCTCACGGGCGTCACGAGCGAGATGGATGCCTACCGCGAGGAGTTCTTCGGGCCCGTCGGCGTCGTCTACAAGGTCGCCGACGAGAACGAGGCGATCAAGGTCGCCAACGACACGCCGTTCGGCCTCGGCTCGTACCTCTTCACGACCGACGAGAAGCAGGCCGAGCGCGTCGCCGACAAGATCGACGCCGGCATGGTCTACGTGAACCTCGTGCTCGCCGACTCGCCCGAGCTGCCGTTCGGCGGCGTCAAGCGGTCCGGCACCTCGCGCGAGCTCGGCCTGCTCGCTGCCGACGAGTTCGTGAACAAGAAGCTCATCCGCATCGGCTGAGCGGCGCAAGGTCTCGCGCCGAGGGGCCCAGATCGCACGGATGACCGTTCCCGCGCATGCGCGGTGGTGATTCGTGCGATCTCGGCTTCCAGCGCTTGGGGGTCCTCAGCGGCCGTACGCGTCGAGTGAGGCCCTGGCTTCGGCCAGGGCCTCGTCGGCCCACTCCACCTGTTGCTCGGTGCCCCAGCGCACGGCGGCGTCCTTCGCGCGCTCGAACTCGGCGATCGCCGAGACGACGTCGCCGCCGTCGAACAGCGCCCAGCCGCGATTGCTGTGCAGCCCGACGCGCCACCGTAGGGTGCGCGGGTCGTCGACGCCGTCCAGGTGCGCGAGCGCCCGGTCCGTCCACTGCGCGCCGTTCGCCGGATCGGCGATCGCGAGCATGTGCAGCGCGTCGACGAGCAGGAAGTCCAGTCGAGCGGATGCCGCGGCCTCCGCCGCCTCTCGGAAGAGCGGCACCGCGGCCACGACATCGCCGGCCGAGTTGCGGAGCCGTCCGCGCTCGAGCGCGACCCGTGTCCGGACCTCCGGCGCATACGACGCGATGGCGTCAAGCACGCCCTCCGCGTCGTCGAACTTTCCCTGGAGTCCGAGGGCGCGTCCGACCTGGGTCTCGAGCTCGGCGCGGGCCGAGGCATCCGCCTCCGCATCGGCCGCGAGGCGGAGCCGCGTCTCGGATCCGGCGGCGTCGGAGAAGTCCCAGAGGTCGTCGAGCCGCTGCTGCGTGATGGCCACGAGTGGGATGGTATTCGTCCTCCGGGCTCTCCGCCGGGTTCGCGGGTCGCAGAGGCATGCCGTACACTGGAGAGTGCAGTTGAAGTCTGCAATCTTTCGCCGTGCCCGGGTTCCCGGGCAAAGCCCCTCAGTGACAGGACACGGCGGACGAGTGCGGGCATCCGAGGCCTCAGGGTCTCTAGGGCGGTAGCTCAATTGGCAGAGCAGCGGTCTCCAAAACCGCAGGTTGCAGGTTCGATTCCTGTCCGCCCTGCGCGTCAGCTCGAGCTGGCACACGGAAGGTAATCAGGTGGGTTCGATGGTTCAAGACGAGCCGAAGGGCGAGGTCGTCGCCAAGTCAGAGGCGACCGCACCCCGCGAGAAGAGGCTGGGCTTCTTCGCGCGCATTGCGCTCTTCATCCGTCAGGTGTTCGCCGAGCTTCGGAAGGTCGTCACCCCGACCCGCCAGGAGCTCGTGAAGTTCACGGCGGTCGTTCTCGCATTCGTCGTCGTCATGATGGCGCTCGTCTACGGCCTCGACCTGCTGTTCGTCTGGCTGACGACCGTCGTCTTCGGCGTGCCGGCTGGGGCTTGAGCATCCACCTGGATCGCGACGCGGGCGGGGACGAAGCATCCCGAGCCCACGAACGGAAGTGAACGAAGTGTCTGAAAGATATGTCGACGACGCCGATTGGGCGACGGCTGCCGAGCAGTCCTCCGAGGACGACGAAGCCCAGGAGGGCAACGTCCTGGCCTACGAGGAGCACTCGGTCGAGCCGGCCGAGCACACCGCTCTGCACGTCGTGGATGACTCCGACGACGACGAGGACCTCGCCGACCTGGACGACATCGACATCGACGACCCGGAGGCCGACGCGATCGTGAACGATGCACTGAATCTTGACGAGGCGGCCGAGACCGAGGCCGCCGCTGAAGTCCTCAACGACTCCATCGCCGAGGAGGTGGCCGACCGCGAGGCCGCCGCCGCCGAGGATGTCGCGCCCTACGACGGCCCCGACGTGAACGGCGAGCCGGACGAGCCCGTGCTGAGCGAGGAGTTCCGTGCCGAGCTCGCGGAGGCCGAGGACGAGGTCGACGAGACCGAGGCATCCGTCTCGCCCGCCGACGCCGCCGAGGCGTCCGTCGACGTGGACGCCGCCGATGACGAGACGGGGGACGGCGAGTACGCCGTCGGCTCCGCCGCGGACGCCGCTGACGTCGACGCGGACGCCGAGGAGTCCGACGAGGACGAAGACCCGTACGAGGCTTTCCGCGCCGAGCTGCGCACCCTCCCGGGCAAGTGGTACGTCATCCACTCCTACGCCGGTTTCGAGCGCAAGGTGAAGGCCAACATCGAGCAGCGCAAGTCGACGCTCGAGGTCGAGGAGGAGATCTACCAGATCGAGGTCCCCATGGAGGACGTCGTGGAGATCAAGAACGGCCAGCGCAAGATGGTCACGCGCGTCCGGATCCCCGGCTACGTCCTCGTGCGCATGGAGCTCAACGAAGACACGTGGTCGGTCGTGCGTCACACGCCGGGCGTCACGGGCTTCGTCGGCAACGCGCACAACCCGACGCCCCTCCGCTTCGAGGAGGCCTTCAACATGCTGAAGAGCCTGGTGGAGATCAAAGAGACCGTGCCCGCCAAGGCCGGCGCCGCCAAGAAGGGCGCCGCGGCCGCTGCCCGCGTCATCCCCGCCGAGGTCGACTTCGAGGTGGGCGAGACCATCACGATCAAGGAGGGCTCGTTCGCGGGTCTTCCCGGCACGATCAGCGAGATCAAGCCCGAGAGCGGCAAGCTCACGGTCCTCGTCTCGCTCTTCGAGCGCGAGACCCCGGTCGAGCTGTCGTTCGACCAGGTCACCAAGCTTTAAGACTTCCTGGGGCTCGTCCCCGGGGGAACCGCTGCTCGGAGATGCCGAGTGTGCGGGAGAACGGATCGCCGCGAGGCATCCGCTCGATGGAAAGGAAAGAAGAATGGCACCGAAGAAGAAGGTGACCGGCCTGATCAAGCTTCAGATCAACGCCGGTGCAGCCAACCCGGCGCCGCCGATCGGCCCCGCGCTCGGTCAGCATGGCGTCAACATCATGGAGTTCTGCAAGGCGTACAACGCCGCGACGGAGTCGCAGCGCGGCAACGTCATCCCCGTGGAGATCACCGTCTACGAGGACCGCAGCTTCACGTTCATCCTGAAGACCCCGCCGGCCGCCGAGCTCATCAAGAAGGCCGCAGGCCTTCAGAAGGGCTCGAAGACGCCGCACACGGTCAAGGTCGGCAAGCTCACCAAGGAGCAGGTCCGCCAGATCGCCGAGCAGAAGCAGCCCGACCTGAACGCGAACGACATCGAGGCCGCCTCGAAGATCATCGCCGGCACCGCCCGTTCCATGGGCATCACGGTCGAGGACTGAGGGGAGTAGGGAAAATGGCTACCAAGTCCAAGGTCTACGAGGCCGCGGCGACGAAGATCGACCGCGACAAGTTCTACACGCCGTCCGAGGCTGTCGCCCTCGCGAAGGAGACCGGCTCGAAGAGGTTCGACTCGACAGTCGAGGTCGCGCTGAAGCTCTCGGTCGACCCCCGCAAGGCCGACCAGATGGTGCGCGGCACCGTCATCCTCCCGCACGGCACCGGCAAGACGGCGCGCGTCATCGTCTTCGCGACGGGTCCGGCCGCCGAGGCCGCGATCGCCGCGGGCGCCGACGAGGTCGGCGGCGCCGAGCTCATCGAGAAGGTGGCGGGCGGCTACACGTCGTTCGACGCGGCCGTCTCGACGCCCGAGCTCATGGGCCAGGTCGGCCGTCTGGGCAAGGTGCTGGGTCCCCGCGGACTCATGCCGAACCCGAAGACCGGCACCGTGACCCCCAACCCGGCCAAGGCCGTGGAGGAGATCAAGGGCGGCAAGATCGAGTTCCGCGTCGACAAGCACGCCAACGTGCACTTCGTCGTCGGCAAGGCGTCCTTCTCGCAGGAGCAGCTCGACGAGAACCTGAAGGCCGCGATCGACGAGATCGTCCGCCTGAAGCCGTCGAGCTCCAAGGGCCGATACATCCAGAAGGGTGCGGTGTCGACCACGTTCGGCCCCGGCATCCCGCTGGACGTCAACTCGTTCTGACGCTCACCGACTCACCGAAGAGGCCTCGCCACACGGCGGGGCCTCTTCGGCTTCCCGCCCTGGGACCGACCGAGCTTCCGAAGTCGAGCGGAACCGTCGCACAGCGTAATCGAATCCGTCCCCGCGCCACCGCCGGGGTTACCGTTGACGCTTCGCCCACGGGCGAACGCACCGACACAGCATCTAGGAGATCTTCATGTCCCGCCGCCGCGCCATCGTCCTCACCGCGCTCGCCGCAGCATCCGTCGCCTTCCTCACCGCGTGCAGCTCGGGCAGTGCTGCGCCCGCGGCTTCGAGCGGAGCGGCCGCCGACGACGACTTCGGCCTCGTGACGCCCGGCACGCTCACCGTCGCGACCGAAGGCACGTACCGCCCCTTCAGCTACCACGACGAGGGCTCAGGCGACCTCACCGGCTACGACGTCGAGATCATCCAGGCGGTCGCCGACAAGCTCGACCTCGACATCCAGTTCCAGGAGACCCAGTGGGACGCGATCTTCGCGGGCCTGGACGCGGGTCGCTTCGACGTCATCGCCAACCAGGTGTCGATCAACCCCGAGCGGGAGGCGAAGTACCTCTTCAGCGAGCCGTACACGGTCTCGCCCGGCGTCATCGTCGTAAAGGACGGCGACGACTCGATCAAGAGCTTCGACGACCTCGCCGGCAAGACGACGGCCCAGTCGCTCACGAGCAACTGGTACGAGCTCGCCCAGAAGAGCGGCGCGCAGGTCGAGGCCGTCGAGGGCTGGGCTCAGGCCGTCGCGCTCCTGCAGCAGGGTCGCGTCGACGCCACGGTCAACGACAACCTGACCTTCCTCGACTACGAGAAGACCAACGGGCCGACCGGCCTGAAGATCGCCGCCGAGACCGACGACAAGGCCGAGAACGCGCTCGCCTTCACGAAGGACAAGCAGGCTCTGGTCGACGCCGTCGACAAGGCCCTCGACGAGCTGCGCGCGGACGGCACTCTCGCGCAGATCAGCGACAAGTACTTCGGTGCCGACGTCTCCCAGTGATCATTGAGGCTGTGACAGGTCCCGCGGCGACGCCGTGGGACCTGTTCCTCAGCTCCTTCTGGCCCATCACGCTCGCGGGCCTGACGGGCACCATCCCGCTCGCGGTCATCTCCTTCGTGGTGGGGCTCGCCATCGCGCTCGCGATCGCGCTCATGCGCATCTCGCGCAACCGCGTGCTCTCGAACATCGCGCGCTTCTACGTCTCGGTGATCCGCGGCACGCCGCTGCTCGTGCAGCTCTTCGTGATCTTCTACGGCCTGCCCTCGATCGGCGTCGTCCTCGACCCCTGGCCGAGCGCGATCATCGCCTTCTCACTCAACGTCGGCGGCTACGCGGCCGAGATCATCCGGGCCGCCGTGCTCTCGGTCCCGCAGGGGCAGTGGGAGGCCGCGTACACGATCGGGATGCCTCGGCGCACGGCGCTCGCCCGCATCATCCTGCCGCAGGCTGCCCGGGTGTCGGTGCCACCGCTGTCGAACACCTTCATCTCGCTCGTGAAGGACACGTCGCTCGCATCGCTCATCCTCGTGACGGAGCTGTTCCGGCGGGCGCAGGAGATCGCGGCCTTCAGCCTCGAGTTCATGGTCATCTACCTCGAGGCTGCGCTGATCTACTGGCTCTTCTGCCTCGTGCTCTCCGCCGGGCAGGGTGTCCTGGAGAGGAGACTGGATCGCTATGTCGTCCACTGAGGATCCGCTCGCGCCGTCCGCCCCCACGGACGACACACCGCTGCTGCACGCCCGGGGGCTCCGCAAGAGCTTCGGCGCCCACGAGGTGCTGAAGGGCATCGACTTCGAGCTGCGTCGCGGAGAGGTCGTCGTGCTCATCGGGCCCAGCGGCTCCGGTAAGACGACGGTGCTCCGCTCGCTCAACGGGCTCGAGACCCCTGATGCCGGGACCATCGCTGTCGACGGCGGTCCGACCATCGACTTCGCGTCACCGGTACGGCCGGTCGACCGCTTCGCCCTGCGCGATCGCTCGGCGATGGTCTTCCAGCACCACAACCTCTTCCCGCACCTCACCGTGCTGCAGAACGTCATCGAGGGACCCGTCCGCGTGCAGAAGATCCGCAAGGCGGATGCGATCGCTCAGGCGGAGGCGCTGCTGGACCGGGTCGGCCTCGCCGAGAAGCGCGACATCTACCCGTTCCAGCTGTCGGGCGGACAGCAGCAGCGGGTCGGGATCGTCCGGGCCCTCGCCCTCCGCCCCGACCTCCTGCTCTTCGACGAGCCGACGAGCGCTCTCGACCCCGAGCTCGTGGGCGAGGTGCTCAAGGTCGTCAAGGAGCTCGCCGACGAGGGCTGGAGCATGGTCGTCGTGACCCACGAGCTCGGCTTCGCGCGCGAGGTCGCCGACGAGGTGCTCTTCCTCGACGGCGGCGTCGTGGTCGAGCGGGGGCATCCCTCGCAGGTCTTCACCGCCCCCAAGGAGGAGCGCACGCGCCGCTTCCTCGACCGGCTGCTGCGACCTCTGGATTGACGGATGCCGCGGCCCGCGCCGCGGTGCCGGGCGGCCCGCAGCGGTCGAGCGCCGGGTGCACGTGGGTCCGCGATTCTGCGGCCGTCGTTCTGACGACGGCACCGCCTCGGGCGAGTAGCGTCGAAGGCATGTCGCGCGCACTGCAGGACCTCCTCGGGATCGATGAGCCGATCGTGCTCGGACCGTTCGGCGGGCTCTCGTCGGTGACGCTGACCGTCGGGGTGAGCCGGTTGGGCGGTCTGGGGTCGTACGGGCTCTACGGCTACACGCCCGAGCGGATCCACGAGACCGTCGCGCAGCTCCGGGCGGCGACGGACCGGCCGTTCGCGGTCAACCTCTGGCTGCCGACGGGCGATGAGGTCACGCCCTCCGCCGTCGAGCTCGGCCCGGCACTCGCCGCCGCCGCGCCGCTGTTCGAGGCGGCGGGTGTCGAGGCGCCCCGCCCTCCGGCGGCCTTCCTCCCTCCGATCGGAGATCAGCTGCAGGCGGTGCTGGATGCCGCGCCCGCCGTGCTCTCTGTTGTGTTCGGAGTCCCGGAGCCGTGGCTCGTCGAGGCGGCGCGCGCGCGAGGCATCCGTCTCGTCGGAACCGCGACGAGCGTCGCCGAGGCCCGCGAGCTCGACGAGGCGGGCGTCGACGCGATCGTCGCGACAGGGGCCGAGGCGGCCGGCCACCGGGTCTCGTTCCTCCGCCGCGCGGAGGACTCGCTCGTCGGCACGTTCGCGCTCGTGCCGCAGGTCGTCGACGCGGTCGGGGTGCCGGTGATCGCGGCCGGGGGCATCGCAGATCGGCGCGGGGTCGCTGCCGCCTTCGCGCTCGGGGCCGCGGGCGTGCAGGTCGGGACGGCCTTCCTCCGCACGCGGGAGTCCGCGGCGACCGACGCGCACCGCGCCGCGATCGGCTCGTCGACCGACACCGAGACCGTGCTCACCCGCGCGATGAGCGGACGGCTGGCGCGAGGCATCCCGAACACCGCCATGCGGACGATCGAGACGTCGGGGGTCATCGCGCCCTTCCCCGCGCAGAACTGGCTGACGGGTGTCTTCCGCGCAGCGGCGGCGGCGAAGGGCGACGGCGAGCTGCTCTCGCTGTGGGCCGGCCAGGCGGCGGGGCTGGCCACCCGCGACACGGCGGCGGAGGTCTTCGCCGAGCTGCGCGCCGGCGTCCCGGGCTGACGCTGTTCCGTCGCGGCGGAAGGTTCCTGTCGAGCGCCGGCAGCGCCGCACGCGTGCAGACGCCGGCTCAGGAGGTCGGCAGCACCTCGAAGCCTTTCTCGGCGGACGCGCCCCGGCGCGAGGCATCCGTCACCTCCGCGTTCGAGACCCGCGCACCGGGTGGGCCCTCGGCCATCCACGCCAGCACTTCGTCGACCCGGTCGTCCTCGCCCTCGAACTCCGCCTCGACGCGGCCGTCGCGGCGGTTGCGCACCCAGCCGGTGACTCCGGCCTCGCTCGCGACGATCTTCATCGTGTAGCGGTAGCCGACCCCCTGCACATCGCCCGAGATCAGGACGTGGACGCGTCTCATGCCTCCATCATGCGGTGCGGTGGCGACCCCGTCACGGAATCGGGTGGTCGAGGGCGCCGGGCGGATGCCAGGATGCCTGCATGGGAACCGTGGACGACTACCTCGCCGAGCTCGCACCCGAGGACCGTGCCGCGGTCGAGCGCGTCTATGCGATCGCACGCGACGAGGTGCCCGGGGCCGAGCAGGGGACCGGCTACGGCATGCCGGCGCTCGTCTACCGCGGCAAGCCGCTGCTCTCGGTCAAGCGCACGCAGAAGCACATCGGCATCTACCCGTTCAGCCCTGAGGCCGTGTCGGCCGTCGCGGATGCTGTCGCGGGAGTGCCCGAGACCGGTCTCGACAAGGGGACGGTGCGGTTCCAGCCGGGTCATCCGCTGCCGGACGACCTCGTGCGCGCGCTGGTCGTCGCGCGCAAGGAGCAGATCGAGCGCTGACCCGCGTCAGTGCGGCAGCACGAGCGAGACGCCGAGCACGATCATCACGACGGCGATCACGGCGTCGAGGACGCGCCATGCGCGCGGCGTCGACAGCCAGCGGCTGAGGTAGCGGGCGCCGAAGGCGAGTCCGAAGAACCACACGACGCTCGCGGTCGCTGCCCCGAGTGCGAAGAGCCAGCGGGCGTCGTGCGTATTGGCGACCGTGCCGAGCAGGAAGACCGTGTCGAGGTACACGTGCGGATTGAGCCACGTCAGGGCGAGACACGTGAGCACGACGGGAAGCGCCGCCGTTCGGGCGGCCGTCTGCACGACGTGCCGCCGACTCGCCGGGCCTTCGGTCGTCTGCGACGGCGTGTCCTGAGCTGGTCGTGCGGACGGTGGCTCGTGGGCCGGTCGTGCGGACGGATCGACGGATGCCTCGGCTCCGACATCGAGCACGTCGCCACTCGGACGCCACGCCCGCTTCGCCGCGAGCAGCCCGTAGGCGATGAGGAACGCCGCGCCGGCCCAGCGCACGGCGTCGATGAGCCACGGCACGGCCTGCAGCACGAAGCCGACCCCCGACACGCCGAGCACGATGAGCACCGCATCGGAGACCGCGCAGATCGCCGCGACGAGGAGGACGTGCTCGCGGCGGATGCCCTGGCGCAGCACGAACAGGTTCTGCGCGCCGATCGCGACGATGAGCGAGAGGCCGAGGCCGAAGCCGGCGAGCACGGAGGAGAGCACGCTTCGACGCTATGCGCCACGTCTTCTTCAGTCCAGCTCATGGATCTTCAGTCGCATTAGCATGGCTGATGTGCGGATCCCGTTCGAACTGGCCGAGACCCTGGCCGCCGTCGTCGACGAAGGATCGCTGGATGCCGCGGCCCGCCGCCTGCACGTGACGCCTTCCGCCGTCAGCCAGCGCATCAAGTCGCTCGAGGAGCAGCTCGGTCGTGTCGTGCTGGTGCGTGCCAAGCCCGCGCGGCCGACCGAGGCCGGTGCGGCCGTCGTGCGACTGGCCCGTCAGACGGCGCTCCTCGAACAGGACGCGCTCGCGGTGCTCGGCGTCGACGAGGAGGGGAGCGCGCTGGTCTCGGTGCCGCTCGCCGTGAATGCGGACTCCCTGGCGACGTGGTTCCTCGCGCCGCTCGCGAAGCTGGCGGCGAGGCATCCCATCGTCTTCGAGCTGCACCGCGACGACCAGGACTTCACCGCCGCACTCCTGGAGTCGGGGACGGTGATGGGAGCCGTCACCTCGCGGGCGACGCCCGTCGCGGGCTGCCGCGTCAGCCCTCTCGGCGTCATGCGGTACGAGGCGGTCGCGACGCCCGCCTACGTCGCCCGCTGGCTTGCGGGCGGCGTCACCCCCGCCGCGCTCGAGACGGCACCGCTCGTGGACTTCGACCGCCGCGACGACCTCCAGTCCCAGTGGCTCGCGGCGCAGGGGGTGGATGCCGCGACCCCGCCCCGCAGCTACGTGCCGGCGTCGAACGACTTCGCGACGGCGATCAAGCTCGGCCTGGGCTGGGGGCTGCTGCCCGGGTTCCAGTCCTCGGCCGAGCTCAGCGACGGCCGTCTCGTGCGGCTCGGCGGTCCGCCGATCGACGTGCCGCTCCACTGGCAGCAGTGGAATCTGCGCTCGCCGCTCCTCGACGCGATCGCCGACGAGTTCGTCACGGTCGGCCGGCGCGTGCTTGCCGGGATGCCGGCGGGCTGAGCCGAGGCATCCGTCTCAGTCGTCGCTCACGCGTAGCACGATCTTGCCGCGCGTGTGCCCCTCCTCGAGGGACTCGTGGGCCGCGCCGGCGTCGGCGAGATCGAAGACCCGTTCGATGAAGACCTGGATCGCGCCGGAGTCGAGCAGTCGCCCGACCGTCGCGAGGGCGCCGCCGTCGGGGATGACCCGGTAGCTCGTGGCGCGCACTCCCGCCGCCGCGGCGGCTTCGGCATAGCCCGGGAAGGAGTGCGTCGGCACGACGATGTACAGCCCACCCGGGCGGATCACGCCGAGCGACCGCGTGCCGGTGTCATCGTGAACGTCGCCGACGAGGTCGATCACGACGTCGACGTCGGCGATGACGTCCTCGAACCGCAGGGACGTGTAGTCGATCACGGTCGCCGCCCCGAGCTCCCGCAGCCACGCGGCGTTGCGCGCCGAGCCGGTCGCCGTGACATGCGCGCCGAAGTAGTGCGCGAGCTGCACGGCGAAGTGGCCGACGCCGCCGCTGCCCGCGTGGATCAGGATGCGCTGACCCTCGTGCGCATGCGCCGTCTCGACGACGAGCCCCCACGCGGTCAGCGCGGCCAGCGGCACGCCCGCGGCCTCGACGTGCGACAGCGACGCGGGCTTGCGCGCGACCGACAGCGTCGGGACGACGGCGTACTCGGCATACGAGCCGCCCGTGCGCGGGAAGGCGAGCATGCCGTACACCTCTGTGCCCGCGGGGAAGGGGTGCGAGTCGTACGGCGATTGCACGACGACACCGCTGAAGTCGAAGCCCAGCGTCGCTGGGTAGCCCGCGATCGCCCCCGATACGCCTCGGCCGGCACGCGTCTTCGCGTCGGTCGGGTTGACCCCGGCGGCCACCACACGCACGAGCAGTTCGGTCAGCACGGGGCTGGGGACGGGGACGGATGCCTCGTGCAGCACCTCGGGCGCCCCCGTCTCGTCTATCACGACGGCCCGCATGACGTCGGGCGGATCGTCCACCGGCACGAGCGTGGCGGAGGCGGAGGTGGATCGCAGCGGCCGGGATCGCATCGGTCGCTCCTTCCCGTGCATGGCGGCGTCGGCAGCACTGGTGCCCTGGTGTGATCCAGTCAACCGCTGGATTGTCTCGCCCGTGTTACGCCTCTGCTACCAGGTCGAGAAGCCTGATGCGGCACCGCCGACAAGGCGAAGAGCCCCGCGGCATCCGCGGGGCTCTTCGTCTGTGCGTCTCAGGGAGTCGTGCCCGAGGTGAGGGCGTGCAGCAGGTGCGTCAGCCGCTCGATGTCGGCCAGGCGCCAGTTCTCGAGCGAGTCGGCCAGCGCACTCTCGCGCGGATGACGCGCCGCGGCGAGCCGCTCAAGGCCCTCCGGCGTCGGCGAGAGGAGACTCGACCGGCCGTCGGTCGGATCGGGAGTGCGCACGACGAGCCCCAGGGCCTCGAGCTCGCGCACCGTGCGGCTGATCTGCCCCTTGTCGCTCATGAGCGACTCCGCGAGCGCCGAGATCGTCACGCTCTCGCGTCGGACGATCGTCGTGAAGACCTTGTAGGCGCCCGGCAGCATGCCGGGACTCACGCGATGCGCGTTCTCGACGATGACACGCCGGAACTGCGTGATGAGCTCACCGAACTCCGCCTCGAGGGCCCGCACCGCTTCGGTGCGGGCCTCTCGGGCGTCCGTCTCGGCCATCGCGATCGACATTAGCGTCGAGCGGATGCCGCTGCCGAGGCATCCGTCGCCTCGTCGTCGTCCGAGCCGGCACCGTCCACCGTCGAGACGGTGGCCGTCGCGGTGAGGGTGTCCATGCCCTCGGCGACCGAGACCGTGGCAAGGTCGGCCTCGCTCGCCTGGATGCGCTCGCTGGTCGTCATCTTGGTGAGCGGCTTGTTCGGCAGGAACAGGACGGCGATGAGGCTCACGACCGCGAAGGGCACGGCGATGAGGAACGAGTGCGAGATGCCCTGGGCGTAGATGTCCTCGAAGATGACCCGGACGACCTCGGGCATAGCCGAGACCTTCGGGAGCGCACCGCTCTGGAGCTGCTGCGCGACCTCGGCGCCCTGCGCTCCGAGGCTCACGATCGCGGCGGTGAGCCTGTCCTTCGCGTCGCCGAGAAGGTCGGTGACGCTCGCGGCGAGGGCGGCTCCCATGATCGAGACGCCGATCGTGCCGCCGAGGCTGCGGAAGAACGTGACGCCCGAGCTCGCGACGCCGATCTCGGTCGGCTTCGAGGTGTTCTGCACGACGAGCACGAGGTTCTGCATGGTCATGCCGACGCCGGCGCCGAGCAGGAACATGTAGACCGAGACGAGGGCGAAGTTCGTGTCGTAGTGGATCGTCGAGAGCAGGTACGAGCCCGCGATGAGCAGCACCGAGCCGACGATGAGGTACGGCTTCCACTTTCCGAAGCGCGTGATGAGCGCGCCGACGCCGATCGATGCGAGCAGCAGACCCGCGATCATCGGGATGGTCATGAGGCCGGCCTCGGTCGGCGTGGCGCCGCGAGCGAGCTGCATGTACTGGCTGAGGAAGACCGATGCCCCGAACATCGCGATGCCGGTCGCGACCGACGCGATGACGGCGAGCGTGAAGGTGCGGTTGCGGAACAGCGTGAGCGGCACGAGCGGCTCCTTCGAGCGCAGCTCGACGATGATGAACAGCGCCGTCGCGACGATCGCACCGCCGACCATGAGGATCGTCTCGGTGCTCCACCACTCGAACGAGTCGCCCGCGAGCGTGATCCAGATGAGGAGGAGCGAGACGGCCGTCGACAGCAGGATGATGCCGAGGTAGTCGATACGGGCCTTCTTCTTCGGGCGCTTCGGCAGGTGCAGCGTCCGCTGCAGGATGATCAGTGCGAGCACCGCGAAGGGGAGCGCGACGAAGAAGTTCCAGCGCCAGCCCAGCGTGTCGGTGATGACACCGCCGAGGAGCGGGCCTCCGACGGTCGCCACGGCCATGACGGCGCCGAAGAGACCCATGTAGCGGCCGCGCTCACGCGGGCTGATGATGTCGGCCATGATGACCTGGCTGAGAGCGGCGAGCCCACCGGCGCCGATGCCCTGGACGGCACGGAAGGCGATGAGCATGCCGGGGTCCTGGGAGAAGCCCGCGGCCGCCGTCGCCAGCACGAAGATCGCAATGGCGATCTGAATGAGCAGCTTGCGGTTGAAGAGGTCGGCGAGCTTGCCCCAGATCGGGGTGGAGATGGCGGTCGTCAGAAGGGTCGCCGTGACGACCCATGTGAAGGCGGCCTGGTCGCCGTCGAGGTCGTGCACGATGACGGGCAGCGACGTCGAGACGACCGTCGAGGCCAGCATCGACACGAACATGCCGAGGAGGAGGCCGGAGAGGGCCTGCAGCACCTGGCGGTGGGTGCGCTTCTCTCCGGACGTGGCGACCGACCCGGTCGCGGTGGAGGACGTGGTCATGGAGATCCTTCTGAAAGGAGGGGAAAGGGATTCGAGCGCGGCGACGGCGGCGCGAAAGTTGATGAATGTCAACTATATGTAAGTCGTTGACATCTGTCAACTATTCCCGCGTCCGCGATTCGTGTCGCGCGGCGGAGGATGGGGGGATGTTCAGCGTCGAGCTCCTCCTGGATCCCGGCTCGGAGCGCGCGGTGCGCGACGAGTGGACACGGCTCGTCGAGGCGGGACTGCCGAGCGCCGGGCGGCAGACCGCTCCGAGCAATCGGCCGCACGTGACGCTCGCCGTGCGGGAGAGGGTGGATGCCTCGACCCTCTCCTCCGTCGCGGACGCTCTGCCGCTGGAGATCGAGCTCGGGGGCATGCTGCTCTTCGGGCGCGACCGCTTCGTCCTCGCACGGCAGGTGATCGTCTCGGCTGCCCTCCTCGAGCTGCACCGGGAGATCGCGCGGATCGTCGGGCCACCGGAGCCGCACTACGCCAACACGGGGCCCGATCACTGGACTCCGCATGTGACCCTGGCGCGCCGGATGTCCGCGCCGCAGGTGGCGCAGGCGCTCGAAGCGCTCGACGCGCGACCGATCGCAGGTCAGGCGACGGGCCTGCGCGTGTGGGACGCGACCGCGAAGACCGTGACGACCCTCCGGTGAGGCAACGTGCGGTGCGGGTCAGTCGGCCAGAGCCAGGGCGCGGAAGGGCTGACGCGGAGCCTCGGGCTGCGGCATCCGTCCCGCGTCTTTCGCACGGCTGAGGAGGTGCCGGCGGTGCAGCTCGTCGATGAGCAGAGTGGCGAGCCGCACGAGCTTGGCGATCTCGGCTTCATCGCGGTCGACCCAGGCGCAGCGCGGTTCGTCGTCGACGGGGACGAAGTCGCTGTGCTCCTCCCACGCGACGAGCGTCCGCTCGGCGCCGAGCACGTGCTGCTGCCACCACACCTGGCGCAGGTAGGAGCGCGGGATGCTGCGCCATTCCTTGTTGGTCGTCTTGATCTCGGCGAGGATCACGCGCCCGCCGTGGTCGAGGCCGATGCCGTCGGGAGTCGCGAGGTGGCGCTTCTCGACGACGGCGTGGAAGAGGGCCGTCGAGGGCTGGATGCCGTGGGTCGCCGCGACCCAGCGGGCGATCTCGGGCTCGCGCACACGGCCGTGCGCCGTGTAGGCGTTGCCGGAGAAGCCCGACCCCATGAGCTTGGCGTCGGCGGCGCGGGGGATCGCGTTCGCCGACGTGAGGGTCGCGACATCCGTTGCCGTGATGCCGCGCGACCTCGCCCGCACCCACGCGACCCGATCGCGGGAGTCCGCGACGATGCGAGCGGCGAGTTCGGGTGTCACGTCATCCACCGTACGCCGCGTCGCCGACGTGCACCGACCTGCCACGCCCGGGCCGTCCGCAACGGGGTTGCGGTGTCGGCACGAGGTGGAAGAGTCGGGCGCATGGACACGATCAGTGCAGCGGATTTCCGTGCGGCAGCGGGTGCAGACGGGTGGCGCGCCGGCGCGAACGGAGCCCACATCACCTACACCACCCGGAACTTCGCGACGGGTGCCCGGCTCTTCTCGGCCATCGCCGCTCTCGCCGAGACGGCGGACCATCATCCGGACGTCGACGTGCGGTACCGCCAGGTCAGCGTGCACCTCTTCACGCACTCCGCGAACGGGCTGACGCGGAAGGACGTCGCGCTGGCCCAGCAGATCGCCGCGGCAGCGCGCGACCTCGGCGTCGAGGTGGACGTCACGACCCCGCAGCGGCTCATGCTCGCGATCGCGACGGAGGACCCCGCGGCGATCATGCCGTTCTGGAAGGCGGCCACGGGCTACGACGCGATCAGCGACACGGAACTGCGCGACCCCTCCGGCCGCGGTCCGCTCATCTGGATGCAGAAGATCGACAAGCCGCTGCGCGGGCGCTCGCACCTCGACATCGTCGTGCCGCGAGACGAGGCCGAGGCGCGTGTCGCGGCCGTCCTCGCCGCCGGCGGCACGATCGCCGACGACAGTCAGGCGCCGCGGTGGTGGACGCTCTCCGACGCCCACGGCCACAAGATCGACATCACGCCCTCGCGCAGCTGACCGAGCGCCTCGTTCCTTGCTCTTCGTCCCCTCGCTCTTCGTGCCTCCCTCCGGCGTCGAGTACGTACGTCCTCGCCGAGAGCACAGGTTCTTGAGGTCAGCACCCTGTGATCTCGGCGAGTGCGTACGTTCTCGCCGAGCACAGATCGGGAGGTAGACGAGTACGGTCGGCTTGGTCGGCTGGGTCCTGCACAAGAGGGCGGCGGCCAGGCATTGTTCACAGATCGAATCCTCGACCTTGGCGGCAAGCGTGGGTCCGAGAGTTTGTGAGGATGGGACGGCACCTCTCACCCTCGGAAGCACGTGCGTCAGTTCGGACGCGGGCGCAGTTGCAGGACAACGGGTGGAGCGATCGGGCGATCCGGCGAGCGGTCGAATCGGGCCGGATGCGGCGGCTGCAGCGCAACAGGTACGTCCTGCAGTCGCTGTGGGACCAGCTCTGGCCGGAGTCGCGTCACCTCCTCGAGGTGGTCGCAGTGCACAGCGAGATGCGGGAGGGCGGCGGAGTGCAGTCGTACGTGTCCGCGGGCGCTGCGCACGGTCTGCCGCTCTACCGGTGCACGCCAGCACGAGTGCACGCGACCTTCCCTCCCACCGCCCGGTCGACGAGCAGACCGGGACTCTTCCGTCACTGCGAGCCGCTTCCCGAGGAGGATGTGGAGGTGCGTGACGGCATCCCGTGCACAACTCTCGCGCGCACCACTTCCGACGTCGTCCGAGTCGTCGGCCGCGATACCGCCGTCGCCTTCGCCGATGCCGCACTGCGCCGCGTCTCCGTCGTGGGGCGGCGGTACGATTCCGCCGCCGCCGAACAGTGGCGGGCTGGGATGCTGGAGCGCATCGCCCGAGCACGAGGTGCGCGCGGCATACGCCAAGCCGAAGAGGTGATCCGCTTCGCCGACGGCCGGGCTGAGCTCCCCGGCGAAAGCGTCACGCGACTCCAGCTCGCCCGTCTCGGATGGACCCGGTTCGAACTCCAGGTGCCGATCGCCGCACCGGGCGGCGGGGAGTACTTCGTAGACCTCGAGATCGAAGACGCCCGTACTTTCGTCGAGTTCGACGGTCAAGGGAAGTATCTCGACGAGTCGATGCGCTCCGGCCGCTCACTCGATCAGGTGGTTCTCGACGAGAAGCGCCGCGAGGACTGGATCCGCGGCGTGACACAGAAGCGTCTGGTCCGGGTCGAGGGTCCGCACATAGAGACGACCGAAGCGCTCGCGGCGCGCCTCGCCGGCTTCGGCATCCTGCTTCCCTCTGAGTGAGCCCTCCGCCGTGCGTCGAGTACATACGATCCCGCCGAGTTCACACGTTCTTTCCGCGCACCTCGTGTGGTTTCGGCGACTACGTACGATCTCGACCAAACGGGGTCGGGGATGGATTTGGGGAGGGGAGAGGCATCCCGTAGACTGGTGACAAGCCGAAGACCGCCGGTCATCGACGTGCGCTTGCGCACCGAGATCGAAGCACTGCGAATGCAGGGCCTGCGCAGGTGTACGAACGAACTTCCTGGATCAGGAATGAAGCTCCGTGCGCTTGCGCCGGAGCTTTTCTCATTCGCAGGGCGACTGGGTGCCTCGGCCGACGCCCCGCCACCGCGGAGCGTCTCGTACACACAAGGAGTGGCCATGGCGCAGAAGGAAGCATCGGTCGCCGAGCTCACGAAGAACTTCGAGGACTCGACCGCCGTTCTGCTGACCGAGTACCGCGGTCTGACGGTTGCCCAGCTCAAGGAGCTGCGCAACAGCATTCGTCAGGACGCGGAGTACGCCGTGGTGAAGAACACGCTCACCAAGATCGCCGCGAACAACGCGGGGATCACGTCGCTGGACGACGACCTCAAGGGTCCGTCGGCCATCGCGTTCGTGCACGGCGACCCGGTCGCCGTCGCGAAGGGTCTGCGTGCCTTCGCCAAGGCACACCCTCTTCTCGTGATCAAGGGCGGTTTCTTCGACGGAAACCCCCTGAGCGCGGACGAGGTCAACAAGCTCGCCGACCTCGAGAGCCGTGAAGTCCTGCTGGCGAAGCTCGCCGGTGCGATGAAGGCCTCGCTGACCAAGGCGGCATACGTCTTCAATGCGCTTCCGTCGAAGGCCGTCCGCACGGTCGACGCGCTGCGCGAGAAGCAGGAGTCCGCGGCCTGATAAGGGCCCGGCTAGGCACAACCCCAATCAAGGAGAATCATCATGGCAAAGCTCAGCACTGAGGAGCTGCTCGACGCGTTCAAGGAGCTCACGCTCATCGAGCTCAGCGAGTTCGTCAAGGCGTTCGAGGAGACCTTCGACGTCACCGCCGCCGCCCCCGTCGCCGTTGCCGCCGCTGGCGCGCCGGCCGGTGGCGCCCCCGCCGAAGAGGTCGAGGAGAAGGACTCGTTCGACGTCATCCTCGAGGCCGCCGGCGACAAGAAGATCCAGGTCATCAAGGTCGTCCGCGAGCTCACCTCGCTCGGCCTCGGTGAGGCGAAGGCCGTCGTCGACGGTGCTCCCAAGGCCGTCCTCGAGGGCGCCAACAAGGAGACCGCCGAGAAGGCTCAGGCCGCCCTCCAGGAGGCCGGCGCGACGGTTACCCTCAAGTAATCTCGCTCTCGCGAAGCACGAAGGCCCCGGGTACCTCGGTACCCGGGGCCTTCGTCATGGCATCGTCGCCGGACGCGAAGGACGGCGATGCTGACGCCGCTCGGGCCGGCGCGCCGATGCCCCCACCTAGGCGGAGGGAGCCGCGCCCGCGCCCACGGCCACCGAGGGGACACCCTGCGGCGGAGCGGTCGAGTTCCGCACGATGAGGGTCGCCTGCAGCCGGACGTGCTCGATCGGCGCACCGGGCTCACGGAGGCGGCGGAGGAGCAGCTCGGCGGCCTGCGAGCCCTGCGCATGCGGGGACTGCTCGAGCGTCGTCAGCGAGAACATCTCCGCGTACTCGTGGTTGTCGATGCCGACGACGCTGAGCGCGCTGGGCACGGGGAGTCCCAGTCGACGCGCGGCGATGATCGCGCCGATGGCGACCTCGTCGCACGCGCCGACGATCGCCGTCGGGCGGCGCCGAGAGTCGCCCAGGAGGTCGACGGCCGCCGCGTACCCGCCGGGCATCGTCACGGCCGACATGATGTGCGACGGGCGGAGCCCGGCATCCGTCATCGTCGCCTCGTAGCCGAGCATCCGCACATGGTCGACGTGCGCCCAGTGCGGACCCCCGCCTCCGAGGAACGCGATGCTCGTGTGGCCGAGCTCCACGAGGTGCTCGGTCGCGCGCCGCGCGGCGTGCTCGTCGTCGAGCGCGACGACGCTCGTCCGGCCGTTCTGGCCCACGACGCTCACCAGCGGGCACCCGATGGCGACCAGTCGTTCGAGCTCGTTGTCGCTCGGCTCGAGGCCCACGGCGATGAGCCCGTCGAACCGCTTGCGGGCCAGGAAGTCCTCGAACACGCGCCGGCGGCCCTCGGTGCCGGGGCGCGCGTCGTAGAGCGTCAGGTCGTAGCCGTGGCGGAGCAGCGAGTCCTGGATGCCCTCGAGCACCTCCGCGAAGAACCACCGGCTCACGTACGGCATGACCACACCGATGTTCTGGCTGCGGCCCGTCGCCAGGCTCACGGCGGCCGTCGAAGCGACATAGCCGAGGGATGCCGCGATCCCGAGCACGCGCTCGCGCGTGGCCTCCGAGACGTAGCCGCTCCCCGTCAGCGCCCGGCTGGCGGTCGCCTTCGAGACGCCCGCGGCGCGAGCGACATCCGCGATCCCGGCCATGCGACTCCTCTCCGAGCGGGCCGTCCCGTGGACCGTGCCCCGCCGAGCACCTTCGCTCGCGAATTCCGCAGCCCCTGGAACCGATTCCAGGATGCCGGGTCGACTTCGCCCAGGTAAACGTCCGCCGGAGCACGGTTACGCAGTTGTGATTATGAGTTGATTGTGCGCCGGCCGGGAAATCGCCTAGCGTGAGCCATGGAAGCGGTTCCGCACTTCCCGTGCCCGCTTCCAAGGGATCAGCGTCCCTGCACCACTCGAAGAGGAGGACTCATGAAGACATTGAGACGAGGACGCGTCCTCATCTCAGCCGCGGTCCTGGGCATGACGGGCCTCGCGCTCGCGGCATGCTCCGGCGGACCGGGGCAGACGAACGAGGGAGGTGGTGGCTCGGGCGACAACACCGTCACGATCTACGGCACGATCGCCGACACCGAGGCCGAACTCCTCGAACAGTCCTGGGCGGACTGGGAGAAGGAGAACGACATCGACATCAAGTACGAGTCGTCGAAGGAGTTCGAGCAGCAGATCGCCGTGCGCGCCCAGGGCGGGAACGCACCGGACATCGCGATCTTCCCGCAGCCCGGTCTGATGGCCGACATGGCCAAGCGCGGCTACCTCAAGGAGGCCCCGCAGGCCGTCGCCGACAACGTCGCGAAGAACTGGACCGAGGACTGGGCCAACTACGGCACCGTCGACGGCACGCTCTACGGCGCGCCGCTCATGGCGAGCGTCAAGGGCTGGGTCTGGTACTCGCCCAAGCTCTTCGCCGAGAAGGGCTGGGAGGTGCCCAGCGACTGGCAGGGGCTCCTCGACCTGACCGCTCAGATCCAGGCCGACACGGGCAAGCCGCCGTGGTGCATCGGGTTCGGATCGGATGCCGCGACCGGATGGCCCGGCACCGACTGGATCGAGGACATCGTCCTGCGCCAGTCCGGCACCGACGTCTACGACGACTGGGTGGCCAACAAGGTGCCCTTCACCGACCCGAAGATCAAGTCGGCGTTCGACGAGTTCGGGAAGATCGCCCTGAACCCGCAGTACGTCAACGCGGGCTTCGGTGACATCGGCACGATCGTGACGACGCCCTTCGGCGACCCGGCATCGGCGCTCGTGAAGGGCGACTGCGTGCTTCACCACCAGGCCTCGTTCTACGACGGCTTCATCACCGACGCGGGTGGCACGGTCGCCGAGGACGGCGACATCTGGGCGTTCCTCACGCCTGGCTTCGGCGGAGGCGACGCCTCCGGTGACGTCGTGACCGGTGGTGGCGAGATCGTCGGCGCGTTCAGCGACGACGAGGCGACGCAGAAGGTGCAGGAGTACCTGTCGAGCGAGGACTGGGCGAACAGCCGCGTCAAGCTCGGCGGTGTCATCAGCGCCAACAAGGGCCTCGACCCGGACAACGCCTCGAGCAACATCCTGAAGGAGGCCATCCGCATCCTTCAGAGCGACGAGACGACCTTCCGCTTCGACGCGTCCGACCTGATGCCCTCGGCAGTGGGTGCGGGCACGTTCTGGAAGGGCATGATCGACTGGGTCAACGGCACGCCGACCGACACGGTCCTGGAGCAGATCCAGGCCGGCTGGCCCTCGAGCTGATCGGCGAGTGAGAGCGGAGCCGCGCCGTCCACCGGGGCGGCTCCGCTTCTCACCCCTCGCCGGACTTCCGTGATTCCCGAGTCCACCGAAGCACTCGAAAGGAACCCATGTCCGTCTCCTCGTTCTTCCAGTGGCTGAGCACGCTGTCGCCCTGGTTGCAGATCCCGATCGTCGTCGGCGTCTTCGTGATCGTCGTCGGTCTGATCCTGTTCTTCATCGAGATCGCCCCGCGACCGGGTCGGATGTACACGATCATCCGCCTGGCCGCCTGCGTACTCGGTCCGGCCCTCGTGCTCTGGCTGCTGCAGTCGTACCAGTGGGCGATCGGCGCGGCCGCGGTGCTCGGCCTTCTCTTCTTCTTCCTCGACCGGCGCGCCAAGGGCGGTCAGGGATCGCTCTTCCAGCTCGTCGGGTTCCTGACCCCCGCGCTCCTCCTCGTGGGGGTGGGGCTCGTGGTCGCCACGATCCAGACGACCGTGCAGTCGTTCATGAACTCGTCGAGCACGCAGTTCGTGGGCTGGGACAACTACGTCTGGATCTTCACCAACCCGCAGAACGTGCGCGTCATCATCAACACGGTCCTGTGGGTGCTGATCGCCCCAATCGTCTCGACGGCGGCGGGCCTCGCCTACGCGTACTTCATCGACAAGATCCGCGGGGAGAAGTACTACAAGATCTTCGTCTTCCTGCCGATGGCGATCTCGTTCGTGGGCGCGTCCATCATCTGGCGGTTCATGTACACGTACCGTCCGCCGCAGGGCGAGCAGATCGGCTTCCTCAATCAGGTGATCGTGTGGTTCGGCGGTCAGCCCATCAACTTCCTGTCGGTCGAGCCGTGGAACAACCTGTTCCTCATCGTCGTGTTCATCTGGATCCAGACCGGCTTCGCCATGGTGCTGCTGTCGGCAGCCATCAAGGGCGTCCCCACCGAGCAGATCGAGGCGGCCGAGCTCGACGGCACCAACGGCTGGCAGAAGTTCTGGAACGTCATCGTCCCGGGCATCCGCGGTGCGCTGATCGTCGTGCTCACGACGATCTCGATCGGCTCGCTGAAGGTGTTCGACATCGTCCGCACCATGACGGCGGGCGCCTCGAACACCTCGGTGCTCGCCAACGAGGTCTACACGCAGTTCCGCAGCTTCGAGGCCGGCCGCTCGGGAGCGTTCGCCGTGATCCTGTTCCTGCTGGTGACCCCGATCATCGTGTACAACGCGATCCAGCTCAAGAAGCAGAGGGAGCTCCGCTGATGACCGTCGCACCCATCGATCTCCCGATCGACGACCAGGACGCCCGCCGCATCAAGCGCGGTGAAGCGCAGCTCGAGACTCCGCTGCGCCGCACGAAGCGCCGGCTCACCTCGCGCTGGGCGACCGCGGTGGCGATCCTGATCGCGATCGCCTGGACGATCCCCACCTTCGGCCTGTTCATCTCGTCCTTCCGTCCGGCCCAGCTGATCCAGACCACCGGCTGGTGGACGATCTTCCAGAACTGGGGCTGGACGTTCGACAACTACGCCGAAGCGCTGCAGTCGGGCAACAGCCAGCTGAACATGGCACAGGCGTTCGTGAACTCGTTCGCGATCACGCTGCCTGCCGTGCTCATCCCCATCACGATCGGGATGCTGGCGGCCTACGCCTTCGCGTGGATGGACTTCCGAGGCAAGAACATCCTGTTCATCGGGGTCTTCGCGCTGCAGATCGTCCCGATCCAGATGGCCCTCGTGCCGCTTCTGCTGCTCTTCTCGAAGGGCACGATCTTCGGCTTCCCGATCATCCAGGCGATCGGCCAGGCCGGGTACGCGCAGGTGTGGATCGCGCATACGATCTTCGGCCTTCCGCTGATCATCTACCTGCTCCACAACTTCGTCTCGGAGATCCCGGGCGAGGTCATGGAGGCGGCGCGCATCGATGGCGCCGGGCACGGCCAGATCTTCTTCCGCATCATCCTTCCGCTCACGACGCCGGCCATCGCGGCGGTGGCGATCTTCCAGTTCCTCTGGGTGTGGGCCGACCTGCTCGTCGCCCTCATCTACGCCGACGGCGCGGTCGCGCCGATCACGAAGCTGCTGGCCGAGATGACGGGAAGCCGCGGGCAGGACTGGTATCTGCTCACCGCGGGCGCGTTCATCGCGCTCGTCGTGCCGCTCATCGTCTTCCTGTCGCTGCAGCGCTACTTCGTGCGAGGTCTCCTCGCGGGATCCACGAAGGGCTGACGCAGCGCGGATCGAGAGCTGAGAGAGGGTCGGCGGCCGGGGGCGCCGACCCTCTCTTACGCGGTGCCGCCGCCACTTGTGCGCTGCTGCGGTGTGACCTCCACGATCGCGGGACTCCACGGCCTCTAGGCCGAGAGACGTCAGGACGAGCAGCCGAGCCGCAGCTGCATCGAGGTCATCGCGTCGATCTCCGCCTGCTGCCCCTGCACGATCTTCTCGGCGACGGCTTTGACGCGCGGCACGCTGCCGAGCTCGATGACGGCCTGCGCCATCGGGATCGCCCCCTCGTGGTGGCGGATCATGAGCTCGAGGAACAGGCAGTCGGCTGCCGACCCCGTCGCGTCCTGGAGCTCGGCGATCTCGTCATCCGTCGCCATCCCCATGGCGGCGCGCAGTTCGGCATCTGTCGCCGTCCCGCTCGTCGCGGCGCCGCCGTGGCCGGCATGGCCGGCCGAGGCATCCGTCATCCAGGCCATGAGCGGCCCGCCCGTCTGCGGCAGACCCCACTGCACGAGCCAGTCGAACATCTCGCCGCGCTGGCCGGCCTGGCTCGTTGCGATGTCGTATGCCATGCGCCGCACGTCTTCGTCGTCGGTCTTGCGGTAGATCTCCATCGCCATCTCGATCGCCTGCGTGTGGTGCACCTGCATGTCGCGGGCGAAGCCGATGTCGGCGGGGTTCGGCCCGGCCGCCGTCTCCGCGGTGCCGAAGGTCGAGAACCGGCCGATCGCGAAGGCGAGGGCGGCGATCCCGATCCCGACGAGCAGGTAGACCCACCAGCGCGGGCGGACGGATGCCTCGGCCTCGGCGGAGTACGGAGGATCGGCGGGCTCGATCGATTCGGGCGCGCCGCCCTCGTCAGACCCCGCCGTGGTCATGGCGTCAGGAGACCTTGCCGGGCGCATCCAGCGCGCCCGAGCACAGGGCGCTGGGCTCGGGCACATCGGCGCTGCGCCAGTACTCCTCGAAGAACTGTCCGATGCGCGGGTCGTCGACGTCGTCGAGCTTCAGCTGGTGGTTCCAGTTCGACAGCACGACGGCAGACTCGAGCCCCTCGTAGGGGGAGAGGATGACGTAGCTCGATGGGAGGAACGACTTGAGAGTCGCGAGGTCGTCGCCGGACACCTTGGCGGCGTCGTAGGTGACCCAGACGGCGCCGTGCTCGAGGGAGTGGACGGCGTTCTCGTTCGGAACGGGCTGGTCGTAGATGCCGCAGTTGAGCCACACCTGGTTGTGCGGGCCGCCCGCGGGCGGGCTCTGCGGATAGTCGACCGTTCCCTCGACGTGCGACGTCTCGTTCTCGAAGGTCTCGACGCCCTCGATGTCGGCGCCCGTGCCGCCCGCCTCGTAGGTGGGCGGGGGCTTCGGCGCGAACACGATCGATGCGACGATCGCCGCGATGACGAGCACGGCCGCCGCGGAGCCGACGGCCCACCACACGATCTTGCCTCGTTTGCGCTTGGCGAGCTGCTTCTGGTACTCGGCCAGCTTCTCCTGGCGCTTCTGCTCGCGCTGCTGCTTGACGGTGGTGTTGATCTTCGCCTGCGTGGCGGGGTTGCCGCTCACGCGCTTCTCGTCGGGTGCTGTCGGGGTCATCTCGATGATCTCGGCTCGGGCGCCCGCGAAGGTTCTTCGGGCAGGGGCAGGAAACAGGCCCAGCCTATTCGAGTGCATGGGTTCGGGTCTGAGAGGGCGCCGACAACCTGGTTCCGCTAGGTCCGGACTGCGACCGACATGTGCGGGCTCGCGAATCCAGTCCGGTAAACTGATCCTCCGAATCGATTCGGTCTGTCGATTCTTCTGCTCCGCGCGTCCCCCGTCGCTCTGCCAGCCCTCTTCCTGCGCCTGAACCGTACGCGGTGTCGACGCGCCGTCCCGCTCCATCGTCACCGAAGTGAATACGCCTTGCTCGACACCGCCTCCATCCCCACGCAGAAGCCCGCCGCCCACACCCATGCCGTGACCGCTGCGGCGCCGGCCGCCCCGGCGCCCCCCGCCCCGACGCGTGCGCCGAACGAGCCCCGGCCCTCCACCGGCTCCGTGCGACTCCCGTCGTCGACGGGCGCCATCCGCACGCTCGGCTCCAACCCGGCCACCGCGCCGATCATGCTTCACCCCGGGGACTCGATCCCCAAGCGGCGCCGCACGCTCTACATCATCCTGCTGGGCGCACTCACGGCTCTCGGGCCCTTCACGATCGACCTCTACCTTCCGGCCTTCCCCGTTCTGGAGGCCGAGTTCAACACGACCGCCGCGGCGATCCAGCTGACTCTGACCGGCACGATGATCGGCTTCGGCCTCGGGCAGCTCATCGTCGGTCCGCTGTCCGACAAGGTGGGAAGGCGGGTGCCGCTCCTTTCGGTCACGGCGCTCCACGTCCTGGCGAGTCTCGGTGCCGCGATGGCGCCGACTCTCGAGCTCCTCTCCGCCGCGCGCGTGGTGCAGGGGGCCGGTGCTGCGGCCGGCGGTGTGGTCGCCGCGGCGATCGTGCGCGATCTCTTCGGCGGGCGCCGTCTCGTGGTGATGCTGTCGCGCCTCGCCCTGGTCTCCGGTGTCGCGCCTGTGCTCGCGCCGCTCGTCGGGTCGACCCTGCTCCTGGTCATGCCGTGGCGCGGCGTCTTCGTCGTGCTCGCGGTCTACGGCGCGGTCATGCTCGTGTGCGCCACGATCTTCCTGCCCGAGACCCTTCCGCCCGCACGCCGCCACGGCGGCAAGGGCTCGACCACCGTCTGGCAGCGCTACCGCGGCGTCCTGAGCGACCGCGTCTTCATCGGCGTCCTGATCATCGGCGGCATGACGTTCAGTGGACTCTTCTCTTACCTCTCGTCGTCGTCGTTCCTGTTCCAGCTCGACTACGGCTTCGACGCCCAGCAGTACGGCATGCTGTTCGCCGTCAACTCCCTCGGCGTGGTGCTCGGCGTGCAGACGGCCTCCCGTCTCGCGGCGCGCTTCGGGCCTCAGTGGGTTCTGGCCTGGTCGACCGCCGTGCTCGTAGTTGCGGCATCCGCCATCATCGTCACCGACCAGCTGGGCTTCGGCATCTGGGGAACCATCGTGCCGCTCTTCTTCTTCATGACGGCGTGCGGCTTCACCTTCCCGTGCGTGCAGGTGCTCGCACTCGACCGCCACGGCAAGGCGGCGGGTACGGCGCAGTCGATCATCGGGTTCACGAACTTCGGGGTCGCCGGCCTCATCTCACCGCTCGTCGGCTGGATCGCGCGGGATGCCGGCATCACGCCGACGACGATGGCGTCGGTCATGGCCGCCTGTGCGGTCGTGGCCGTTCTGTCGCTCTGGTTCGTCGTGCGTCCCCGCACCGTCGAGCGCCTCGCTCCGTAACGCTTCGCCCTATCCGACCGCGGCCGGCTCGCGACGCACCGGCTGCAGCAGGAAGAGCCGGACCGCTCGCCCGGACTCCCGTTCGTAGTTGCGATACCCGGGCCACTGCGTCTCGATGAGCGCCCACGTCTCGTCGCGCTCGTCGTCGGGGATCGGGGTCGCGCGGACCGCCATGCGCCGTCCGCGCACAGTGGTCTCGGCGTCGGGGTCAGCGAGCAGATTCTGGGTCCACGCGGGATGCCGTGCGCCGGCGAAGTTGGTTCCCGCGACGATCGCCCGCCCGCGGCCGTCGGGCGTGTACATGAGCGGCGCATCGCGCGGCTCGCCCGACTTCGCGCCGGTGGTGTGCAGGACCAGCGACGGCACGAGCAGTGCGCTCAGTTGAACCCGGCCGCGCGTCAGCCGGGCCAGGAGCCGTTCGATGGGAGGAAGCAGGCGAGGCCCGATGAAGCGTCGGAAGACGCGGGTGCGACTCAGCGGCGCGATGACCGCGCGGACGGTGTCGACGACGGCGCTCATGCCGTCATCCTTGCCGTATCGCGCGCGCTTCGCGAGGTGTTCGCGTCCGGCGCGGCGACAGCGACGCTCTTCGGGCGGGCGGCGTCCCGGCAGTTGCACGACGCCACGCCGAAGCGCAAGGGGAAGCATCCTTCTGGACGACAGGGCCACAATGGGCCGATGGACCGTCAGGAGATCCGCGCCGCGGTGGGGCAGCCCCCGAGCAGGGACGCCGCCTTCCCGCAGCGGCTGCCCTTCATCGTGGTCGGAATCGTGCTCATCGCAGGCGCGGCAGGCCTCGGGGGGTGGATCCTCTTCCGCGGAGACCCGCCCTTCGCGATCGACGTCTGGTGGGACCAGACGCTCGCGGCGTGGCATTCCCACTTCATGACGACCTTCTCGTTCGTCATGAACTTCCTGGGCGGGGGGTGGTTCGGCGTCTTCGTCGTGCCCATCGTCGTCGGGGGCATCCTGCTGTTCCTCCGAAGGCCGTGGGCTGCGATGTACTTCATCGCCGCCTCGGTGGCCTCGGCCATGTTCGTGCAGATCCTCAAGCACACCTTCGGTCGCGCGCGTCCCGAAGACATCATCGTGCTGAGCGACTTCGGCTCGTTCCCGTCGGGACACGTGGCGAATGCCGCGACGGTTGCCGTCGCTCTCATGGTGATCTTCCCCTCGATCTGGACCGTGATCGGCGGTGTCGTCTGGGTGTTGCTCATGGCACTCAGCCGCACCTATCTGCACGCGCACTGGCTGAGCGACACCCTCGGCGGGGCGATGGTGGGCACGGGAGTGGCCCTGCTGCTCGCCGCCCTCTTCCTCCCCCTCATGGCGCGCGATCCGCGTCTCAGACGCGCGGATGCCGCGCTCACGCGCAGCGCTGGATGACCCGGCTCGGCGCAACGGGCCGTCGCTAGGCTGAGCGCATGAGCGACCCCGCCGCCACCGATCCCGCCGTCGCCGCCGCCGAAGCCGAGCTCGCCCGGCTGCGCGCCGAAGCCGAGGCCGCCGAGGCCCAGCTCAAGGCCGCGCAGGCGAAGGCGGCCCTGGCCGCCGCCGAGGCGGAGGCTGCGAAGGCGCGAGCCGCGGGCGGAGCGCCGGGTTCCGGGACCGGGCCCGCGGCGCCAGTGGACGCGGCACCTGCGCCCGCGACGGTGGAGCAGTCGGCATTGGGGCCCGCGGGAGCGCCGACGGAGGCTCCGACCACTCAGGAACCGAATCCTGCGCCCGTGCACCCGACTGCGACCACCGGTCCTCTCGATACGGACGCCGTGGCCGCGATCGTCCGGGGCTACACCTTCGAGGCGACGACCCTCGACCTCGGGGCGCTGGTCAACGGCGATCCTGTGCCGGAGGCGCAGATCCGGATCCCGCTCGGCATGATGAACCGCCACGGGCTCGTCGCCGGTGCCACGGGCACGGGCAAGACCCGCACGCTGCAGGGGCTCGCCGAGCAGCTCGCCGCGAAGGGCGTGCCGGTCTTCGCCGCCGACATCAAGGGCGACCTGTCGGGCGTCGCGACGCCCGGCGAGCCGAACGAGAAGCTCCTCGCGCGCACGCGGGCGATCGGGCAGGACTGGAAGCCCGAGGCATCCGTCACCGAGTACTTCGCGCTCGGCGGCATCGGCAAGGGGGTGCCCGTCCGGGCGACGGTGAGCGGGTTCGGGCCGCTGCTGCTGAGCAAGGTGCTGGGCCTCAACGAGACGCAGGAGTCGAGCCTCGGCCTCGTCTTCCACTACGCCGATGAGCACGGGCTGGCGCTCGTCGACCTTTCGGACCTCCGCGCCGTGCTCACGTACCTCACGAGCGACGAGGGCAAGGCTGAGCTGAAGACCCTCGGTGGGCTGTCGGCCGCGACGGCCGGCGTCATCCTGCGCGAGCTCATCACGTTCGCGGATCAGGGCGCTGATGTGTTCTTCGGCGAGCCGGAGTTCGAGGTGGGCGAGTTCCTGCGGACGGCGGCCGACGGTCGCGGCATCATCTCGCTCCTCGAGGTGCCCGGTGTCGCCGATAAGCCGGCGCTGTTCTCGACGTTCCTGATGTACCTGCTCGCGGAGCTGTTCGAGATCCTGCCCGAGGTGGGCGACCTCGACAAGCCCAAGCTCGTGTTCTTCTTCGACGAGGCGCACCTCCTGTTCAAGGACGCCTCGAAGGATTTCACGGCGGCGATCGTGCAGACGGTCCGCCTCATCCGCTCGAAGGGCGTCGGCGTCTTCTTCGTGACCCAGACGCCCAAGGACGTGCCGGGCGACGTTCTCGCTCAGCTGGGCTCGCGCGTGCAGCACGCCCTCCGTGCGTTCACCCCGGATGACGCGAAGGCCCTGCGAGCGACGGTCGGGACCTATCCGAAGTCGGGCTACGACCTCGAGCGCACGCTTCAGGAGCTGGGAACGGGCGAGGCGATCGTCACCGTCATGAGCGAGAAGGGTGCGCCGACGCCCGTCGCATGGACGCGCCTGCGCGCGCCGCAAGGACTCATGTCGCCGACGCCCGAAGCGCAGATCGGCGCGGCGGTCGCGGCATCCCCGCTCCTGGCGAAGTACGGCACCGCCGTCGATCCCCAGTCCGCGCGCGAGATCCTCACGGCCAAGATGAACGCCGCCGCCGAGGCGGCCGCCGCGGAGGCGGCGGCGCTCGCGAAGGCGAAGGCGGATGCCGAGTACGCCAAGCAGCAGGCCGCGATCGAGAAGCAGCAGGCCGCCGCCGAGAAGAGGGCGCGGGCCGAGTACGACCGGATCCTCAAGAAGACGTCGGGTACGACACGCACGTCGCGGGCCCAGCGGAAGTCGCCCCTCGAGTCGATCCTGAACTCGAAGTCGACGCAGACGATCTTGTCGGGGGTCATCCGGGGAGTCTTCGGCACGGGCCGCCGCTGAACCGCTCCCGTTCAGCGATAGGTTCCGGATCCCGGGCACCGGCACCGACCTAGCATGGAGAGAGGCCGCGGCATCGTCCGCCCGGCCGGACGCCACGCGAGGAAGCACCGGTAGACAGCATGGCCAAGCCCGCACCCACCGCCGACATCGACGAGTCGAAGGTCACACACGGGAAGGCGAAGAAGGTCGCGGTCGGCGTGCCCGCCGTGATCCGCTCGCTGCAGATGTCCAACGACCAGATGGGCATCACGCGCAGCGTCCAGACGCTGCTGCGGGTCAATCAGAAGGACGGCTTCGACTGCCCGGGCTGCGCCTGGCCCGAGAACGACCACCGTCACATCGCCGAGTTCTGCGAGAACGGCGCGAAGGCGGTCGCCGAGGAGGCGACGCTGCGCCGCATCGGCGCGGAGTTCTTCGCCGAGCACTCGCTCGCCGACCTCGAGAGGCACGACGACTGGTGGCTCGGGCAGCAGGGCCGCCTCACCGAGCCGATGGTGCTCGAAGAGGGAGCGACGCACTACCGGCCGATCTCGTGGGACGACGCACTCCACGAGATCGCGTCCGCGCTGAAGAAGCTCGACGACCCGAACGAGGCCGTCTTCTACACGTCCGGGCGCACCTCCAACGAAGCGGCGTTCCTGTACCAGCTGCTCGTCCGGGGCCTCGGCACGAACAACCTTCCCGACTGCTCGAACATGTGCCACGAGTCGTCCGGATCCGCCCTGACCGAGACGATCGGCATCGGCAAGGGGACGGTCTCGATCGACGACATCTACGAGGCCGACCTGATCATCGTCGCCGGGCAGAACCCCGGGACGAACCACCCGCGCATGCTGAGCGCCCTCGAGAAGGCCAAGCAGAACGGCGCCAAGATCATCGCCGTGAACCCGCTGCCCGAAGCCGGGCTCATGCGGTTCGAGAACCCGCAGACGGTGCGGGGAGTCGCGTTCGGCGGAACGAAGCTCGCCGATCAGTTCGTGCAGATCCGCCTCGGCGGCGACCAGGCGCTCTTCCAGGCGATCGGCAAGCACCTGCTGGAGGCCGACCCCTCGACCGGCTCAGGGACCGGTGAGGCGGTGCTCGATCGCGCCTTCATCGACGACCACACAAGCGGCTTCGAGGCCTATCGGCAGGCGATGGCGGATGCCTCGTGGTCCGAGCTCGTCCAGGCCACCGGGCTCCCCGAGAAGACGCTCCGCCGCGTCGGCGAGGCCGTGCGTACCTCGAAGGCGACGATCGTGTGCTGGGCGATGGGGCTGACGCAGCACAAGCACTCCGTCCCGATGCTCCGCGAAGTTGTGAACCTGCTCCTCCTGCAGGGCAACATCGGCCGAAAGGGAGCGGGCGTCTGCCCGGTCCGCGGGCACTCCAACGTGCAGGGCGATCGCACCGTCGGCATCTACGAGAAGCCGTCGACGGCGTTCCTCGATGCGCTGGACGCCGAGTTCTCGTTCTCCGCCCCGCGCGAGTACGGCTACGACACCGTGCAGGCGATCCGGGCGATGCGCGACGGGAAAGTACGCTTCTTCATGGGCATGGGCGGCAACTTCGTGCTCGCCACCCCCGACACCGGGGTGACCGAGCCGGCGATGCGGAACGTCGACCTCACCGTCCAGGTGTCGACGAAGCTCAACCGCTCGCACGTCGTGACGGGCAAGCGCGCGATCATCCTCCCGACTCTCGGCCGTACCGACCGCGACCGCCGAGGCGGCGTCGAGCAGCGCGTCTCCGTCGAGGACTCGATGGGCGCCGTGCACTCGTCCCGGGGGCGGCTCGCGCCGCCCGCCGAGGACCTTCTGAGCGAGGTCGCCATCGTCGCTCGGCTCTCGGCGCTCGTCTTCAGAACGGATGCCTCGGCCGAGCCCACGCCGGTGGGCACGGGCGTGCACGATCTCGAGCAGATCGATCGCGAGCAGGTCGAGCGCTCGCCCGCCGAGGAGGCGGCCGCGCCGCAGGTTCCGGCATCCGGTCGCCCCGCGAACGCGCCGCGTGCCGACTGGGCGGCGCTCGAAGCGGACTACGCCCTCATCCGCCACCACATCGAGAACGTCGTGCCCGGCTTCGACGACTACGAGAAGCGCATCGACAAGGGCGGCACGCTCCACCTGCCCAACGGGCCTCGCGATGCGCGCACGTTCGCGACGGCCGACGGCAAGGCCCGCTTCACGGTGAACGCGCTCGAGTATCCCCGCATCCCGCGCGGACGGCTGCTGCTGCAGACGCTCCGCTCGCACGATCAGTACAACACGACGATCTACGGCAAGGACGACCGGTACCGCGGCATCCACGGCGGGCGGCGTGTCGTGCTCGTCAACGCCAAGGACATCCGCGCGCTCGGCTTCGAAGAGGACGAGATCGTCGACCTCGTCTCGGAGTGGGTGGGTCCGGACGGCGTGGTGCAGGAGCGTCGCGCCGAGGAGTTCCGCGTCGTCGCGTATCGGACGCCGCGAGGGAACGCGGCCGCGTACTATCCCGAGACGAACGTCCTGGTGCCGCTCGACTCGGTCGCCGACGTGAGCGGCACCCCGACCTCCAAGTCGGTGGTCGTCCGGCTCGAGCACCGTGGCTAGCCCGGCGTCCTCGTCCGGCGGTGGTGTGCCGTCGCCTGCCGAGGCCGCATGGTGCGCCGGGAAGCACGAGCCTGCGCCGGACGCAAGATCTGGCCGAGGCATCCGTCACGACGTAGCGTCGCTCGCGTGACCGATATCGCCTCGCCGTCCGGCCAGGAACCCGCCCTCCGCGCCATCGCTCGCGCCGACGGTGAGCCGCCGCGGGCGCTCGTGCTCGGCGCGACCGGGTACATCGGCGGCAGGCTCGTTCCTCGGCTGCTGACGGCGGGATATCGTGTGCGCGTCCTCGCCCGGGATGCGACGCGTGTCTCGACGTTCGAGTGGTCCGAGCGGGTCGAGGTGGTCGTCGGGGCCGCGGCGGACTCCGCCGCGCTCGCCGAAGCCGTCCAGGACGTCGACGTGCTCTACTACCTCATCCACTCGATGTCGTCGGGCAAGGAGTTCGAGGAGGCTGACCGCGCGGCCGCGCGCACCGTGGCCGAAGCGGCCGCCGCGACTCGCCCGCGAGGGACGGAGGCGGCGACGGATGCCGCGTCCGAGGCGACAGCCGATAGGGGTGCGGGCGGCGTCTCGCGCATCGTCTACCTCGGCGGGCTCCACCCGGACGACGCCGACCTCTCGCCGCACCTGCGCTCGCGCGTCGAGGTGGGGGAGATCCTCCTCGCATCGGGCGTGCCGACCCTCGTGCTGCAGGCCGGAGTCGTGATCGGATCGGGCTCGGCGTCGTTCGAGATGGTGCGGCACCTCACCGAGGTGCTCCCGTACATGCCGGCGCCGAAGTGGGTGCGCAACCGCATCCAGCCGATCGCTGTGCGCGACGTCCTCTACTACCTCCTCGCGGCCGCACGCGTCGCACCCGACGTGAACCGCGCCGTCGACATCGGCGGACCCGACGTCCTGCGCTACGGGCAGATGATGAACGGCTACGCCGTCGAGGCCGGGCTTCCCCAGCGGGCGATCGCGGCGCTGCCGGTGCTGACGCCTCGCCTCGCCTCGCACTGGGTCAATCTCGTGACGCCTATCCCTCGCTCGATCGCCCGCCCCCTCGTCGAGTCGCTGCAGAACGACTGCGTCGTGAAGAACCGCGACATCGACGCCATCATCCCGCCGCCGGAGGGCGGCCTGACGCCGTATCGCCGCGCGGTGGACCTCGCCCTGGGCCGCGAGAGCGAGGACCGCGTCGAGACGAGCTGGCTCGACGCCGAGGTGCTCGGCGTTCCGAGCGACCCGCTTCCGAGCGACCCCGACTGGGCGGGGCGCACCGTCTTCACCGACGCGCGCACGGCGCACACGAGCGCCGACCCGGCGCGGCTGTGGGCGGTCATCGAGGGCATCGGCGGCGTCAACGGCTGGTACTCGCAGCCGCTCCTGTGGGCCATCCGCGGCTGGATGGACAAGCTCGTCGGCGGCGTCGGCCTCGCGCGCGGCCGACGCAGCCGCTCCCGCCTCGAGGTCGGCGACGCGCTGGACTTCTGGCGGGTCGAGGCGATCGAACCGGGACGGATGCTGCGGCTCCGGGCCGAGATGAAGGTCCCGGGCGGCGCGTGGCTCGAGCTGCGCGCCAGCCCGGAGGGCGATGGGTCGCGCTATGACCAGAGAGCGGTGTTCTTCCCGCGCGGGCTCAGCGGGCGCCTCTACTGGCTCGCGGTCCTGCCGTTCCACGGCTTCATCTTCCGCGGGATGGCCAATCGCATCACCGCCACCGCGGAGGGCAGGGGCTCGTAGGCTGAAGGCATGAGCTACGCCGCCGCCGTCATCACGGTGTCCGACCGCTCCGCGGCGGGCGACCGCCCCGACACCGCCGGTCCTGCGGCCGTAGCGGAACTCGTCCGCGCGGGCTTCGAATGCGATGAGCCGATCGTCGTCCCCGACGGCGCCGAGAGCGTCGAGCGGGCCCTCCTGGCCGTGCTCGCGGGCGGGGCGCGTCTCATCGTGACGACGGGCGGCACGGGTGTCGGGCCGCGCGATGAGACGCCCGAGGGAACCGCCCGGGTGATCGGACGCCCGGTTCCGGGCATCGCCGAGGAGCTCCGGCGATTGGGCGCTGCCGAGACGCCGGGCGGCATGATCTCGCGGGGACTGTCCGGGGTCGTCGACCCGGTGCCGGGCGTGACGGCGGGTGCTCTGATCGTGAACCTTCCGGGATCGCCGAAGGCCGTGGCATCCGGAATGCCGGTCATCCTCTCGGTGGCGCGGCACGTCATCGATCAGCTCGCGGGCGGAGACCACTCATGAGCGGCGTGCGTCTCGCGACGATCAGCGATCGGGCCCTCGACCTCGAGGCCCACCTGGCCGCGGTCGACGACCCGGCGTGCGGGGCCGTGACGACGTTCGTCGGGCGCGTGCGAGATCACGATCCGGATGCCGCCACCTCGGTCGTCGCGCTCGAGTACACCGCGCATCCCGACGTCGAAGAGACCCTGCGGCGTCTCGCCACCGAGGCGATCGGCGAGACCGGCGCCCTCGTCGCCGTGAGCCACCGTGTCGGGCGCCTCGCCGTCGGAGACCTCGCGGTGGTCATCGCCGTCGCGTCGTCGCACCGGGCCGAGGCGTTCGACGTGTGCCGGACGCTCATCGAGACGATCAAGACAGACCTGCCGGTGTGGAAGCGTCAGGTCGAGGCCGACGGGACGACGGCGTGGAAGGGCCTGGGCGGCTGAGCAGCGGCATTCCCCCGCGGCGATGTGCGGGTCCGGTGACCGTCGACCGGCATGGTGCCGCGGCTGAGGGCTCTCCTCTCCCATTCACCCGCGGCGATGTGCGGGTCCGCTGACCGCCGACCCGCGAGATGCCGCGGATTTGCGAAGGCCTAGCCGCCCGCGAAGGGCGGCAGCACGTCGACGAGATCGTCGGTGCCGAGAGGGGTGGCGTCATCGACGCGCGCGCCGCCTACGAGGACGGCGCAGCGGGGGAGGATGCCGCCGAGCCCCGGGTGGTCGGACGAGACGGCCGACCGCAGCTCGCCGAGCGTGCGCTCGCCGCGGTGCTCGGCCTCGAGCCCGGTGGCCTCGGCCGCGGCGGCGAAGTAGCGGACGCGCGCCATCAGGCTTCCCAGCCCTGGGCGAGCTCGACCACGGCGGCGACGGCGGACTCGACATCCTCCTGCGACCCTCCCGCGCGCCCCGCGACGAGGCCGGCGACGAAGGCGCTCAGCGGCGCGGCCGGTCGTGCGACGCCGTTCGCCGCCTCGCGCGCGAGATCCAGGATGAGTGAGATCGGCACGTCGCCGTCGGCGAGGCCGAAGCGCTCGCGCATCGCGGCGGCCCACGCGTCGAGCGCCTCGGGGGGAAGGGTGCGGGATGCCTCGGTCATGACTCCTCCTCGGCGGCGGGCGGTGGCGTGCCGCGCGCCGCGGCTTCGCGGGCTCTGTGGAGATCCTCCCACGTGTCGACATCCGCGGTCAGGTCATCGGACGCCGCGACCACGGCGACGGCGAGATCCGCGAGCAGCTCGCGCACGGGCGCGTGGCGACCGGCGTGCGGCATGGCGCGCGCCGCCTCTCGAAGCGCTCGCGTGCGGTAGACGCCGGTGAGCCATTGCGGGCGGCTCGAGGCATCCGCGAGGCACAGTCCTTCGGTGTCGGCCGGGAGGAGGACGACGTCGGACGCGAGCCGCTCGACCGCCGCACCGACCTGGGGGAGGTCGCAAGCGAGCACGAAGGTCCACTCGGGCGCGCGTTCCCAGAGGTCGGAGCGGCCGAAGGCGGCGACGATGCCTGCGACGGGTCCGCCGAAGGGCGGGTCGTCCGCGACCCACTCGACCTCGAGGCTCTCGTCCAGCACGGGAGCCGCCACGACCAAGGGGTGCGCCTGCGCCGCGCGGGCCGCGTCCACCGCCCGCGACAGAAGAGTGCGTCCTCCGACGTCGAAGAGCGGCTTGACGGCGCCGTCGACGCGGGTCGCGCGGCCGCCGGCGAGGAGGATCGCGCCGAACGTCGGCCCGCCGGGGTCGAGTCCGCTCACGACTCGACGACGGGCGCGTCGGCGTCGGCGTCCGAGGGGATGATCTCGCCCGGCCGCGTCCAGCGGCCGGACCGGCCGCCCTCTTTCGCCGTGATCCGGACGCTCTCGATCGACGTCGCCTTGTCGAGCCCCTTCACCATGTCGACGATCGCGAGGGCGGCCACCGACACGGCGGTGAGCGCCTCCATCTCGACGCCGGTGCGATCCGCGGTGCGGACGGTGGCTTCGATCTCGACGCCGTCATCGACGATCGCGAGGTCGACGGCCGCGCCGTGGACCCCGATGACGTGGGCGAGGGGAAGCAGGTCGGGGGTGCGCTTCGCCGCCTGGATGCCGGCGATGCGGGCGACGGCCAGCACGTCTCCCTTCGGCACGCTGCCGTCGCGGAGGGCCGCCACGACCTCGACCGAGCACCGCACGAAGCCCCGCGCCGTCGCCGCGCGGACTGTCGGCTGCTTCGCCGTAACGTCGACCATGCGCGCGCGACCGGACTCGTCGAGGTGCGTGAAGCTCATGAGATCAGCATGACATCGACGAGATCGCCGGGTGCCACGGCATCCGTCTCCGCTCCCACGATCGCGTAGGCCTCAGCCCGGGCGAGCCCGCCGGCCAGATGCGATCCCGAGCCGCCGCCGGTCGCGGGCCGGACGGTCCAGCGCGCCGGGTCGGAACGGTCGATCGCGGCCGGGAGGTACTGACGCCGGCCGGGAGGCGTGCGCCACGCCGTCTGCGCCGGCAGTCGCAGGATCGGGCGTTGGAGCTCGCTGCGGCCCTGCAGCGCGAGGAGCGCGGGCCGGACGAACACCTCGAACGAGACCGCCGCGCTCACCGGGTTCCCCGGCAGCCCGAAGAGCAGCACCCCGTCGTCGGTCGCGCCGAATCCCTGCGGCTTGCCCGGCTGCATCCGGACCCCGGTGAACTCCATCGCGCCGGTGAGCAGCGTCTTGACGGGCTCGTACGCTCCCGCGCTGACTCCGCCCGTGAACACCACCGCGTCAGCACCGAGAGCAGATGCCTCGGCGATGGCCCGCAGCGGTCCGTCGCCGTCGTCGGGCACACTGAGCCGGAGCACGACCTCGGCGCCGGCGCCCGCGACGAGCCCCGCGAGAAGCTCGCTGTTCGACTCGGGGATCTGGCCGCGCTCCAGCGGCGAGCCGGGGGCGACGAGCTCGGACCCGGTCGAGACGACGACGACACGGGGATGCTGCGACACGACGACCTCGGCCACCCCGGCCGCGGCAGCCGCCGCGAGCTGGAGGGCGCCCAGCTCCACGCCCGCGGGCAGGAGCTCGTCGCCGACGACGGCGTCCTCGCCGCGGCGGCGGACGTGCGCGCCCGCGCGACGCGGCGCCCGCACGACGACGATCTCGCCGAGGGAATCCGCGAGGCCTCCGGCGGTGTCCTCGAAGGGGACGATCGCGTCGGTCGCCGTGGGGACGGGGGATCCCGTCATGATCCGGGCCGCCTCACGAGGTGCGACCGGAGGGTCGAGGGCCGTGCCGGCGGGCAGATCGGCGACGACCCGGAGCCGCACCGGACGGTCGGGCGAGGCATCCATGACGTCGTCGAATCGCACAGCGAAGCCGTCCATCCCGGAGTTGTCGAAGACCGGGATGTCGACGCGGGCGCGGAGCGGCTCGCGGAGCGTCCGGCCGAGCGCCGCCGGAACCGGGATCGAACGAGCATCGACCAGCCCGATCGCCTCGACGCGCGAGAGGATCAGGGCCTGCTGCTCCTCGACCTCGCGCAGACCGTCCGCGCTCACGCGGACATCCGCGAGGCGCCGGACGCCTGCCACGCCTCGATGCCGCCGGCGAGGACCTCGGCGTCGACCCCGACCGCGCGAAGCGCCTCGGCGGCGCGGCGCGCGCGCATCCCGACCTGGCAGACCACCACCACGCGCCCCGTGGCCGGCACCGTCGACGGGTCAGCCAGCAGCTCGCCGAGGGGCACATGACGCGAGCCGGGGATCATCCCGAGCGCCACCTCATCGTCCTCCCGGACGTCGAGGATGACGGCACCCGCCAGCGCAGCCGGGCCGACGTACGGCACGACGGTCGCGGGATCGGGCAGCGGCGCGGGGGACGCGGCATCCGTCGTCGCACGGCGAAGCGCCACCTCGTGCTGCCGCGCACGCAGCCCGTCGACCACGAGGACGCGGCCGAGCAGCGACTCGCCGATCCCCGTCACGAGCTTGATCGCCTCGGTGGCCAGGAGGGCACCCACCTGCATGCAGAGCGCGCCGAGCACGCCGACGTCCGCGCACGAAGGCACTTCGCCCACGCTTCCCGAGGGATAGAGGTCGGCCAGCACGACGGGCGCGACATCGCCCGGCGGGCGGCTCCAGAAAACCGTGACCTGCGCGTCGAAGCCCTGGACGGTTCCCCAGACAAGAGGCACGCCGAGCTCTTCGCACGCGGATGCCACGGCTTCGCGGGTCTCGAACGTGTCGGTGCCGTCGATCACGACGTGTGCGCCGGCGAGGAGGCGCGCCGCATTGTCGGGGGTCAGGTGCTCGCGCACGGGGCGCACGACCGTCTCGGGGGCGAGGTCGGCAGCGGCGCGGACGGCGCTGTCGACCTTCGGCGCACCCACGTCGCCGACGCGGTGGAGGATCTGCCGCTGCAGGTTCGAGAGCTCGACGGCGTCGTCGTCGACGACGATCAGCTCGCCCACGCCGGCCGCGGCGAGCGCCAAGAGGACCGGTGAGCCGAGCCCGCCCGCGCCCACGACGGCGATGCGGGCGGCCGCGAGCCGGCGCTGCGCGACCTCGCCGAAGCCGATGAGCCGCGTGTGGCGCGCCGTGCGCACGCGCTCGGTCTCGCCGAGTGCGGCGACGGGCTCGACCAGCGGTGGCAGAGGCATGCATCCAGGGTATCCGCGGGTCGGACACCGGGATCGAGCGGCCGCAGATGCGGAGATTCCAGCCGATCCTCGCCGCAGATGCGGTGATATCCTCGGCCCATGCCGAGCTACAAGATCGCCGAGTCTGCTCGGCTCCTGGGCGTGAGCGACGACACCGTCCGGCGATGGGTCGAGCAGGGCGTCCTCCCGACGACGAATGCCACGCCCGCGGAGGTCCCGGGCGAAGCGCTCGCCGAGCGTGCGGTCGAGCTCGCCCGCGCGGCATCCGATCCCACGGACGTCCTCTCGAGCGCCCGCAACAGGTTCGTGGGTCTCGTGACGCGCGTGCAGGCCGACGGCATCATGGCCCAGGTCGACATCCAGGCGGGACCGCACCGCGTCGTGTCGCTCCTGTCGGCCGAAGCCGTGCGCGACCTCGGCCTCGAGGTCGGCTCGCTCGCCGTCGCGGTCGTCAAGGCCACCAACGTCATCGTCGAGACGCCCAAGGGGACTCTGTGAGACGCATCCTGGCGGCCGGAGCTGTCGCTCTCGCAGCGCTCCTCGCGACCGGCTGCGCGTCGTCGGCCGGCGATGCTGGGTCGGCGACGGCGCCCACCGGCGCGGGCGACGAGCTGACCGGCGACCTGACGATCTATGCGGCGGCGTCGCTCCAGGCCGCGTTCGACGAGCTCGCGACGGAGTTCGAGCAACGGCACCCGCAGATCGACGTGCAGCCGATCGTGTACGACGGATCGAGCACCCTCGCGACGCAGCTCCTCGAGGGCGCGCCCGCCGACCTCTTCGCATCCGCCGACGAGAACAACATGGCGAAGGTGACGGATGCCGGTCTCGCCGGCGACCCGGAGGTCTTCGCGACGAACACGCTCGTCATCGCGACGCCCGCGGGAGACCCCGGTGATGTCGAGAGCCTCGCGGACCTCGCCGACGACGGTGTCACGGTCGTGCTCTGCGCCCCCGAGGTGCCGTGCGGCGCGGCATCCCAGAAGCTCCTCGCCGACGCCGGGGTCAGCGTCAGCCCCGCGAGCTACGAGCAGAACGTCACCGCCGTGCTCACGAAGGTCGCCGCCGGCGAAGCCGATGCGGGCCTCGTCTACGCCACCGACGTCAAGGGGCGCACCGATGTCGACTCCATCGTGCCCGACGGCGCCGCCGAGGTCGTCAACCGCTACCCGATCGCGACGCTGAGGAACGCCGCGAATCGCGCGGCGGCGGCCGCCTTCCAAGCGTTCGTCCTCGGCCCGGACGGGCAGGCGGTGCTCGAGGCGCGCGGCTTCGGGAAGCCGTGAGACGTGAAGGGGCGGGCTTCGTCCCGCAGATCCTGCTGCTGCCTGCGGTCGTCGGTCTCGCGCTTCTCGTCCTGCCGCTTCTGACGCTGGTCGCACGCGTCGACTGGTCGACCCTCTGGGCCGATGTCACGGCACCGGAGGCGATCTCGGCCCTTCTTCTCTCGCTGGGCACGGGCCTCGTGGCGACCCTCGTGTGCGTCGTGCTCGGCGTGCCGCTCGCGCTGCTCATCGCACGAAGCGGCCCGCGCCTCGCGGGCGTGCTCCGGGCCCTCGTGACGGTTCCGCTCGTGCTGCCTCCCATGGTCGGGGGCATCGCTCTTCTCTTCCTGTTCGGTCGCACCGGCTGGCTCGGAGGAGCTCTGGCCGAGATCGGCATCCGTCTCCCGTTCTCGACGCCGGCGGTGGTCCTCGCACAGACGTTCGTCGCGCTGCCCTTCCTCGTGCTCGCTGTCGAGGGGTCGCTCCGCACGAGCGGCGTCGGGTATGAGCAGACGGCCGCCGCGCTGGGGGCCGGCCGCTGGACCATCCTGCGACGGGTCACTCTCCCTCTCGCCGGCCCCGGCCTGATCGCGGGCATCGTCCTGTGCTTCGCGCGCGCGGTCGGCGAGTTCGGCGCGACGGCCCTCTTCGCGGGCAACGCGCCGGGCGTGACGCAGACGATGCCGCTCGCGATCTACACGGCGTTCAACGGCGCGGGGATCACGCAGGGCTCGGCGGTCGCCCTCTCGCTCCTCCTGCTGGTGACGGCCATCGGCGTGCTGCTGCTCGTCCGGGCGTGGCGACCGGAGACGCCCCGGTGACCGGCGAGGCGCTCGATGCACGGGTGGTCGTGCCGCGACACGGCCTGGTGCTCGACGCGACGGTCGTCGCCGCGCCCGGTGAGGTCGTCGCCGTCATGGGGCCCAGCGGCGCCGGAAAGTCGACGCTCCTCGGCGCCATCGCAGGTCTGGTGCCACTGGGCGAGGGACATGTCCGGGTGGGCGGAAGGACACTGGATGCCGCACCCCGACCCCGCGCGC